>JASUSP010000043.1 GCA_030446005.1 Tepidanaerobacteraceae bacterium | reverse complement strand
AAATACTGAATGTTTATTCGAGTCGAATTTCACAATCATCACCAGGTCTATTATATACCGAAACTGAATACTTATCAACCGCAATTCATCTCCATCTTATAAAAGAGGGAGACTTCTTGCGATAAGAACGTTAAATCAATTTTTTTCTATCATATCAATCTATTCCCAGCATCTGATATATGGGTTTCCCAGGAGGGACTATGGGAACGGCCTTTTCGTCCTTATCTATCACTACCTCAACCACCGCCGGTTTTTCCTCATTTATCGCCCTTTTTATTGCCTCGCGCACCTCGTCACTCCTCGTAACCCTGTATCCGGCTACTCCAAACCCTTCGGCTATCCTTGCGTAATCGGCCACATCCCCCAAATCCGAATGGGATAACCTGCCGCCGTAAAACATCTCCTGCCACTGCCGGACCATCCCGAGGCTCCTGTTGTTAAAAACCACCACTATTACCGGTATATCGTACCTCAGTGCGGTCAAAAGCTCGTGGCAGTTCATCTCAAAGCTGCCGTCACCTGCAATATCGAAAACAACCTTATCCGGCCTTCCAACTTTTGCCCCTATGGCCGCAGGGAGCCCAAAGCCCATGGTCCCGAGGCCCCCTGATGTTATGAAACTCGAAGAATCTTCAAATTTGTAATATTGAGCAGCCCACATCTGGTGCTGTCCCACTTCCGTCGCTATTATCGCCTTGCCTTCGGTGAGTTCGTTTATCTCCTCTATTACATATCTGGGGGTCAATTCTCTTCTAGAATCTTTTAATAAATACTTGTTTTTAAAATACCCTATCCTCTTTAGCCAGTCACCGTGGCGTTTTTCGGGAACAATCTCAACGAGTCTGGACAAAAGCTCCTTCGCGTCCCCGTGCAGAGAAAGGTCCGCCCTCACGTTTTTGCCTATCTCTGCAGAATCTATGTCGATGTGGATTATCTTTGCATTCTTTGCAAACTCATCCGTCTTCCCCGTCACCCGGTCGTCAAATCGAGCACCTACCGCCACCAAAAGGTCGCATTCGCTAACCGCAAGATTCGCCCAGGGAGTGCCGTGCATCCCCAGCATCCCAAGATAAAGCTCGTGGTCGTGCGGAAAACATCCGATACCCATGAGGGTGGTTGTGACGGGACAGTGTATTTTTTCTGCAAAAGTTTTCAAAGCCGAAGAAGCGCCTGACAGTTTTACACCGCCGCCGGCATAAATTACCGGCCTTTCCGACTTCATTATCATTTCGACAGCTCTTTCCAGGTTTTCTTTTTCATCGTGTGAAGAATTTATCTTTTCAGAAAGGACTCTAAAGGATAAGTCCAAATCCTCTTTTTGTTCTTCCATATTAGTTTCCGAAGCCATAATATCCTTCGGCAGTTCTATGACGACAGGGCCCGGCCTACCCGATGCCGCTATGCGAAAGGCTTCCCTCACGGTTTTCAAAATCTCCCTCTTGTCCCTTAGCATAAAGCTGTGCTTCGTTATCGGCAGGGTAATTCCGCATATATCCACTTCCTGGAAGGAATCCTTCCCTATCAAATCGGTAGAAACCTGACCGGCAAGCACCACCATAGGTACGGAGTCCATGTACGCGTTGGCTATCCCCGTCACCAGGTTGGTGGCACCCGGCCCTGAAGTGGCTATAACCACCCCCACCTTGCCGGTCGCCCTTGCGTAACCGTCCGCCGCATGGGCGGCCCCCTGTTCGTGCACTGTCCTTACATGCCTTATCTTCCTGTTACTGTAAAGCGCATCGTATATGGGCAGCACGGCCCCTCCCGGAAATCCAAATATTACCTCCACCCCTACTTCTTCAAGGGCTTTCAAAAGTACCTCTGCTCCCGTCATTTTTTCCACCTCTTAAAAAAAGTTTTTTCCAAATCAAAAAGGCCCTTCGCTCCTCAAAAAACAAGGGGCGAAGGGCCTTCGCGGTACCACCCTCTTCATCCGCACCTCACGGTACGGACCTCGGCAGGTACGGGACCTTTCGGTCCGATACCCGGCACTTTAACGGGTGCCTATTCCCTAAAAAGGGCCCCGACCGGAGCTACTCAGTTTCACCCCGGCAGCTTCGGAGGTGATTTTCGGTAAATCCCTCGGTATCGGCTCTCACCTTGCCCGACTCTCTGTAACCTCGGGAAGTTACCTACTGTCCTCTTCATCGCCGTTTATGCTATTATAAATATTTATTGTGTTTGATTATACAACAAAAATCTTTATTTTGCAAGAAAAGAAACCACGATATCTCCCATTTCTTCACAGGATACAATTTTAATTCCTGGTAAAGCTATGTCGGGTGTGGCATATCCTGCGTTCAGTGCTTTTACGACCGCATCCTTCACTTTCTCGGCAGCCTCTTTCAACCCGAAGGACAATTCCAGCATCATCGCCGCGGACAGTATCATGGCTATCGGGTTTGCCAGCCCTCTTCCAGCTATGTCTGGGGCCGAACCGTGAACCGGCTCGTAAAGATACGGCTTTTTATCTCCCAGGCTGGCCGAAGGCATGAGTCCTATGGAGCCTATAACCGCCGCCGCTTCATCGCTCAAAATATCTCCGAAAGTATTTTCCGTGAGGATTACGTCAAACATGCTTGGATTTGCCACAAGCTGCATCGCACAGTTATCCACATACATATAGGAAAGCTCCACGTCTGGAAACTCTTTTGTGACTTCCGACACCACTTCGCGCCAAAGCCTGGAACTTTCAAGGACGTTGGCTTTATCCACCAGGCAGAGCTTTTTTTTCCTCTGCTGCGCGAGTCTAAAACCTATTTCTGCAACCCTTCTTATTTGATCCTCGGTATACACCAGGGTATCGTAAGCTATCCTTTTATCATCCCTGACCTTTATGCCCTTGGGCTCCCCGAAGTAAAGACCGCCCGTGAGCTCCCGGACCACAAGAATGTCTACGCCCTTCGACAGAATTTCGCCTTTCAGCGGTGATTTCGCGGCAAGCGACGGGATTAAAAAGGCGGGCCTCAGGTTTGCAAAAAGGTCCAGTTCTTTTCTAAGACCCAGTATAGCCCTTTCAGGCCTTAGTTCCATTGGGAGGTGGTCCCACTTGGGACCTCCCACCGCGCCGAAAAGCACCGCATCGGATTCCCTGCAAAGTTCTATGGTTTCATCGGAAAGCGGCACACCCAACTCATCAATCGATGTTCCCCCTGCCGGCGCCTCTTTCAGGTTAAACGCTATCCCGAACATTTCTGAAACGGCATAGAGGACCTTTTTCGCCTGGGCCATCACCTCGGGGCCAATACCATCCCCGGGGAGGAGGACCACATTATACACGGCCTTCCCCTCCCCGGCGGGCGTAATTCAAAAGGCCTCCGGCTCTAATTATCTCTTCGATGAAGTCAGGATAAGGCTTTGCAGCAAATTCTCTGCCAGAAGTCAGGTTTTTTATGATTCCCTTTTCCAAATCGATTTCTACTTCGTCATTCTCTTTTATGTTTTCCGCTGCCTCCTCGCACTCCAGCACCGAAAGTCCTATGTTTATGGCATTTCTGTAAAATATCCTGGCGAAGGATTTGGCGATTACGCAGCTCACACCAGCAGCTTTTATGGCAAGAGGCGCATGTTCCCTTGAACTTCCGCAGCCGAAATTTCTCCCCGCCACGATTATGTCGCCCCTTTTCACCTTTTTGGCGAATTCCGGGTCGATATCTTCCATACAGTGAAGGGCGAGTTCTTCCGGCTGCACGGTATTCAGGTATCTTGCCGGAATAATAACGTCGGTATCCACGTTGTCGCCGAACACCCAGGCTCTTCCGGTAAACTTCATCCTCTCAACACCTCCTCGGGATGGGCTATCCGCCCCAGCACCGCCGACGCCGCCGCCACCGCCGGGTTGGAAAGGTACACTTCGCTTTCGGGATGCCCCATCCTCCCTACGAAGTTCCTGTTGGTGGTCGCCACAGCCCTCTCTCCCTTCGCCAGTATTCCCATGTGGCCGCCCAGGCAGGGCCCGCAAGTGGGCGTGCTCACCACCGCTCCCGCCTCCAGAAATACTTCCGTTATGCCTTCCTTCACCATTTGAAGGCTAACTTCCTGCGTGGCAGGAATGACAATAAGCCTCACCTCGGGGTGTACCTTCCTGCCTTTCAGGACCTCGGCCGCCATCCTCATGTCCTCAAGCCTTCCGTTGGTGCAGGAGCCGATTACCACCTGGTCTATCTTTACATCGGTAAGTTCGTATACGTCCGCCACGTTGTCTGGAGAGTGGGGTTTTGCCACCTGCGGATTTATCTTCGATACATCGTAAGTTCTGATATCGACGTAAGGCGCCCCTTCATCGCTTCTCAATACTTTAAATTCCCTTTTTCCTCTTTTTCTTGCGTATTCCAGCGTCTTTTCGTCGGGCTCCATTATGCCGTTTTTTGCGCCCGCCTCCACAGCCATGTTGGTCATCGTAAACCTTTCATCCATCGACAAAAACTTCAGGGCTTCCCCGGCGAATTCCATGGATTTATAAAGTGCTCCATCCACCCCTATATCCCCGATGGTGTACAATATCAAATCTTTCCCGGTGACATAGGGTTTCGGCTTTCCCACGTATTCAAACTTCATCGATTCAGGCACCCGCAGCCAGCATTTGCCCGTCATCATGGCAAATGCCAAATCGGTGCTCCCCACTCCCGTCGAAAAAGCACTTAGCGCGCCGTAGGTACACGTATGGGAGTCGGCTCCGATTACCAAATCCCCCGGGAGCACCAGTCCCATTTCGGGCAAAAGCGCGTGTTCTATTCCCATCCTGCCCACTTCGTAGTAATGGGTGATTCTTTGCTCCCTTGCAAATTCGCGAAGAGCCTTACAAAGTTCGGCAGACTTTATGTCCTTGCACGGTGTAAAGTGATCTGGAATTAGGGCTATTTTATCCCTATCGAAAACCTCGCTTCCCCCTGCCTTTTTAAATTCCGAAATGGCCACGGGGCCCGTTATGTCATTGGCCAGCGCCAGATCCACATCGGCAAACACGAACTCTCCCGGCTCGACGTAATCTTTCCCCGAGTGGTATGCTATTATTTTCTGGCTTATGGTCATCTTCATAGATATCTCCTCCGCTTTTTGTCATTCCTTACCTTATTGCAAAGCGGGTTCCCCGTTGTTCATAAAGCTTTTGTTCAGGGCATTCACGTACGCCAGTGCGCTTGCCTCTATTATATCGGTGCTGAGGCCGCGGCCGGTGAAAATCCTGCCGTCCCTTTCCACTTTTACCACAACCTCGCCCATGGCATCCTTTCCGCCGGAAACTGCCTTTATCGAATAGTCCACCAACTTGCAGCTTATGCCGCAAGCCCTGTCAATAGCCTTGTATGTGGCGTCTATCGGTCCATCTCCGGTGGACGCTTCCTCCACCACTTTGTTTTCCTTTTTTACGCGCACGGTGGACGTCGCAATAGACTGGTTGCCGCAGGAAACCAGAAAGTATTCAAGTTCGATTACTTTTGGAATCTTGACCACCTGTTCTCCGAGAATAGCTTCTATATCCTCGTCGGTGACTTCCTTTTTTCTGTCCGCAAGGTCCTTAAATTTTTCGAAAGCCTTTAAAGCTTCTTCTTCCGGAATGTCATAGCCCAATTCCTTTAACCTGTGGAAAAAGGCATGGCGCCCGGAGTGCTTTCCGAGCACTATTCTGTTGGAGGGAAGGCCAATCGATTCCGGCGTCATTATCTCGTAGGTGGACCTTTCGGCGAGCACCCCGTGCTGGTGAATGCCCGACTCGTGGGCGAAGGCGTTGGCACCTACTATCGCCTTGTTGGGTTGGATGAATATTCCGGTAAGAGAGCTCACCAGCTTGCTGGTGCGGTAAATCTGCCTGGTATCCACTCCCACATCCACTTTGTAGACGTCCTTTCTCGTCACGAGAGCCATGACAATTTCTTCCAAAGCCGCATTTCCCGCCCTTTCACCGAGGCCGTTTACCGCACATTCCACCTGGGTTGCCCCGTTTTTCACCGCCGCGAGGGAATTGGCCACCGCCATCCCCAGATCGTCGTGGCAGTGGACGCTTACAATCACGTTGTCGAGTTCCGGCACCCTCTCCCTGAGCACCCTTACCAGTTCGCCGAATTCCTCTGGAGTCGAATAACCCACTGTATCGGGGATGTTTATCACCGTAGCGCCGTTTTTCACTGCAGTGGAAAAAAGCCTGCAAAGGAACTCCAAGTCGGACCTGCTTGCATCTTCGGCGGAAAACTCCACATCAGAGGTGTAGCTTTTGGCCCTTTTTACAGCCTCGGCTGCCGCCTCAAGCACCTGCTCCGGCGTCATTTTGAGTTTGTATTTCATGTGTATGGGGGAAGAAGCGATGAATGTGTGTATCCTCGGATTTTCGCCGTTCTTCAACGCTTCCCAGGCCGTGTCTATGTCCCTGAAATTCGCCCGGGCGAGGGCCGCTATAACCGGGCCCTTCACGTTTTCCGCGATTCCCTTCACCGCTTCAAAATCCCCCTTTGAAGCTACCGGAAACCCGGCTTCGATTACATCCACTTTCATTTTTGCAAGCTGTTTTGCTATTTCCAGTTTTTCCCTTGCGTTTAACGCTACGCCGGGGGTTTGTTCTCCATCCCTCAGAGTCGTATCGAATATCCATACCCTCTTGGTCATAATAAGACCCCCAGATCGTTTTACTTTTTCAACCAAGGCATCATACTGCGGAGGGTTTCGCCCACTTTTTCGATGGGATGTTCAGCATCTTTTGCAAGCAGCGTCTTGTAGACGGGCCTTCCCGCTTGATTTTCCAAAATCCACCTTTTTGCGAATTCCCCGCTCACTATTTCCTCCAATACCTTTTTCATTTCTTTCCTGGTTTCTTCCGTTATTATCCTTTTTCCGACCGTAATGTCGCCGTACTTGGCGGTGTCGCTGATAGAATACCTCATCCACTTTATCCCGCCTTCGTATATCAGGTCCACTATCAATTTCATCTCATTGAGGCACTCAAAATACGCGATTTCAGGCTGATATCCCGCTTCCACCAGGGTTTCGAAACCGGCTTTGATGAGTTCGGTAAGTCCTCCGCAGAGCACGCACTGCTCGCCGAAAAGGTCGGTTTCGGTTTCTTCGGCAAAGGTAGTTTCTATGACCCCCGCCCTTGTGGCCCCGATTCCCTTTGCGTAAGCCAATCCTATTTCCAGGGCTTTTCCGCTGTAGTCCTGGTGGACTGCAATCAGTGCCGGAACTCCGGCTCCTTGTTCGTACATCCTCCTCACAAGGTGCCCGGGACCTTTAGGCGCCACCATGAATACGTCCACGTACTCCGGCGGTTCAATCTGGTTGAACCGTATGTTGAACCCATGGGCAAAAGCCAGGGCCTTGCCTTCCTTCAGTTGCGGCTTTATATGCTCTTCGTAAATCTTTGGCTGGACGTGGTCAGGTGTTAGAAGCATGATGATATCCGCTTCCTTGGCCACCTCGGCCACACTTTTTACGGTAAGTCCCGCTTGTTCTGCCTGCTTCCACGACTTACTTCCTTCATAGAGCCCCACAATCACGTCCACGCCGCTTTCCTTCAGGTTAAGGGCATGGGCGTGTCCCTGGCTCCCGTATCCTATTATCGCCACTTTCTTGCCCTGCAGGACCTTTAAATCCGCATCGCTGTCGTAATAAATCTTCGCCATGAGTAATCCCCTCCTAAATTTTTTTATGATTTATGTTCTGCGCCTTTTCAGGCGCGCCTTTACTGTTCTGGAGATTCGATGCACTTACTACCCCTGTTCATCGCTATTATTCCGGTTCTAACAAGCTCCTTTATCCCGAAAGGCCTCAATATCTCCTCCATGGCATTGACCTTATCCTTATCCCCGGTAAGTTCGATAATCATCGAATCCCTGCTGACATCGATGATGTTTGCCCTGAAAATTTCGGCTATGCCGATTATTTCTGACCTCTTTTCGGGTTCCGTGTTCACTTTAATCATCACAAGCTCGCGGCTCACGGAATTTTCGGGTTCTATGAAACTCACCTTTATCACATCCACCAGTTTGTTGAGCTGCTTTTTTATCTGTTCGATTACCCTCTCATCCCCATCCACCACAATCGTCATCCTGGAAATTTCCGGATTATCCGTAGGGCCGACCGCGAGGCTTTCGATGTTGAACCCCCGCCGGGCAAAAAGGCCGGCCACTCTGGAGAGGACCCCAGGATGGTTTTCAACCAAGACTGCCAGCGTGGCTTTCATAAGTTTTTCCCTCCTTTATCAGGCTCTTTACCCTTGCCTCTATCGTTAATCTGCATTCCAAGAGAAAACTACCCTCTTCTTTAAGCATCGTGGAAATCGCTTCTTCAAGCTCCTTCTTGCTCTCGACTCTTAACGCTTTTATTCCGTAGCTTTCGGACAGCTTTACAAAATCAGGAAGAAATCCGAAATGCACCTGGCTGTACCTGCCGCCGCAGTGAATGTCCTGCAGTTCCTTTACGAGCCCCAAACCCCTGTTGTTGAAGAGTATTATCTTCACCGAAAGGTCGTTTTCCCTGAGCGTCGCAAGTTCCGCAAAATTCATCTGAAAGCTGCCGTCGCCCGTGATATGAATCACCTGTTTGTTGGGGTTTGCGATTTTCGCACCTATAGCCGCCGGAAGGCCGTAACCCATGGTGCCGAGCCCACCGGAGGTTATGAAGCTTCTGGGGTGCTTAAATTTATAGTACCTGGCCGTCCACATCTGATGAGCTCCCACGTCAGTGGTAATTATCAACTCGCCCCTCGTTTGTTCGTAAAGTTCACCGATTATGTCCAAGGGTGAAATATCACCGCAGCCCTCCACAACATCCTCGCCTTTCAATCCTTCCAGATAATCCTTCCAATCTTTCCTGGACCGCTTTTCTATTCTCTTTAAAAGTTCGCGGAGGACGTTTTTTATATCTCCCACGATGGGGATATCGACCTTTACGTTCTTTCCAATCTCGGCCGGGTCTACATCCACGTGGATTATTTTTGTATTCTTATTGAATCCTCCGGCCCCACCGGTTAATCTGTCGTTGAACCGGCAGCCCAAGGCAATGACTAGATCGGACTCTTTCAGGGCTGCGTTCGCCCGGGGCATGCCGTGGGTGCCCGCCATCCCCAAAAAGAGAGGATGCTCCCCCGGGAAGGAGCCTATTCCCATCAGGGAAACCGTTACGGGAATATCGGCGGTTTCGGCAAGTCTCATAAGCTCGTCATGAGCTCCGGAGGATATCACCCCGCCGCCGGCTAATATTACCGGCCTTTTCGCACTATTGATGGCCTCCACAGCCTTGATAATTTGCAGCGGATGCCCTTCCAACGTAGGCTTATAGCCTTTCAAAGACACTTCCTCGGGATAAGTAAAGTCTATTTTTTTCCGGGCCACATCCCGGGGCAAATCTATAAGAACGGGCCCCGGCCGCCCCGTGGAGGCTATGTGAAAAGCCTCCTTAACTATCCTCGGTACATCGCCAGCGTTTTTAACAAGGTAATTGTGTTTAGTAAAAGGAGCAGTGGCACCCGTTATATCCACTTCCTGGAACATGTCGCCGCCGATTTGACTTAACGGTACCTGGCCGGTTATGGCAACGATCGGGATTGAGTCCATATAGGCCGTGGCTATGCCCGTCACCAGGTTGGTGGCGCCGGGCCCCGATGTGGCTATGCAGACTCCCACCTTACCGGAAACCCTGGCATATCCGCTGGCCGCATGAGCTGCCGCCTGTTCTGAACGGGTGAGCACGTGCTTTATTTTTTTGTTAAAATAAAGAGCATCGTATACTTCCAGCACCGCTCCTCCCGGATAACCGAAGACCACTTCTACTTTTTCTTCTTCCAAACACCTTACCAAAGCCTCGGCCGCCGTAATCCGCATCATCTTCCCACCCCTTTTTTGGTAAAAAAAAACCGCCCCCGATACAAGCCGTATCAGGGGCGAGGTTTTCCTCGCGTTACCACCCTGCTTTACCCGAAACGCTCAATTTCGGGCCTCATTCTTTAACGCTCTAAGGCGGCTCCGGGCTACTTTTTTTCACCCGGGCTGTTCAGGAGCGAGAAAGAACGCCGGCGCGGTACCGGCTCTCACCTTCCCCGGCTCTCTTTGACCGGCCAGCCGTCCTGCTCTCCTTCATCACAATTGGCTATTTTATATTTTGAGCGTTATTTTAACATCTTAAATTCTTTTTTGTCAAGGGGGGTTTTTATAATTTTTAATGTTTTTTTATAAAAATTACTTTATTGACAGGCCTTCCACGGTTTCATATAATATCAAAAAATGTCCTATTACGTTTTTATTTTGAAATTTCACGATGCAGGGAGGAAACTCAAAATGCTGAGCGACAGAGTCAAATCAGGCCCCGAGAGGGCACCGCACAGGTCGCTTTTTTACGCTATGGGCTACACCCCCGAAGAACTTCGAAGGCCTCTTATAGCGGTGGTAAACGCCCATAACGAGGTGGTGCCGGGGCATTATCATCTTGACCAAATAGCCTATGCCGCAAAGAGGGGGATTCTCGAAGAAGGAGGAACTCCGATAGAATTCCCCGTTATAGGCATATGCGACGGCATTTCCATGAACCACTTCGGCATGAAGTACCCCCTTGCCTCCAGAGAGCTAATTGCCGATTCCATCGAGGCGATGGTGCTGGCCCACGGATTTGACGGGATGCTGCTCATAGGAAACTGTGATAAGATCGTGCCGGGTATGCTAATGGCTGCAGCCCGGTTGAACATTCCCGCAGTCTACGTGGGCGGAGGTCCGATGCTGGCGGGATGGTATAACGGAAAGGTAATAGACCTGATATCCGGGCCTTTCGAAGGTGTCGGTTCCTACGCCGCCGGAAAGATAAGCCTCGAGGAGCTTGAAGAAATAGAACTTAACGCATGTCCGGGTTGCGGTTCCTGTGCGGGGCTTTTCACCGCAAACACGATGAACTGCATGGCGGAGGTCCTGGGTCTAGCACTACCGGGAAACGGAACTGTACCCGCCGTGACCGGAAGGCGCATGCAGCTTGCAAACCGTGCGGGAAGAAAGCTCATGCAGATGGTGAATAAAAACATAAAGCCGCGGGATATTTTAACCTTACAGGCCTTCGAAAACGCCATAGCCGTTGACATGGCCATAGGTGGCTCGAGCAACACGGTGCTGCACCTCATGGCAATAGCCCATGCGGCGGGAGTCCAGCTTCAGCTTGACGCTTTCGACAGGATATCCCGCAAAGTCCCGAATCTCTGCAAATTAAGCCCCGCAGGCGAGCACCACCTGGAGGACCTGGACAAGGCCGGCGGGATTCCTGCGGTATTAAACAGGCTTTTAGAACTCGGAGTTTTAAATACCGAATGTATCACCGTCTCCGAAAGGACCATAGGGGAAATCGCATCATCCGCAAAGGTGCTCGATTCTAACGTCATAAGGCCCCTTGAAAACCCCTACCTTCCGGAAGGTGGAATCGCGGTGCTTTACGGAAATCTCGCACCCGAGGGTGCGGTGGTCAAGCAGTCGGCGGTGGCACCTGAGATGATGCGCCACGAAGGCCCGGCCAGGGTATTCGACTCGGAGGAGGACGCCTTCAACGCCATCACCGGCGGTATGATAAAACCGGGAGATGTGGTCGTAATAAGGTACGAAGGTCCAAAAGGAGGACCGGGTATGCGCGAGATGCTGAGCCCAACTGCGGCCCTTGCCGGCATGGGACTCGACAGGGAAGTGGCCCTCATTACCGACGGCAGGTTCTCGGGAGGCACAAGGGGTGCATCGATAGGCCACGTATCTCCGGAAGCCATGGAAGGAGGCCCGATAGCCGTAGTCCGCGATGGGGATATTATAAGCATAGATATCACTGCCAGGAAACTTGATGTGAGGCTATGCGACGAAGAGATAAAAGCAAGGCTGGCTTCCTGGAAAAAGCCGCCCGTAAAAGCGCCGAAGGGCTATTACCTGGAAAGATACGCAAGGCTTGTGAGCTCTGCCAGCAAGGGAGCCGTAATGGAGTAGGAAGACTTCAAAAATCGCTCGCGTGTTTTTTATATATTTCATCTATTTCCTCTCTAGTTATGAGCCCTTCTATCAAGTATGCCATGGCAATTATACCGAAGAAGTTCACTATCCACCTGGTTATTGCAAATTTGTAACCCAGTGAAGATATCTCGAAAAGAAACATGGGTATTTTTAAAGTGGACCAAGCCCCGAGAAATATCAGTATATTTGTGAGCTTTACCCCCTTTTTTATCATCACGCTGGCAACGGGGAAGGCGCCGTAGAGGGGACCTGCCGCAGCCGCCCCTAGAAAAATGCTGAGGAGCACCCCTTTTACGCCTGACCTTTCCCCCATAAATTTTACCACCGTCTCCCGGGGCACCCAGATGTCCAATAGTCCCAGAAGCAAAAATATAGGGGGTATTACGCCTGCCATCTGCAGAAAATTCTTTCCGGTATTGGCAATTATTTTTAGACCAAGTTCTCTGTTGAGAGCGACAATGATTAGGTCGACGGCCAGCACGCCCAAAAAAGGTCCATAAGCTTTTAGATTTTTCATGATACCACCATCCCTATGATAAAGGCTACAAGAAATGAGAAAATATAAGCAAGGCCGTTTCGCCAAAAAGCCACCTTTCGGCCAAAATAGCTGATTTCAAGGGGGATGGTGACAAACCCCACCATCATAAGGGTCGAAATAAACACCGCAAGCTGCATGATCCCTGCCCCTTTTCCCAAAAGCGATGCAGCTAGGGGGAAGGCCACAAAGCCCGGTATTAAAGTTATGGTTCCTATAAAAGATGTAATAAGCATTCCCTTTATACCGGTCTTTGCTCCGATAATTCTTGAGATTAAATCGGGATTAAGCACCGTTAATACCAATCCTACGAGAGAGAGAACCGTCAAAAAAGGCGGCAATATATTGGCAAAAGACTTCCATGATTTAATTAAAGCCATTTTAGTTTTTTTTGCGTCTTTGGCCAGCGAAAATAGAAAGAAAATTATCGTGACTGCATAGAGAAAGGCAGTAAACACGCTTTATACCCCCTGCTTTTTTCATGTTTTAATCCTCTTTGCCCTCATCATTCCTGAAAAACTCTTCGTACTTATCGAGAAAAGCCTTTAACCTCTCCATCTGATATCTCACATGGACGGCCCAACCGTGAATGGCCTCCTCTCCCTCGGGCGTCAGGGTGTAACGCCTTCTGGCAGGGCCCGATTCTCCGCTTTCCCACTCGGACCTAATCCACCCTTCTTCTTCCATCTTTCGCAAATTCCTGTATACAACCCCCGGATCGATATTCCCTGAAAAACCGCACCGCTGGAGCCTTTCCATCAGTTCATAGCCGTGGGCCGGCCTTTCGTAAAGCAGAAGCAACATGCATGGCTGAATGAATTTTTCCATCCTGAAACCCGGACAACCTTCTTTCGAGTGGTGAAAATGGTGAACATTATGACATTTACACATATTGTCATACCTCCTCTATATGTTATATGCATATAGATGCTTTCTTATTATATCATAAATAGCGAAATTTTACCAGTATAAAAAAAGCCCCCTGATAACGGGAGCATATACCTATCCATTCTCAACTACGTCCGTTTCGGTTGGTCATCGTGACGGTAAATATTATTTTGCCGCCCTCCTTCAGGCCTTCCTCGTAAAGGGCTCTTACTGCCTTCCACACCTCTTCGTCATCGCCCCTTATGATAGTGCTCAGAGGTGTCAGCTCCATTTCTACGTCAAAATCTTTAAGCTGGTCAAGGACCTTCAGTACTACTTTCTCGTAATCTTCCCTCCCCAGAGGAAAAAGGGAAACCTGGCACGTAACCATGCTCCTGCCTCCTAGCTTCGTATAATAACTTCGCCGAAATGGTTTAAAATCTCTTCCTTTGCTTTTTCCAGAAAAGCAACATCGCAGGGTTTTCCCCCGCAAAACTCCGGGTCCAGCACTCCTTCGGAGTACCGGTACCCCTGCAGCACGTACTTTTTCGCACCTGAAAGCCACCGGGCGATGGCTTTTATATCTTCCAGCGAGAGGATTTTTTCGTGCACGGTGGTCCTGAATTCGTAGTCCACTGAAGAAGCCTTTATAAGCTCCACGGTTTTTATAATTCCTTCAACGTACTCTTTTTGCTTCGTAAAAAGGTTATAACCTTCCGGCGGCACCTTTATATCCACCGCCACATAATCGATGAGGCCCTTATGAAGAAGCTCTTTTATAACCTCTGGTCTCGAACCGTTAGTGTCAAGTTTGACTTTCAATCCCCTTTTTTTTAGCTTTTCTAAAAAGTCTCCAAGGTCGCCCCACAAAGTGGGCTCGCCGCCGGTTATGCACACTCCGTCGACGAGATTTTTCCTTTTCTCAAGATATTCAAAAAGAATACCCTCGGTCACTTTTCCCTCGGGACTTTGCGTGACCAGCGGGCCGTTGTGGCAGTAGGGACACCTGAAATTGCACCCCGGCAGAAATACGGTGCACGCCACAACTCCAGGGTAATCTGAAAGGGACACCGGCATGAAATCATATATTAACGGCATATATTTTGTATTCCTTTCTATCCGCAAATTCAGCTTTCTTGCCGTTGTTCCAGCACTGTACCGGCCTGTAATATCCCACTATTCTGCTGTATACCTCGCATTCTTTCCCGCACGAGGGGCACTCAAAATGCTCTCCTGTGATGTAGCCGTGGTCCTCGCAAACGGAAAACGTGGGAGTCAATGTGTAGTAAGGTATCCGGTAATTCTCCGCGATTTTCTTCACCAAAGCCTTGCAGGTGGCCTTATCGATTTTTTCTCCCAGGAACATGTGAAATACTGTGCCGCCGGTGTACTTACACTGCAGCTCTTCCTGATGGTCCAAAGCCGCAAAAACATCGTCAGTAAAATCCACAGGAAGCTGGGTAGAATTGGTGTAATAGGGCTCGTCCTTGCCGCAGGTTATAATTTTTTCTCCGAAAAGCTCCCGGTCCTTTTTGGCCAGCCTGTAAGAGGCCCCCTCCGCAGGGGTTGCTTCCAGGTTGTAAAGTTCTCCGGTTTCTTCCTGGTACTCTGTGAGCTTTTCCCTCATAAAATCGAGAACCTTCAGTGCAAAATTCCTTCCCTCCGGGTCTTCGATGCCGCATCCTATGAAATTTTCCAGAGCCTCGTTCATGCCCACAAGGCCGATGGTGTTAAAGTGATTCTGCCAGTACGCCCCGAATCTCTCGTAAACATCCCTGAGGTAGAATCTGGCGTATGGATAAAGCCCCTCCCTCGTCATGCGCTCTAGTACCTTCCGCTTTATTTCCAGGCTGGTTTTTGCGATATCCATGAGTCGGGAAAGCCTTTCGAAAAATTCGCCTTCGGATTTGGAAAGGTAACCTATGCGGGGCATGTTGATAGTTACGACGCCTATAGACCCGGTGAGGGGGTTTGCCCCAAAAAGACCGCCTCCCCGCTTTCTGAGTTCCCGGTTGTCCAAACGCAAACGGCAGCACATCGACCTTACATCCTCGGGTTTCATGTCGCTGTTTATGAAATTGGAAAAGTACGGAAGCCCGTATTTTGCGGTCATCTCCATTATTTTGTCAACGACGGGACTATCCCAATCGAACTCCCTAGTTATGTTGTAAGTGGGGATGGGAAAGGTAAAAATTCGTCCGTTGGCGTCTCCCTCCATCATCACCTCGGCAAAGGCCATGTTGAGCATATCCATTTCCCTTTGAAATTCGCCGTAGGTTTTATCCATGAACCTTCCGCCGATTATGGCAGGTTCCCTGGCTATAATCTCCGGCGGTACCAGGTCCAGGGTAATATTGACAAATGGCGTCTGAAAACCTACTCTAGTAGGCACGTTCAGGTTAAATATGAACTCCTGCATGGCCTGTTTTACTTCTCTGTAGCTCAGGCCATCGTAGTATATGAAAGGCGCAAGATAAGTATCGAAATTACTCAGGGCCTGAGCGCCTGCGGCTTCACCCTGCAAAGTATAAAAGAAGTTAACTATCTGTCCTAAGGCAGACCTGAAATGCTTTGGGGGCTTGCTGGCCACCTTTCCCTTTACCCCGGTAAAGCCGGAAAGCAAAAGGTCTTTGAGGTCCCAGCCGCAGCAGTAAACCGACAGGAGTCCCAAATCGTGGATGTGAAAATCTCCCGTCAGGTGGGCATTTCTCACTTCTTCCGGATAGATTTTGCTCAGCCAGTATTTGGAAATCACCGCGCTGGATATGTGGTTGTTGAGCCCCTGGAGCGAAAACCCCATGTTGCTGTTTTCGTTGATTCTCCAGTCATTCCTTCCTATGTAATTGTCGACGGTTTCCTCTATGTCCAAAAATACTTTTCGAAATTCCCTCATGTCCTGGTGCTGCTTGCGGTAGAGGATGTAGGCCTTTGCCGTCTTTGCATGACCATTTTCTATAAGCACCTTTTCAACGACGTCCTGCACATTTTCTACCGATGGAACCGAATCGACATATTTTTCTTCCAGAATTTTCACGACCTCATCGGTCAGGCGCTTTGCGATGGTCCTGTCGCTTCCGCCCACCGCCTTTGCGGCCTTAAAGATGGCGTTTTCTATCTTAGTCCTGTCGAATTCCTGGATGCTTCCATCCCTTTTAACAATATGTGTCAACATTTCGAAAACCCCCAATTTCTAGTAAATTATCCTGGCGCTATACTTTTAAAATATCGAAATATTATTTTACAAAAATCCGCCAGAATGCCCCCGATTTTAATCGGGGGATGAATGGCGGCTTGCTATTTTTCTCCGGTTATGTTAAAATTTAAGCGAACCGGAGGAGATACTACATGCAGACAGTAACCCTAAAGGTAAAACTCCTATCCCCAAACAAAGGCAAGCGGGAGAAGATGGTTCGAATGCTCGAGACATATCGAAAAGCCCGCGCCTGGTTCCTAAAGCAGGCCGAAGCCCTTAACACTACCAGCAGGGCAAAGTTAAACCGCGAAACCTACCGCAGGGCCTGTGAACTATTCGACCTCAACCGCGCTACACTCCAGTGCGCCATGCTCAAA
>JASUSP010000042.1 GCA_030446005.1 Tepidanaerobacteraceae bacterium | reverse complement strand
GAAACCCTCCATATGTGTTAGTTTTTTTGCCAACCAACATCATATCGGGTTTCACGCTATGGTTCAACTTTTTTTACTGTCGCATTTAATTTTACAATTAACCGTGCCAACTTGACAAAAAATTTAAAGAGGAAAAACTAGATTTAAAAAGAATATATCTAACATAAAGAAAATAAATAAAAAATAAGCAATAACAGAGGGAGGGGCGAAAGGTATGATATTATTTGTCGTAATTCTTTATATGGCCTTTATGTTGTTAATAGGCTGGTGGTGCAGCAGGTACTACATTAAAGGAATGACGGACTTTTTACTGGCTGGCAGAAGACTAGGAGTTTGGATGTGCGCTGCCACTCTAGCAGCTACACATTTCGGCGGCGGAGCCGTTATGGGCGGTGGTGAATACGGGTTTAAATACGGTATATCGGGGGCGTGGTACGGCGTATCCTGTGGCATTGGTCTGCTTTTTCTGGCATTTATGACGGCAAGCAAATTCAGAGATCTGGCGCTGTATACGGTGCCCGATTATCTTGAACAAAGATATGGCGGCAAGGCGGTGAGGGTTTTAGGGGCATTGCTTTCGCTTTTTGCATTGATCGGTATACTGGCTGCACAGGTTCTTTCGGCCAGGAACGCTCTAGGCATAATAGGTATCAAAGGAAATACTGGTGCTATTCTGGCAACACTGGTTTTCATTATTTATACCACAACAGGCGGACTCTGGGCCGCCACCATAACTGATTTTGTCCAGCTTATACTAGCGGCATTTGGCGTGATTTTGGCGACCATTGTGGTTTTGGCAAAGACGGGGGGAATAGCCGGTCTTACTTCAGCCCTTGCAGCGAAAGGCGTCGAAGCGGGCTACTTTAATTTCTGGGGTCTGGGTACTTCCAGCATTATGTGGCTTTTACTTCCTACGGTTATGTATACTCTGGTGGGGCAGGACTTTTACCAGAGGCTTTTTGCTGCAAAAGACTCTAAAGTGGCGAGAAACGCCTCACTTCTTGGTGGTATAATTCTCATAATCGTAAGCTTTTTCCCGGCCATAATAGGAATGGGTGCCCGGGCACTTTCGGATTTGGAACAAGGTGGCATGTCGGTTCCCTGGGTGCTTCAAAATTTGATGAACCCTATTTTGGGAGGAATAGTCCTTGGGGCAATACTTGCGGCTATCATGTCTACCGCCGACTCCCTTCTGACCGCGGCAACCTCCCATATTGTAAAGGACTTATGGATTGAAACCTTCCATGTGGATGAGGTAAAGGAGGAAAAGAAGCTCCTCAATATCTCAAGGAATTTTACGTTTATAATTGGTATCCTATCCTTAATCATAGCTCTCATTGTTCCCGGGATAATTGACGCTCTTATTTACTCATATACAATGTATACTGCCGGTGTATTTGTTCCCGTTATAGGGGGCCTCCTGTGGAAGTCGGCCACAAGAGCAGGTGCCCTGGCTTCTCTTGTTGGTGGATCTGTAGTTGCACTCTTTGGGATATTGACAAAGGTCAACATATTTGGTGCACCGGCGGAAATCTATGCCGCTATCATCTCCCTTATAATATTTGTTCTGGTATCTCTGGCAACAAGAAGGCAGATGGATGGGATAGGAAATTGAATTTAAACTGAAATAATGCATCCTTAGTATGACAACCATGACTTATGATTGCTCAAAGCATATGTGGTTGGACATAAGATTTGTAAGTATTTTAGTATTTTTATCGGTCAATTAAGGGAAACCTCGTGTTTCCCTTAATTGACTTTTTGGGAGATTTTAAAACGTTAAAGCATTACATTAAAAAATGGACAACTTTTCGGGAGGTGCAGGGATATGATAATAAATGGAGAAAATCTCAGTATAGAAGATGTGGTGAGAGTTGCAATTAAGGGTGAAAAGGTGGAACTTTCGGACGAATCCATAGAAAAAATCGAGCATTCAAGAAAGTACGTGGAAAACATAATAGGAAGAGGGGAGATAGTCTACGGTGTTACTACAGGGTTTGGAAAATTTTGCAATGTAGTTATTTCACCAGAAGACGCCAGAAAACTGCAGATAAATCTCATAAGGAGCCATTCGGTAGGAGTTGGAGATTACTTTCCCGAAGAAGTGGTAAGGGCCATGATGCTCCTGAGGATTAATGCCCTTGCAAAGGGATACTCGGGAATCAGGCTTACTACTCTTATGACTTTGATTGAAATGTTGAATAAAGGAGTTACGCCTCTTGTCCCATGTCAAGGCTCACTCGGAGCTAGTGGTGATCTGGTTCCTCTCGCTCATATGGCCCTAGTGATGATGGGGGAGGGAGAAGCGGTTTTTAAGGGTGAATTATTGCCCGGGGGAAAAGCCCTGGAACGCGCCGGCATAAAACCCGTAGTTCTTGAGGCAAAAGAGGGCCTTGCACTGATAAACGGAACCCAGGCCATGTCGGCGGTGGGAAGCCTTGCCCTCGCCGGCGCTGTGAACCTGTCAAAAGTCGCCGACATTTGTGGAGCTTTAAGCTTTGAAGCTTTAAACGGCATAATTGACGCATTAGATGAAAGAGTCCAGGTAGTAAGGCCTCATCCCGGCCAAGCATCGTGTGCTAGGAATCTAAGAAGGTTGTTACAGGGCAGCGAGTTCGTTACCTGGCAGGGACAACTAAAAGTCCAGGATGCCTATGCATTAAGGTGTATACCCCAGGTTCATGGGGCGGTAAAAGACGCTATATGGCATGTAAAAAAAGTATTAGAAATTGAGATTAATTCGGCTACAGACAATCCCCTTATATTTCCCGAAGAAGAAAGGGTAATTTCGGGAGGCAATTTCCACGGGGAGCCCGTGGCCATAAACATGGATTATCTAAGCATAGCCGTGTCGGAACTGGCAAATATTTCGGAGCGCCGCATAGAGCGGCTTGTGAATCCTCACCTCAATGAGGGATTGCCAGCCTTTTTGACAGAAAGGGGCGGACTGAATTCCGGCCTCATGATAAGCCAGTACACTGCTGCAGCTCTAGTTTCGGAGAACAAGACGTTGTCTTTCCCGGCCAGTGTTGACTCTATACCTTCTTCTGCCAATCAAGAAGACCATGTCAGCATGGGTACAATTGCAGCCCGGAAAGCTTTGAAAGTGGTAGAGAACACCACCAATGTCCTGGCTATTGAGCTTTTGTGTGCCACTCAGGCTTTGGATTTCCGGATGGAGAAAGCAAACCGCTCGCCTCGGTTGGGCAAAGGGACCGACTTAGCTTATAAGGCCATAAGGGATATAGTGCCCAAAATTGTAGAAGACAGGTTATTAAGCGTGGATGTAAAAAAACTTGCGAATTTTATAAAGAGTGGTGAGCTGGTAAAAAGAATTGAAGAGGCAGTTGGAGGATTGGAATAAATTAGTTTTGAGTGAAAGGAGATAAATAATAATGATAATCGATTTTGTTAAAACCAGCCCTTCTCAAAACACCACGGTGCTTGTCACGAGCTTCTGCCCGCCGATACGATATATAGAGGTCGCAAGAAAGGTGATGGGACATGAATACCTTTGTGCTGAACAGATTGGATTTATCGTTCCGCCAAAAAATGGCAACTCTGTTGTTGGCCTTGAGATGGCGGGGGGAGAGTTTTGCGGCAACGCAAGTCTTTCGGCTGCGGCCTACGCAAGGTATAAGGGATATTGCGATGACGTGGAATTTAACATAGATGTATCTGGGGCAGAACATCCCTTAAAGTGCTGTGTCACACCAAAAACCAGTTTTGTTTATAGGGCAAAATGTGAAATGCCCCAACCTATTTCAATCAGGGGATTCACTGCCAAAATAAGAGGACGTGACCTTACAGGGACCATAATTGAACTTGAAGGTATTAGTCATTTTGTGTTCGAACAATGGCCCGAATTGACGCTTTTCGATGATATTTTGGAATTGCTAAAGGATAAAATAGTGGCAAAAGCTATAGGGATCATACCTTACAGAAAATTGGGGGAATTGGAATACGAAATAAAGCCATACGTTTATGTTAGGGATACTAATACTAGGGTTTTCGAGAAAGGTTGTGGCTCTGGAAGTTTGGCTTTAGGTTTGCATCTCAAGAATGAAATAACTGAGGAAATAAAGGTGCGCCAGCCCGGGGGAATAATCTATGTGGAGACTGGTGACACCAATTACATTTCCACTGATGTAAGGTTTATCTGCGAAGGGAGCGTTTTTATCGATTGACATTGGCTATGTACACCAACTTTCATGACTGATTATTTAACCTTCAGGTATTTAATTTCGGGGATGGTATTGATGGAAATCTTAAAATCACCTACAGGCAATCAGCTAAACTGCAAAGGCTGGCAGCAGGAGGGGCCTCTAAGGCTCCTCTTGAATTGCTTGCATCCAGATATTGCCAAGAAACCCCAGGATCTGATCGCGTATGGGGGGTAGCGGAAAAGTATCAAGAAATTACGAGTGCCTGATAACGACGAAACCCTGTTAGTTCAGTCAGGCAAACCCGTGGGCGTATTCAGGACGTTTTCCTTTGCTCCAAGAGTGATAATGGCCGGTGCGCTTATAGTGCGCAAGTGGTCCACGTGGGAGACTTTTTACGAGCTGGAGAAAAAAGGGCTTACTGCTTGCGAGCAGACCACCGCTGGTTTATGGTCGTATATAGGTACTCAAGGAATACTTCGCCGTATTTTAGGGGGAGGAGAGATTGAGGCGGCTTAGATTTTTAGCGCGTCCGGGCTTTTTGCGGGAATTGCTCTCCAACAATATCGAGAGTATAAAAGATATATGGTTCTTACTGAAGGCTTTGGGGATAAATGCGATGCCCAACACAGTCATGGTAGTTAGCCACGACAATTATTACACCGAGACGAGAAATAAGAGTGAGATTCAAAAGCGTGCTCTGAGACTGAAGACAATGAAGGCCCTTGAGGAAGCGGTGAAGCCCTTCGTCGGTCTTGTCGTTCCCATGGAAGAAAACCTTTTTGCAATTCTAATTGAAACAGAAAGCGACGGTAAACACCAGGTTAAAGAAACCTTACAGGTGGGGAGACAGATCAGAGACAGGGTAGAAAACTGTGCGCGGCTCAGTATTTCGTTGGGAATAGGCCGACGCTACAAAGATATTCATAATTTACCTTCTCATATAAAGAAGCTCTGATGGCTCTGAATTACAAGTTTTTTCTGGGCAAAAGCCAGGTAATTCATATCGAGAATGTGCTGCCGTATTCCGATGATATGGGATTGTTTTCCACGGCTGTAGAATCAGAGCTGGCGGTCAAGGTTTTGAGCTGTGATAAAGATATTTCAGCCGGGTATTCAAAAACGAGATAGGAATGCCCCTAGCCGCTTCAAGCTCAGCAAAAAATTCCACATAATGAGGAATTTTTCCGAAGGGTAAAAGAAGAAAAGTGAGAAATATATATAATAAACGAATTTTTAAAAGGAGGCATAAACAATGAAAAGGGTTATAAGAGCCCCGAGAGGCAAGGAAATTTCCTGCAAAAGCTGGCAACAGGAAGCCGCTCTGAGGATGCTTATGAACAATCTAGACCCTGAAGTTGCCGAAAAACCCGATGAACTAATAGTTTACGGGGGTGCCGGTAAGGCTGCCAGAAACTGGGAGTGTTTTGACAAAATCGTAGAGGCATTGCGAAATTTGGAGAATGACGAGACGCTGCTCATCCAATCGGGCAAGCCCGTGGGCATCTTTAAGACCCATTCTATGGCGCCCAGAGTATTAATATCGAACGCGATGCTTGTCCCTGCATGGGCTACCTGGGAAAATTTCTGGGAACTTGAGAAAAAGGGTCTTACCATGTACGGTCAGATGACAGCCGGTAGCTGGATATATATAGGCACTCAGGGCATTTTGCAGGGCACCTATGAAACCTTTGCCGCATGTGCCAGCAAATATTTTGGTGGAACGCTTAAGGGCAAGCTGGTCCTGACTGCCGGTATGGGCGGAATGGGTGGAGCGCAGCCCCTTGCCATAACCATGAACGAAGGCGTGGCTTTGGTAGTAGAGGTAGATAGAAGCAGGATAGAAAAGAGGATAAAAACCAAGTACTGCGACGTAATAGTAGAAGACCTGGATGAGGCTATCAATATGGCTCTCAAGGCGAAGGAAGAGGGAAGGGCCATTTCCATAGGGCTCGTGGGCAATGCGGCTGAGGTGCATCCGGAACTGGCGAGAAGGGGTATAATACCCGATGTGGTGACCGATCAGACTTCCGCTCATGATCCTCTCAACGGTTACGTCCCCGCGGGGATGACTCTTGAACAGGCGATCAAGCTCAGGAAAACCAATCCTAAGGAGTATATAGCAAAGGCCAAAAAGAGCATAGCCAACCACGTAAGGGCGATGCTCGAGATGAAAAAACGCGGTGCCGTGGTATTCGAATACGGCAACAACATAAGGCGGCAGGCTTACGACGAAGGAGTAATCGATGCATTTAAAATTTTGGGTTATGTACCGGAGTTTATAAGAGACCTGTTCTGCGAGGGAAGCGGTCCTTTCCGTTGGGCTGCACTTTCCGGAGATCCGGAAGACATCTACAAGACCGACGAAAAGATCCTGGAACTTTTCCCCGAGGACAAACACCTTGCCCGCTGGATTAAATTAGCAAGGGAAAGGGTCGCCTTCCAGGGCCTTCCGGCAAGGATCTGCTGGCTGAGGTATGGAGAAAGAGCCAAAGCAGCTCTGGCTTTCAATGAGATGGTGAGAAAAGGAGAACTCTCTGCACCTATAGTTATAGGTAGGGACCACCACGATACAGGTTCTGTTGCGTCCCCCTATAGGGAAACCGAAGCCATGAAGGACGGCAGCGACGCCATAGCCGACTGGCCTATCTTGAATGCCTTGCTCAATGTGGCATCGGGAGCCACCTGGGTTTCTGTCCACCACGGCGGCGGCGTTGGTATCGGCTATTCAATTCACGCGGGCGTAGTGGTGGTAGCCGACGGGACGGATGATGCGGCCTACAGGATTTCAAGGGTGCTAAATAACGACCCCGGAACAGGTGTAATGCGCCATGCCGATGCCGGTTACGATATAGCCATAAGGACTGCCAAAGAACACGGGATAAAAATGCCGATGCTGAAGTAAAAGGAAGGAGGTTGGCCTGTGGCTAAGCTTGTTGAGTGCATTCCCAATTTTAGCGAGGGAAGAAGAAAAGAGGTAATAGAAGCAATAGCTGATGCCATCCGAGCCGTAAAAGGCGTGAGGCTCCTTGATTATTCTTACGATCAAAATCACAATCGAAGCGTTTTCACTTTCGTCGGCGACCCGGAGGGCGTAAAGGAGGCTGCCTTTGCTTCGGCGGCAAAGGCAGCAGAATTAATAGACATGACAAAACATAAAGGCGAGCATCCGAGGATGGGTGCTGTTGACGTCATACCCTTTGTTCCTGTAAAAGACGTAACTATGGAAGAATGTGTTGAAATATCTCGCCAGGTCGGGGAAAGAATTGCAAGAGAACTTTCGATACCCGTGTTTTTATACGAAGAGTCGGCGACGAGGCCAGAACGAAAAAGCCTGGCCGATATAAGGCGCGGCGAATTCGAGGGAATGGCAGAGAAAATAAAAGGCCCTGCATGGGCTCCCGATTTTGGAAAACCTGAAATACACCCGACGGCAGGCGCAGTAGCAGTGGGGGCGAGAATGCCGCTCATCGCCTTTAATGTGAACTTAAATACTTCTGATATAAATATTGCCAAAAACATAGCAAAAGTTATCAGGGAAAGCGGTGGAGGCCTGAAAAACGTCAGGGCCATAGGAGTTATGCTGGAGGACAAAAATATAGCACAGGTTTCCATGAACATGACGAATTACGAAAAAACTTCCCTCTACAGGGCATTTGAACTTATAAAAATAGAAGCCAAAAGATACGGTGTGAATGTCATTGGGAGCGAAATTGTCGGCATAACGCCCATGAAAGCTCTGATAGATGTGGTAAAGTATTACCTGCAACTTGAGAATTTCGATGACAAAAAGCAGATACTCGAGAATTATTTGATTCCCGAATAAGATGGAGGATGAACATGATTTGTAATTCTGATCTCTTGATAAAAAACATAGGAATGTTAGCTACTCCGGTTGGAAATAGCGCAAAAGGTGGCAAAGAGCAAGGTCATATTGAGCTTATCGAAGACGCTTTTATTGCGGTAAAGGATGGCGTTATCACCGACGTGGGAAAAGCAAATAATCTAATGGATTTTGAACCTAGTGAAAATACCAAATTAATTGACGCCGGGGGGAACCTGGTCACCCCTGGCCTTGTGGACCCCCATACCCATCTTGTTTTTTCTGGCTGGCGGCAGAAAGAGCTTTCACTGAAATTGAAGGGCGTAAAATACCTTGATATTCTCAAGATGGGGGGCGGGATACTCGAAACCGTCGAAAAAACCAGAAGAGCTTCTTTAGAAGAGCTGATTTCAAACGGAATGAAGGCTCTCGACTGCATGCTCGAATACGGAACGACCACCTGTGAAGCCAAGAGCGGATACGGACTTAACTTAGAGGATGAGATAAAGTCACTGGTGGCCATAAAGGAGCTGAACAGGCTTCACCCAGTGGATGTGGTGCCAACTTTTATGGGAGCCCACGCGGTTCCCGTGGAGTACAGGGAGAACAAAAAAGAATATATACGGCTGATTGTGGAGGAAATGATACCCACGGTGGCGCGGGAAGGACTTGCTGAGTTCTGCGATGTGTTTTGTGAGGAAGGAGTCTTTGAGATCGAAGAATCAAGATACATATTAGAATGCGCAAAAGTCCATGGCCTCGTACCTAAAATTCACGCCGATGAGATCACGCCAATTGGCGGCGCAAGGCTCGCAGCAGAAGTTGGTGCACTTTCGGCGGAGCACCTGATTTACGCAACCGATGACGGAATCAGGGCGATGGCTAAAGCGAGAACCATTGCTGTGCTATTGCCCGGCACATCTTTTTACCTAGGAGAATCCTTTGCCCGCGCAAGAACCATGATAGAAGAAGGGGTGCCGGTGGCACTTGCCACCGATTTCAACCCCGGTTCTTCGCCGACCGAATCGCTGCAACTTATTATGAACCTGGCCTGCCTTAAGTACAGAATGACGCCGGAAGAAGTTCTGACTGCTGTTACTTTGAATGCCGCAGCTTCCGTAAAAAGAGCCACAACTGTCGGCACCATCGAGGTCGGAAAGCAGGCCGACATAGTAATATGGGATGCGCCGGATCTGGATTTTATATTTTACCACTACGGAGTAAACCTTGTAAGAACCGTAATAAAGAAAGGAAAAGTTGTATTTCAAAGAAACGGGAATGAAAGAAAGGGGATATAAAATGCTGCTTTCGGAATACAGCATCAAAGAATTTGTGGATCAGCTAGCTTTTAAAAGTCCCGCTCCCGGTGGGGGTTCAGCTTCGGCACTCGTCGGCGCGATAGGGACGGCACTGGTATCGATGGTTTCGAACCTATCTTATGGAAAAGAGAAATTTAAGGATAAAGAAGGACTGTTAGTAGAGATTTTGGAGGAAGCGAGAAGAACAAAAGAGTCCCTTATAAATTTAATAGACAAAGACGCTGAAGCCTTTAATCAGGTGGCGGGATCCTTAAAAATGCCGCACACGACAGAAGAAGAGGAAAAATTAAGAAGTGAAGCTATGGAGCAGGCTTTAAAAGAAGCAACCCTTGTTCCGCTTTCTGTAATGGAAGAAAGCTTAAAGTCCCTCAAGTTGCACGAAAGAGCACTTGGAAATACAACTTCAGCTGCGATAAGCGATATAGGTGTGGGGATTCAATGCCTTAAAGCGGCGCTCTACGGCGGATGGCTGAATGTAAAGATAAATTTAAACTGGATTAAAGACGAGGATTTTGTTAAAGATGTAGAAAAAAAGGCCAGCTCCATTTTGGAGAAAGGTATTCGCCTCGCCGATGGATTGTTCAAAAAGGTGGAGGAAGAGCTTGAAAAAAAATAATAAAAACACCAATAAAAATGGGGCCCGAGGGCTCCTTTTTTATTGTATGTAAATTAAAAAAGGAAAAATCAGATAAGTGTAGTATAATATTAATAGATAGGGTATTTAAAAATTTTTGTACTGGGCTACTAAGTAGACTAAATAGGAAGGAGGAAATTGTATGAAAATAGTCAAGTCCAGACCGGACCTTTGTACCGGGTGCAGGGCATGTATGATAGCGTGCTCTAAAGTTCTTTACAAAGTTGAGGACCCAGATAAATCGGCAATCAGGATAAAAGAAAGGTCAGGAGCGGAAAGCGGTTACGATATCTTCGTTTGCAACCACTGCGGGAAATGCATATCGATTTGCAGCGTCGAGGCAATTTACAAAGCAAAAAATGGTGCGGTGAGAATCGATGCGGAAAAGTGCGTAGGATGTTATATGTGCGTGGGATTTTGTCCCGAGCAGGCGATGTTCGTCCACAAAGACATAAACGAGCCCATAAAATGCATAGCCTGCGGTGCCTGCGTGAGGGCCTGTCCCACGGGAGCAATTTATTTTGAGGAGCAAGATTAATTTCAAGAGTAAGGGGGTATGGGAAAATGGCGGGCAAAATATTGGCGACTTACGAATATACTCCTGCAAAAGTGGAAAAAGGATATGCCGGAAAGACCTTGTATAT
Source organism: Tepidanaerobacteraceae bacterium (assembly GCA_030446005.1). Classification (GTDB taxonomy): domain Bacteria; phylum Bacillota; class Thermosediminibacteria; order Thermosediminibacterales; family Thermosediminibacteraceae; genus Fervidicola. The sequence continues at coordinate 8,315 of JASUSP010000042.1, read as the reverse complement.
CAATTTATCGGAGATGACGATTAAGGAAAAGCCTGTCACGGAAAAGATGAAAGAAATTTTTGTAGGAGGAAGGGGATTTGGCCTTTGGTACTTATGGAATGCCGTCTCTAGTGACACGAAATGGAATGATCCGGAAAATGAAATAATAATTGCCGGGGGCCCTATTTGCGGAATTACCCAGTACCCGGGTTCGGGGAAAGCGGCAGTAGTGACCCTTTCACCTCTCACCGGATGTCCGATGGATAACAATGTAGGCGGCTATTTTGCGCCACTTCTGAAATTCTCTGGATGGGATGCTCTGGAGATTCAAGGAAAATCGGACAGGGACGTAATTGTATTCATCGATGGAAACAGAGGAAAAGTAGTTATAGAAGATGCTTCCGATGAACCTGCCGATACCCACCTTTTAGCGGAAAAATTAACGGAAAGGTATGCGGATTCCGAAGAAGACAAAAGGAACATTTCCGTTGTTTCGTCCGGCAAAGGGGCGGAGAACACTCTGATTGGTATGCTCAACGTATCCTTCTATGACGTCAAAAGAAGGGCCGTCAGGGTAAAACAAGCCGGAAGAGGCGGGTCAGGAACGGTCTTCAGGGACAAGAAGATAAAGGCCGTCGTTGTGAAGTACAAAGGAGTGACTGGCGATTCAAACAATCCTGCCGATAAGGAAAAGATCATCAATGCGGCGTTAAGGCTTCATAAAGAAATTTTTGAGCTCGATAAGCTGCAAAACAGGATGAGGGAAGTGGGGACGGCTAACCTGGTTGAAGTTATGAATGATTATGATTTACTACCTGTAATGAATTTCCAGTACGGTTCCCATCCGGATGCTGATAAAATAACATCCAAAGTCTTTAGAGAAAAATACTTTACTCAAAATGTGCCCGATAACTGCTGGTATGGTTGTTCGCTTTCGTGTGCAAAAGCGGTGGACAATTATGAGGTAAAAACAGGCCCTTACAAAGGGCAAAAGGTGTGCGTAGATGCAGCGGAATACGAGACCATCGCTGCGGTTGCCGCAAATTGCGGGATATTTGACCCGGAATACGTTATAGAGGCAAACTTTTACTGCGATACTTACGGGCTTGATACCATTTCCTTTGGGAACATTGTCGGCTTTGCTATGGAATGCTATGAGAGAGGCATAATAAATAAAGAAATTACTGGGGGACTTGAGCTCAAATTCGGAAATGCCGATGCGGCGTTGGAGCTTTTACACCAGATGGCAAGAGGAGAGGGGTTCGGAAAAATAGCCGGGCAGGGAGTAAAGAACCTTCGGGAATATATCCTTGAAAAAACAGGTGCTGATCCAAAATTGCTGCGGGATATAAGCATGGAAATAAAAGGCCTTGAAGTGTCCATGTACGTAAGCAAGGAATCCCTGGCCCAGCAGGGAGGTTATGCATTCGCCAACAAAGGACCGCAGCACGATGAAGCGTGGCTAATTTTCATGGATATGGTTAACAAGCAAATACCCACCTTCGAAGATAAAGCGGAAGCTCTCCATTACTTCCCGATTTTCCGCACCTGGTTCAGCCTCCAGGGATTGTGCAAACTTCCGTGGAACGACATTGTGCCTGCCGACAACGCGATGACCGATGAGCCGCATAAGATTCCGGCCCATGTCCAAAACTACGTAGACCTTTTCAACGGAGTGACGGGCAAAAACATAACGAAAGAAGAACTTTTGCTGCAGTCTGAGAGGGTATTTAATTTCCAGAGGATTTTTAACCTCAAAATGGGCAAGGGAACTCGGGAATACGACATGCCGCCGTTTAGGCTTTTAGGACCTGCGACAAAGGAAGAATACGAATCAAGAGCGGAAAGGTACGATAAACAGCTGAAAGAGTTAGGATACGATATTGAAGGCAAGGCCAAGGAAGAAAAGATGACTATGCTCAGGCAATACAGGGAAAGCCAATTCGAAAAGCTTATGGATGCGGTTTATAAGCGCAGGGGCTGGAACAAAAACGGAGTTCCGACCCTTGAAACCGCAAAAAAACTCGGAATAGATTTCCCCGATGTGGTGGAATTAATAGCCAAATACCAGGTGTAAAAAGAAGTACAAGCAAAAAGAGGAGGGGAGCTAAGTGATAAAAGTCAACAACGAAGATTTGGATTTTACAGATGGAATGACGGTTGAAGATGTATTGAGAATAAAAAAGTACTCCCATCCCATGATTACGGTTATAGTCAACGGAAAGGTAATTCCGGTGGATAGTTATTCCACTCATAAAATAAAAGATGGTGACGTAATTAATGTAATTCATTTTATGAGTGGGGGATGTTAAATCCCCTCCTCTTTTAAATTTTTTTCCGGAGGGAAAAATAAAGGTGAAAGCCGATTTATCCCCTTGGGCTAAAAATTACGTGAGGGAACGAGGAAAAGTAATGTATATCGAAAAAAGGCTTGGCGTTCACTGCTGATGAAATGCTTTTTATGCCCCATCAGGTCTGGTGGGGAAGCCTGAAAATGAAGAAAACTTTGAAGTGTTTACGGTCGACGGCGATATAAAAGTTTACGTCAAGAAGGAACTTCTAGAGGCGATGGAAGCCGGAGAAAAGGTATTTAGATTTCTGATTCCGGAATACGGCTGGCATTATCTTGTTTTTTTAAATAATGAAAAATGAATTGAGAAAGCCGGTAATGCCCCGCCGGCTTGTTTTTTTAAAAGTATGAGTTAGGGGAGTGGTAAGGATTTGAAAGAAAGCGTAAAAAAACTAAGACGGGAAATCTATAAGCTAATAGCTGAACATGCACGAAAGCTGGACAACCTGCAGGACGTATATGCGGCGGTTATGGAATCGATTGGGGACAAATTAAGCCGGGAAGAAGCAGAGGCCCGAGTTCGGGCGGCGCTTGGGACTTTTGAAAAAGGTGCGATCCCCGAAGTAGTAGATTTTCCGTTTATTTCGGTTATAGAAAAGGCTTGCACCAGATACGGCCAGGATTGCGGATGCAAAATTGCGTGCGAGCCGAAAGCTATAGAGGTAAAAGACGATAAAAGCCCAGCTATAGACCTGGAAAAATGTATATCCTGCGGACTTTGCATAATAGCCTGTCCTGAAGGTGCCATTGCCGACAAAACGGAGATAGCTCAGACCATCAATTTGATTAAGAAAAATCCAAGGGTCTATGCCGTGCTGGCACCAGCTTTTGCCGGGCAGTTTGGACCGGAAGTAAGTGAGGAGCAGGTGAAGTCGGGCTTACTCATGCTGGGGTTTTACGATGTCATCGAAGTTGCCCTAGGCGCAGATATGATAACAGTGAAGGAAGCCGAGGAGTTCATCCGGCGCATGGACAGAGGAGACGAATTTATGATAACGTCCTGCTGCTGTCCGCCTTTTGTGAGGCTGGCCAAAAGTTACCGGGGTAAAATAGAAGGCATGGTATCCGATTCGGTTTCGCCCATGGTAGCCATAGCCCGGTTTATCAAGGCCGAAGATAAAGACGCAAAAGTCGTGTTTATTGGTCCGTGCATAGCAAAAAAGACCGAGGCAAAATTGCCGGAACTCAAGGATGCGGTGGACTGCGTCCTGACGTTCGAGGAACTTTTCGCGATATTCGAAGGTTATAAAATAAACCTGGCGGAAATAAGCGTAAGAATGCCTATAATTGATGCATCGCACGACGGAAGAATATATGCCCACACAGGGGGTGTTACGTCGGCCATTATATCCAGCGTAAAATCTATGAGGCCCGACATGGAAGTGAAGGCCTGCCAGGGTGACGGAATAAAAGAATGCAAAAGAATACTCGATGCTATAGAAAAAGGTACTCTTGATTCGAATTTCGTGGAAGGAATGGCCTGCGTCGGCGGGTGCGTTGGAGGTCCGGGAGCGTTGATTTCGAAGGAGGAAGGTGCGAAAGCGGTAGACGCCTTTGCTGCAAAAAGCAGCGTCAAGGAAGCTATAAACAACGGCACTGCAAAGATACTGTACGGCAAACATAAAGATAAAGTAAAATTGGAATCCCGAAGGATGTAGATATAAAATGCCGGAGAATCGCCCTCCGGCATTTTTATTTGCTTAGGCGTTATAGAATGCCTCCGTAAGTTAAACAAGCAAAATTGACAAAAAAATAACAAATTAGTAAAATATAATTGTGAAATATTTAACAAAAGGGGGTTATAGGTTGCTAGTAATAGATAAGAATGAATGCATTGGATGCGGGACATGTTTCCATCTATGCCCTTTTAATGCAATTGAAGAAAAACATTATGGGGTGAAAGAGATTTATGAGGTCATAGAAGAAAGCTGTATAGAATGCTTGCTTTGCTTGAAAGCCTGCCCGCTTAGAGCAATAAATTGGAAGGAAGAAGATTTCGAAAGGTGGGATAGCGTTGACAAAGTATGTTAAAACGATTTGTCCATACTGCGGGTGTGGTTGTTCGATAATCCTTCACGTGAAAAATGGAAAAATTGTTCGAACTTCCCCGGCTGTAAATGATTCAATAAACAAAGGTACGCTTTGTATCAAAGGCATGCTGGCCCATGAGTTTGTACATTCTCCTGAAAGGCTGAAGATGCCACTTATTAGAGAAAACAGAAGTTTTAAAGAGGCCACTTGGGATGAAGCCCTTGGAATGGTCGCTGAAAAATTCCATAATATAAAGGAAAAATACGGCGGCTCAGCCTTTGGAGTTTTAAGTTCAGCTAGAGCCACATCTGAAGAGAATTACCTTATCTCGAAATTCTCGAGAGCTGTTTTGGCTACGAACAACATAGACCATTGTGCTCGGTTGTGACACGCCCCGACAGTGGCCGGTCTGGCCCAAACGATGGGTGCGGGAGCGATGACAAATTCGATAGACGAAATAACACAAACCCAGGTTTTATTCGTGATAGGCTCAAATACAACAGAGCAGCATCCTTTGATAGGCTCGCGGATAGTTGAGGCCATAAAAAAAGGAGCAAAATTGATAGTGGCGGATCCCAGGAAAACACACCTTGCAGAGAGGGCCTATGTCCACCTTTGCCTTTTGCCGGGAACCGATGCGGCTTTGATAAATGCCATGATGAATGTGATAATAAATGACGGCCTTATCAATGAAGAATTCATTAAAGAGCGAACAGAAGGTTTCGAACAGTTAAGACAAAACATCCTTCAGTGGACGCCGGAAAGGGCAGAAAGAATTACGGGAGTAAAAGCCGAGGATATCCGGCGGGCTGCCCGCATTTACGCCGGTGCTGAGAGGGCAATGATCCTTTACTGTATGGGTATAACACAGCACAACTGCAGTACCGACAACGTAATTGCTTTGTCGAATTTGGTATTGCTCACCGGCAATGTAGGAAAACCCGGTGCTGGTCTTTGCCCACTAAGAGGCCAGAATAACGTCCAGGGAGCCTGCGACATGGGGGCCCTTCCCGACGTTTTATCCGGTTACCAGAAAGTAAAAGATCCAAGAGTTCGCGAAAAATTTTCCAGGGCCTGGGGTGTTGAAATCCCAGAAATTCCGGGATTGACTGTGCCGGAAATGTTTGAAGCTGCAGAAAAAGGCATTATTAAGGCCATGTACATAATAGGCGAAAATCCTGTGGTGAGCGAAGCCCATCTTTCGCATGTAGAAAAAGCCCTGCGAAACCTCGAATTTCTTGTGGTTCAAGACATATTCTTTACGGAAACCGCAAGATTTGCCGATGTGGTGCTGCCGGCTTGCTCCTTTGCCGAAAAGGACGGAACTTTCACCGGAACCGATCGCAGAGTTCAGAGGCTGCGAAAAGCCATTGAGCCTTTATGGAATTCCAAGCCTGACTGGCAGATTATATCAGAACTTGCCGCCCGCATGGGTTATCCCATGACTTACGCGGACCCTTCAGAAATAATGGATGAAATCGCAAGCTTTACTCCTTCCTACGGAGGAATATCCTACGACAGGTTGGAAGGACCGGGCATTCAGGTGCCATGTCCTCATAAAGACCATCCGGGAACACCTTATCTTCACAAAGGTTCTTTTGCAAGGGGGAAAGGTAAATTCATTCCTGTGGATTATACGCCACCCGCTGAAAGGACCGATGAAAAATATCCCCTTGTCCTTACTACAGGACGAGTACTTTTTCATTACCACACAGGTACTATGACCCGAAAAATAGATTTTCTCAACAAAAAATGTCCTGGGCCTTTTGTTGAAATAAATCCTGCTGATGCGCAAAAGCTGGGAATATCCGACGGCGACGAAGTTTACGTAAAATCGAGAAGGGGAAAGATAAAACTTCCTGCAAGAGTGACCGGAAAGATAAAGCAGGGTGTTGTGTTTGTGCCCTTCCACTTTGCGGAAGCTGCGGCCAATTACCTTACAATAGATGCACTGGACCCGGTAGCCAAGACACCGCAGTTAAAATTTTGTGCGGTAAATATTTTCGCTGGGAGTGAAGAGCATGGCGATAGTTGAGATTAACAAGGAACTTTGCAAAGGCTGTACTTTGTGTTCGCAGGTTTGTGGGACAGGTGCATGCTTTGGAGAGCCTTTGATACCGCACGAGATTGACGAACGTCGGTGTATCAACTGCGGCCAGTGCGTAGTCACCTGCCCTACAGGCGCTGCTAGCGACGTGTCGGAGCTTGAAAGGGTAAAAGAGGTCCTTGAGGATGATAGCGTAGTTAAAATCGCGCAGTGCGCTCCAGCTTTGAGAGTAAGCCTGGGGGAGGAATTCGGTATGGAAGCGGGTAGTATTGTCCCTGGAAAAATGGCTTCGGTCTTAAGAAAGCTGGGTTTTGACAGGGTGTATGATACTTGCTTTGCTGCGGACCTGACTGCCATGGAAGAGGGGCATGAATTCTTGGAAAGGCTGGAAAGAGGCGGACCTTTTCCCATGTTCACTTCGTGCTGTCCGGCGTGGGTGCTTTATATGGAAAAAAACTATCCTGAGCTCCTTCCCCTTTTATCTTCATGCAAATCGCCACAGCAAATGTTTGGAGCCCTGGTAAAGGCTTATATGGCAGAAAGAGAAGGTATAGATAAAGACAAAATTTTTCTGCTTTCGGCCATGCCGTGTACAGCCAAAAAATATGAGGCTAAAAGACCTGAAATGAATAAAGATGGATATAATGATGTGGATGCGGTATTGACAACAAGAGAGCTGGCGCAGTTGATAAAGGAAAAGCAAATCGAATTTACAGACTTGCCGGAGGAGAATTTCGATGTCCCGTTCGGAGTGTACACCGGAGCAGGCGTTCTCTTTGGGACAAGCGGAGGTGTGATGGAAGCGGCACTGAGGACTCTCGTGAAAAAAATCACAGGAAAACCCTTGAAAAACATAACTTTTGAGCCGGTTATGGGAGCAGAGGGCGTCAGGGAAGCCGTAATAGGAATTGAAAACAGGAAGATAAAAGTTGCGGTGGTAAGCGGCATCGAAAATGTTGCGCCCCTCCTGGAAGATATAAAAAAGGGTTTTTCGGACTATCATTTTATAGAGGTGATGGCCTGCCCGGACGGGTGTATTGGTGGAGGAGGACAGCCGCGGATTCCAAAGAAGTCTTTGAGAAAAATGGTGCTGAAAAAAAGGGAAAAAGCCATATACTATTATGAACTCGGCCTGCCTCAAATTGCAGCGGTGGATAACCCTATTATAAAAGCTTTATATACAGAATTCTTGGGCGGTCCCCTGTCGAAAAAGTCGCATGAGCTCCTGCATACGGTATATTCTGATAAAAAAATATTTTTTCACTAGGTATTGACAAACATTTAACGAAGTAGTATTCTAAAATCGGAAGTTGTGAAAATATTAACAAACATGTACGTGAGGAGAGATAAATAATGGTGAAAATCCTTTTCGAAAGGGATAAATGTCTGGGCTGCAAGACGTGTGAACTTGCTTGTGCTGCAGCACATTCAAAGACCAAAAGTTTGCTTGGTGCTATAAAAGAAAAAAAAGTTTCCCGTATTAGAATAAAAGTAAAAAACGGTAAACTCAGTGCAGAACAATGTGCCCTCTGTAGTAACCCCAGATGTATTGAAGTCTGTCCTGTCGGCGCACTTAGCAGAAGTAAAACCGGAACCATCAAAGTAAATCCTCTGGTATGCACCATGTGCGGTCTGTGCCGGGAGGCCTGCCCCTTTGGAGCCATCGTATTAAGCGGTTATCCTGCGATTTGCGACCGCTGCAGCGAACAAGATGAACCTTTGTGTGCAAAGGCCTGCCCCACAAGAGCACTGAAGATGAAGGCTATTTAGGGAGGTTTGCAGTAGCTTCGAGAAACTATACTGAAATTAACTGTACTTAACTATTTTGCTACCATAAAAATATGGAACTCTTATCCATTGGAGAAGCAGCGAAGAGATTAGGCGTACACCCGAACAGACTTCGGGCAT
>JASUSP010000041.1 GCA_030446005.1 Tepidanaerobacteraceae bacterium | reverse complement strand
TGATGAACCGGGTCATCCGGGGAATGCTGGCTAACCTGCGGCTTAAAGCCGCCGTCCCACGGTGGGATGCCCCCTAATTCATTAGGGGGAGGATGTCACTTATACGACCTTATAATGGGAAATTTCGAAGACGAAGAGTTATTTGAGATAAGAGGAACTGCTCTAGGATTTGATATGAAACTTCCAAGGGTTGGTGTTGCGATAAAGGTGGAGAACCTGAATGGGAGTGACCACTGCGAGGCGGAAATGATTGTGCAGAAAAAAAGAGAATCCATCTTAAATAGCATTAAGACGGCTTTTGATAACCCCCAAAATATTATAGGGTATAGTGGCAGCAGCAGTTTTACAGTGTTCTGCGTTGTGGGGAAGACTGATGCCCGGGAGATTAAAAGACAGGTAAATGCGGGTATTGAAAAGCTTGAATCTTTGTTACAAAGGGATCACATCCGGTTCAGAGTCGGGATAGGGAATTTTCACCAGGGGTTAAAAGGACTGAGAAAATCCTATTTTGAGGCGATTAAGGCGTTATTGATAGGTGAAAGGACGGGATGCTCTTCAAATGTAATTTATGTAACCGACGTGAGCCTAGAAATTTTGATTAGCAGTATACCGAAGGAAGCATTAGAAAACTATATATATAACCTTTTATCCGACAGTCATGTTTTAGAAATTTTAAGAAAGCCCAAGTTCCTTCAGACGCTCAGGGCATTCTTCGAAAGTGACCTAAATATCAGTATGGCTGCCAGAAGATTGAAAATCTCCCGGAATACCGTAACAAACCGCCTTGATGAGTTAAAAAAATTAACGGGCCTTGATGCCCGGGAATTTTCTGATGCGATCAAACTAAAACTGTTGCTTTTAATAATCGAACTGGAATGTAATATGCCATAGTTTCGTTCAATAGCTTTTTATTTCTGGGCAGGCTATCCCAGGGCGAAGTCCTTGAAGTTACTTTTTTCAAGTTTAAAGCATAAAACTCCTCGTCATCAGTGCGGTGAGAGCGTTCAACGAAGCAATTTCTTTCCTTATTCCTTTCTGTGATATTAAGCAAAGATACGTTCCAATGATCGAAAATAAGAGAGGCATATGCTTCGGGAGGCAAAGCAGATTGATCGGCGATATGTTTTGCACATATTTGCCAGAACTTTTTAATGAACAATGCCAGCCTTAATACCCCAGGGATACCCACCCTTTGCAATGTCTTTTTCACTTTAATGTAGTGTGAAGGACACTGTGGGTCAGATACATATTTTCCAGAGGTTGTATATTTGACACCGAAATGATAAAATTATAACCGTTAGAAAGAAGGACGAGTAAATTTTAAAAAGAGGGTGAAAGCGTGAAGATAAGCATAGAGACGGTGGAACACGTGGCAAATCTTGCAAGGCTTTATCTTTCCGAAGAGGAAAAAGCTGAGATGGCGCAAACATTGAGTTCGATTTTAGATTACATGGACAGGCTGAACGAGCTCGATACCACTGATGTTCCTCCAACAGCCCACATCGTTCCCATAAAAAACGTATTTAGAGAAGATGTGGTCAAGGAAAGCCTCCCAAGGGAAGAGGTGTTGAAAAACGCTCCAGAAAAGGAACGGGGCTTTTTTAAAGTGCCGAGAATTATAGAAGATTAACGGAAACGGAGGTAGAAGCGTTGAATTTGAGCGAATTGACCATCCACGAAGCGCATGAGCTCCTTTCAAAAAAGGAAATTTCGTCCGAAGAGCTCACGAAAGCTGTGTTAGATAGGATAGATAAGGTGGAGGAAGACATAAAGGCTTTTTTAACTATCGATAAAGAGAGAGCATTGGAAATAAGCAAAAAGGTAGATAAAGAAGGAGATTTTTCAAATCCGCTGGCAGGTATTCCAGTAGCCATAAAAGATAATATATGCACCAAAGACCTAAAAACCACCTGCGCGTCCAAAATCCTCGCGAATTTTGTGCCGCCTTATGATGCTACGGTTTGCGAAAAATTAAAATCTGAAAAGGCGGTAATAATAGGAAAGACCAATATGGATGAGTTTGCGATGGGCTCGTCCACGGAAAATTCCGGTTTTTTTGCAACCAGAAACCCCTGGGATGTGGACAGGGTCCCAGGAGGTTCCTCCGGCGGTTCGGCGGCGGCAGTGGCGGCGGACGAATGCATATTTGCTTTAGGTTCGGATACCGGGGGTTCCATAAGGCAGCCCGCTTCGTACTGTGGTGTTGTGGGCTTGAAACCGACCTACGGCAGGGTTTCCAGATACGGCCTTGTGGCCTATGCTTCTTCCCTGGACCAGATAGGCCCTATAACGAAGGATGTGAGGGATTGTGCCATAGTATTAAATGCTATAGCAGGTTGGGATGAAAAGGACTCGACTTCCGTGAACTTACCCGTGCCGGACTTCACGAAAAGCCTTGTGGAAGATGTCAAAGGCATGAAAATGGGTCTCCCCAAGGAATATCTGGGAGAAGGGATAGAGCCGGAGGTAAGGGAGGCCGTTTTGTCTGCGGCGCGCGTTTTTGAAAACCTGGGAGCTTCTGTCGAAGAAATATCGCTGCCGCACACGGAGTACGCCCTGTGGGCCTATTACATAATAGCGCCGGCGGAAGCCAGTTCCAACCTTGCCCGCTATGACGGCATCAGATACGGAGTGAGGGCGAAAGATTCCGACGATCTCATAGACCTATACAAAAAAACGCGAAGCGAAGGTTTCGGCAGGGAAGTAAAGCGCAGGATTATGCTGGGAACTTACGCGCTGAGTTCGGGTTATTACGATGCCTACTATCTTAAAGCCCAGAAGGTCAGGACGCTGGTGAAGGCCGACTTTGATAGGGCTTTTGAAAAGTACGATGTAATTATAGCACCTACCGCACCGACTCCGGCTTTCAGGATAGGAGAAAAAACCGGCGATCCTTTAAAGATGTACATGTCCGATGTCTGCACCATCCCCGTTAACATGGCGGGACTTCCTGCGATTTCGATACCCTGCGGCTTTTCCGGTGGTTTGCCGGTAGGGCTTCAGATCATAGGAAAACCCTTCGATGAAGCTACGGTAATAAGGGCGGCGTATACCTTTGAACAGGCCACCGATTTTAACACCAAAAAGCCTGCGCTATAACGGATGGGGGTGTAACAATGGAATTCGAAACTGTAATAGGCCTTGAGGTCCACGTGGAACTTCTTACCAAATCCAAGGTGTTTTGCAGCTGCACCACCGAATTCGGCGGCGAAGTTAATACTCACTGCTGTCCCGTTTGCCTTGGAATGCCGGGGGTTTTGCCTGTGCTGAACAAGAAAGCGGTGGAATACGCCATAAAGGCAGCGCTGGCTTTGAATTGCGAGATACCGGAGTTTTCCAAATTCGACCGCAAAAATTACTTTTATCCCGACCTGCCGAAGGCTTACCAGATTTCGCAGTACGATTTGCCTTTGGCTAGAAAAGGTTACATCGAAATTGAAGTAGATGGTAAGCCGAAACGTATAGGCATAAACAGAATCCATCTAGAAGAGGATGCGGGAAAGCTCATCCACGAGGAAGGAAAGTCCTACTCGCTGGTTGACCTGAACCGCACGGGAGTCCCTCTGATAGAGATAGTTTCTGAACCCGATATACGCACTCCCGAAGAGGCGTGGCTTTACCTCAACAAGTTGAAGACCATCCTCCAATATATCGAAGTGTCCGACTGCAAGATGGAAGAAGGTTCTCTGAGATGCGATACCAATATTTCCCTGAGGCCCAAGGGGTCGGACAAGTTCGGCACGAAAGTGGAGCTTAAAAACCTGGGATCGTTCCGGGCCGTCCGGCGAAGTCTCGAATACGAGGAAAGGCGCCAGAGGGAAATCCTCGAACAGGGTGGAGTAATTGTCCAGGAGACCCGCCGCTGGGATGAGGCAAGAGGAATTACAATCCCCCTGCGGAGCAAGGAAGAGGCCCACGACTACAGGTACTTCCCGGACCCCGACTTGGTGCCGATAGTTATAGATAGAGAATGGGTTGAAAAGCTTAAGTCAGAACTTCCCGAACTACCCGATGCCAAGAAAAAAAGATATATGGAGGAGTACGGACTGCCAGCTTATGACGCCGGAGTCCTAACGGCTTCCAAGGCCCTTGCAAATTTCTTTGAGGAATGCGTTTCCCAATACCACGATCCCAAAACCGTCAGCAACTGGGTAATGTCTGAAATGCTGGGAATATTAAACGAAACCGGCAGAGAAGTTGATGAAATACCTTTTAAACCTGAACAGCTCGTAAAAATGCTGAAAATGATCGATAGCGGCACGATAAGCGGAAAGATAGCAAAAGAAGTTTTCAGGGATATGTTCGATACCGGCAAGGACCCGGAGGCTATCGTCAAGGAAAAAGGTTTAACCCAAATATCGGATGAAAAGGAACTAGAAAAGATAGCGAAAAAAGTCATAGAAGAAAATCCGAAGTCAGTGGAAGATTACAAAAAAGGCAAGGAAAAAGCTCTCGGATTCCTGGTCGGACAGGTAATGAAGGAAACCCGGGGCAAGGCAAATCCTCAGCTGGTAAACAAAATATTAAAAGAACTTCTAGGTTGAGTCAAAAGCTCCTGCCTTTAAGGTAGGGGCTTTCATGGATGTAAAAATTGGAGTGAACGAGTTGTTTTTTAAAAGAAGGATTTTTGGTTTCGTTGAAGAATATATATTTTAACGGCGGCCTAAAGACGTGTTCTAGAAAGAGTAATGTTAAAAAATTTGGATATTTTCGAAGGGGGTTGAATAGAAGAAAAATTGAATAGAAAGACAAAGATATAATTTTTTCTTTGGTTTTGAAAACAATTAATTGACAAAATATGGGAGGGGATTGAATGCTAAAGAAAAGTCTAGCGGTTGCCTTAGTGCTGATGCTGGTTGCGGGATTGTTAGCCGGTTGCGGCCAGCAGAGCAGCCAGCAGCAGGGAGGAGAGCAAAAACAGGCAAAGGAGATTGCTTTTACGATTGGCGCCGAAGTTCCAAGTCTTGACCCGCAAAAAGCCACGGACACTTATGCCATTCTCATTGGCCATCACATTTTTGAAGGTCTCGTCAGGGTTCACAACGGCCAGGTACAGCCCGGTATTGCCGAAAAGTGGGAAGTATCAGAAGACAAGACGACCTACACCTTCCACCTGAGGGATGCTAAGTGGAGCGATGGTAAACCCGTAACCGCGTACGATTTCGAATATGCCATAAAGAGGCTGTTGGACCCCAATACGGCGTCAGAATATGCTTTTCAGGGTTACTATATTCTAAACGGTGAAGAATACAATAAAGGTAAGATAACTGACCCGAACCAGATCGGCGTAAAGGCTCTGGACGAAAAGACACTCCAAATCAAGTTGAAAGTTCCGGTGAAGTATTTCGAAAGCCTTCTCAGCTTCATCTCCTTCATGCCTGTGAGAAAAGATTTTGTGGAACAGATGGGAGATAAATTTGCCGCCGATGCCGACAAGCTCCTCTACAACGGCCCCTTCATCTTGAAGGAATGGAAGCATGAACAGGAGCTCGTCCTGGAGAAAAACCCAAATTACTGGAATAAGGATGCCATAAAGATAGATAAGGTTACTATATACGTGGTAAACGATGCAAACACCGCATACCAGATGTATGAAAACGGAGAGACCGACTGGGAATATATACCTGCAGAATTGGTAGAGCAGCTTGACAAGGAAGGAAAGGCCAAATACTTCTACGATGGTGCGGTATTCTACCTGCAGTTCAACGTGAAGAGGGAGGGCAAGCCGTGGCTTGCTAACGAGAATTTCCAGAGGGCAATCGGCTTTGCCATAGACCGCGAAGCGCTCATTAAATCCGTATTGAAGGGCGTCTCCGATCCGGCGACGAGATACGTGTTGCCACTGCTTGCCGGTTTGGAGAAGACCTTTGTAGAAGAATACCCCTATGAATTCTATTCCAAGAATGCCGATGTGGCTAAAGCCAAAGAATACCTGCAAAAAGCAATGAAAGAACTCAATATAAGCGATCCGTCAAAGATGACTTTCGAATACCTCACTGATGATACCCAGAGGGCGAAGCTCACAGCTGAATTTATACAGGACCAGCTGAAAAAGAACTTAGGTATCAACATGACAATCAAACAAGTTCCCTTCAAACAGAGGCTCGAGCTCATGACCAAGATGGATTACGACGTGGTATTTGCTGGATGGGGACCGGACTACAACGACCCGATGACCTATCTTGACCTGTGGGTAACCGGCGGCGGGCACAATGATACCGGATGGAGCAATAAGCAGTATGATGAACTGATACAGTTTGCCAAGACCACCACTGACTTCAAGAAACGGGCCGATGCCATGTTTGAAGCCGAAAAGCTTTTGCTTGAAAAAGGCCCGATCGTTCCAATCTACTTCAGGCAGAGAGCCTGGGTCTGCAATGACCGCATAAAAGGCCTTGTAACAGACTTTATCGGTGCGACTTTCGATTTCGTGTATGCTGACGTGCAAGAGTAAATTAAAAAATTAATGCCAGAAAAAAATCGGAGGTATGTGCGCCATCGCATATACCTCCGATTATAGTATGTAAGCGATGCATAAATATAAAAAACTATATGCGATTTAAGAAAAATTGGACTGGAGGTGCAGGATTTTTGGGCCGCTATATACTGAACCGCCTTTTTGTATCGTTGGTAACGGCATGGGTGTTGGTAACCATCGTATTTTTCCTCGTTAGACTTCTGCCGGGCGATCCGTTCCTGAGCGAAAAAGTGACACCTGAAATAAAGGCCAATATGATGAGATATTACGGCTTGGATAAGCCCATTCACATCCAATATATGACTTTTTTAAAAAACTTACTCAAAGGGGATTTCGGGTATTCATTGAGGTATAAAAATAGAACTGTAAATGAAGTAATTAAGCAGGCCTTTCCCTATTCGGCAGACCTTGGGATAAGGGCCGTTATTTTCGCGACGATTGTCGGCGTGACCTTGGGTATCATCGCCGCATTGAACAGGAACAGGACGTGGGATTACCTTGCCATGTTTATAGCCATCGTGGGCGTATCGGTACCCTCGTTCGTCATAGGGCCTCTTCTCCAGTACGTTTTTGCCACCAAATTGAACCTGTTGCCCGTTTCTCAGTGGAAGGGCTTTTCCTACACAATTATGCCGACCTTCGCCTTAAGCTTGAGTTCGCTGGCGTTGATGGCGAGGCTTATGAGGGCCAGCATGCTGGATGTGGTAAACCAGGACTATATCAAAACAGCTAAAGCTAAGGGGTTATCGCCTTTTCAGATAATATGGAAACACCAAATAAGGAACGCCATACTCCCGGTGATTACGGTTTTGGGTCCGGTTACCGCGACGCTTCTTACCGGTACTTTTGTTATTGAACAGATTTTTGCCATTCCCGGACTCGGCAAGTTCTATATTCTGGGGATACAGAATCTTGACTATTCGCTGGTACTCGGCATGACGACGTTCTACGGACTTTTTCTGATTGCTGCGAACTTCGTCGTAGATATTATTTACGGACTGGTTGATCCCAGGATAAGAATAGCAAGGTAAGGAGGAGATAAGGTGCAGACATCGAATAGTGCGATTACCAAGGAAATGTTTGAGCACGTAGGTAAAAATGTAAGCCAGATGGAGGCTATCGCAAGGCCCAGCATAACTTACTGGCAGGATGCGTGGCGAAGGTTGAAGCAAAATAAGGTGGCGATGCTGGGACTCGTTATAATAATTTTATACACCGTTTTGGCCATAGTGGGCCCCTACATGACGCCCTACGATTACCGGACCACAAATACGGAGGAAATTGACCAACCTCCTTCGGCAAAGCACTGGTTTGGCACCGACACGTTGGGCAGAGATCTGTGGGCCAGGACATGGATGGGAGCCAGAGTATCGCTTTCTATAGGTTTCCTCGCCGCCTTTTTAAATGCCTTTATCGGAGTTATTATCGGAGGAATTTCGGGTTATTTCGGCGGCAAAGTAGATATGGTCATAATGAGGGCTATAGATATTCTTTACGCCATCCCCTATATGATTATAGTTATACTAATGATGGTGGTCCTTGGACAGGGCATCATGCCTCTGGTAATCGCCATGATTGCGGTGGGGTGGCTTAATATGGCAAGACTGGTAAGAGGTCAGGTTCTGCAGCTCAAGGAGCAGGAATTCGTGCTCGCTGCGAAGGTGCTTGGGGCAAGTCACGCCAGGATAATATTTAAGCATTTGATACCCAATGCCCTTGGGGTTATTCTGGTTAACCTTACCATGTCGGTTCCTTCGGCGATCTTCACCGAAGCATTCTTGAGCTTCATAGGATTGGGAGTTGTGCCGCCTCATTCCAGCTGGGGACAGCTGGCTTATTACGGAATACAAAGCTTCAGGGTTCGGCCTTACCAGCTTTTCATCCCCGCATTTTTCATAAGTACCACCATGCTCTCTCTGAACCTGCTTGGTGATGGTTTGAGAGACGCCCTCGATCCGAGACTTCGAAGCTAGATGGGAGGTGGCAAAAGGTGGAAAGACTGCTCGAAGTAAAAGACCTGGAAGTTTCGTTCAAGACCTATGCGGGGGAAGTCAAAGCGGTAAGGGGCGTTTCCTTCCATGTGGACAGGGGGGAAACGGTGGCCGTAGTCGGCGAGTCCGGCTGCGGGAAAAGCGTTACAATGCAGGCCATAATGCGGCTCATACCAATGCCGCCCGGGGTTATTAAAAATGGGACTATTGTCTTTGACGGCAAAGATATAACCAAGCTGTCAGAAAAAGAAATGGAACACGTCCGGGGTTCCGAAATCAGCATGGTATTTCAGGACCCCATGACATCTCTGAATCCGACCATGAAGGTTGGCGCCCAGATCGCGGAAGGTCTTATAAAACACCAGAAAATGCACCCCAAGCAGGCAAGGGAAAAGGCCATAGAAATGCTGAAGATGGTGGGCATACCCAATGCGGAAAAACGCGTTGACCAGTACCCCCACGAGTTCAGCGGAGGAATGAGGCAGAGGGCGATGATCGCCATTGCCTTGGCATGCACCCCCAAACTGCTTATTGCCGATGAGCCGACGACGGCTCTGGACGTCACGATACAGGCGCAGATCCTGGACCTCATGAGGGACCTGCAAAAGAAGCTCAACACGGCTATTATCATAATCACCCATAACCTGGGAGTTGTGGCAAATCTGGCTGAACGCGTGCTGGTTATGTATGCTGGTAAGATAATCGAGCGCGGCAGCCTTGACGATATATTTTACAATCCACGCCATCCGTATACATGGGGCCTTTTGATGTCGGTGCCAACCCCGGATCTGGACAAGAGCAAGCGCCTTGCGTCGATCGACGGAACTCCGCCGGACTTATTCGCGCCGCCGGTGGGATGTGCGTTTGCCGCGAGGTGCGAGCATGCCATGAAGATATGTTATGAGAGGTATCCCGAAGAGTTTACCGTGAGCGACGGCCACAGCGCTGCCTGCTGGCTGCTGCATCCGATGGCTCCAAAAGTAAAGCCGCCTGTAGGAAAAGGGGTGACTCTGTAATGGCGATGGAGAAAAGTCCGCTCATCGAAATAAATAACCTGAAGAAATATTTTAACGTAGGGCGAGGGGCGGTGCTGAAGGCTGTCGACGACGTAAATCTCAAGATAATAGAAGGCGAAACCTTAGGACTTGTGGGTGAGTCCGGCTGCGGCAAGACCACGTTGGGAAGGACCGTAGTAAGGCTTTACGAGCCTACAGGGGGCGAGGTGCTTTTTGAAGGTAAAAACGTGCACAAACTGCAGGGCCAGGAATTGAGGGAGTTCAACCGCAAGGCCCAGATGATTTTCCAGGACCCTTACGCATCGCTGAATCCCAGGATGACCGTGGCCGACATAATAGGCGAGGGCATTGATATCCACGGCCTTTACAAGAACAGAGAGCGCACCGAGAGGATATACGAGCTTTTGAACCTGGTCGGGCTGAACAAGGAGCACGCCAACAGGTTTCCCCACGAGTTTTCCGGCGGGCAAAGGCAAAGAATCGGTATCGCAAGGGCACTCGCCGTGGAACCCAAGTTCATAGTCTGCGACGAGCCTATTTCCGCACTGGACGTCTCGATACAGGCGCAGGTTGTGAACCTGCTCATGGAACTGCAGCAAAAACTCAAGCTTACGTATCTTTTCATAGCCCACGACCTCAGCATGGTGAAGTACGTCTCCGACAGGATAGCGGTCATGTACCTGGGCGTTGTGGTGGAACTCGCGACGTCTGAGGAACTGCACAAAAGCCCACTTCACCCATACACTCAGGCGCTGCTTTCGGCAATCCCGATTCCCGACCCTGAAACCGAAAGGAAGAAGAAGAGGATTCTGCTGGAAGGGGATGTGCCGAGTCCCATCAATCCTCCTGAAGGCTGCCGGTTTGCGAAAAGGTGCAGGCACGCAAAGCCCGTATGCACCGAAAAGCAGCCGGAGTTCAAAGAAGTGGAGAAAAACCACTTTGTGGCTTGCCACCTTTACTAAAAACTTGATTAAAAAGAGTAAAAACCGGCTGGGATCGCTTTTTACTGCCAGCCGGTTTTTGTTCTACATCTTATTCAGCTTTTTCCTGCGGTGAGTTGTTTAGACGGAAAAAATCCCTACGCTTTATGGCTGCGAGGATATTTTCCCTGGCTTTGGGGAAAATTTGGTCCATCTGGTCGAGGAGTTTTCCCATTTCCTCGCGCTTGGTTGTGCCTGAAGCCGGGCAGGGGCTTTCTATAACCGGCAGGTTTTGAGATCTAGCGATAGACCTTACGGTTTTTTCGCTAAGATAAATCAGCGGCCTTATCAAAGTGACATTTTTGCGGGACATGTAAGTTTTTGGCTCGAACGTTTCAAACCGCCCGGTAAAAATGAGATTCAGAAAGAGGGTCTCTATAAGGTCGTCGGCATGGTGGGCTAGAGCCACTTTGTTGCACCCCAATTCTACAGCGGCGCTGTCCAAAGCACCTCGCCTCATCCTGGAACATAAAGAACATGGATTGGGTTCCTTCCTTACGTCGAATACCACCCGGGCTATGTCAGTCTTCACCATTTCGAATGGAATATCCCGTTGCCTGCAGAAATCCACAACCGGAGCAAGGTCCATCTCCCACCCCAGATCCACGTTTACCGCTACTATATCAAACTTCCAGGGGGAATATTTCCTCAAAAGGTCGAGGACGAAAAGCAAAACTGACGAATCTTTTCCTCCTGAAACACCGATGGCTATTTTATCGCCGTTTTCTATCATGCTGTAATCGATGATGGCTTTTTTGACCCTTGTGAGAAACCATTTTCCGAAGTTCCTGTTCATATTTGCCTCCCGCAGTAAGTTTCTGAGTAAGTTACTAAAATTATAGAATTTCCTCAGCTATTTCCTTTACTGCCGCTATGGTCTTTAAAATATCTTCTCTTACTATTCCGTAATGAGTGACAAACCGGACTAAGTACCCCGAACCTCCGTTAATTTTTATTCCCTTTTTGAAGAGCCTTTTTGCAAACTCACCGGCGTTGATTTTAAGACCAGATATGTCGCAGATGACGATGTTGGTCTGTACCGTTTCCATGTCTATAAAAATGCCCGGAACGGTATTTAACCCTTCGGCAAGGAGCCTTGCGTTTTCGTGGTCTTCTTTGAGCCTTCCCCTCATCTTTTCCAGGGCGACTATCCCTGCTGCGGCGAGAATCCCGGCCTGGCGCAGCCCTCCGCCCAGCATCTTGCGGAATTTTCTCGCCCGCTTTATAAATTCCCTGCTGCCCGCTACTATGGACCCTACCGGAGCGCAAAGGCCTTTGGAAAGGCAAAACATCACGCTGTCGGCATATTTTGCAATTTCCTTTACGGGAACGCCGAGGTAGGTGGCGGCATTGAAGATCCTAGCCCCGTCCATGTGAACCGGTATGCCGTGATTTTGGGCAATTTCGTAGGTCCTTTTCAGAACATCGAGGGGGATCACGGTGCCGCCTGCCCTGTTGTGAGTGTTTTCCACGCATATCAGGCTGGTTTTCGGAAAATGTATGTCATCCTCCCTTATGGCGGCCTCTATGTCGGAGGGGTCCATGGCGCCCTTTTTCCCCGGGATGGTTCTGGCCTGCACCCCCGCAAGGTAACCTATGCCGCCCACTTCGTAGGTGAAGATGTGGCTTTTTTCTTCGAGAATTATCTCCTCGCCGGGGTGGGTGTGGGTCATTATCGATACCTGGTTGCCCTGGGTGCCGCTGGTTACAAACATGGCCGCTTCCTTTCCGGTAATTTCGGCGGCCATTTCTTCTAGCCTTTTTACTGTGGGATCTTCGCCGTAAACGTCATCCCCTACTTCGGCCCGGTACATGGCTTCGCGCATTTCCTGAGTAGGTAGGGTGACGGTATCACTTCGAAGGTCTATAAAATTTTCCATATCCGGTTTCCCCTTTACCCAAACTGCGCAAAGCAGCCTGAGGCTGGGCTATTTATAATCCGCCGTTTAAAAGAGCGCCCATTCCCAGCAGGCGGTATTTAAGCGCTCTCATAAACATATATAAATTCTATCTTGAATGCGTAAATCCTGCTTTATCTTGCAATAAGCAGCCCTTTTATGTATAATCAATCAAAAAGATGTTTGGAGGGGTTTTATGAAAAAAAGGGTCCGAGCTTTGATATACGGTTTGGTACAGGGTGTAGGCCTCAGGTATTCGGTGCAGCGAAAAGCTTCCCAGCTTGGACTTACGGGTTTTGTGAAAAACCTCCCCGACGGCAGCGTAGAGCTGGTGGCTGAAGGGGAAGAAGACCTGATAAATGAGTTGATAGAATACATAAAAACGGGAATTAGATGGGCGAGGGTCGAAAAAGTAGATCTAGAGTGGTCGGAGTGGGAAGGGAAATACCGCAGGTTTGATATTGCTTTCTGAGCGGAAGGTGAAATTTATGGATTTTGAACAAAGCTCGCTCTTTGATGGCGAGATTAAAAAAAGCGCGCCGCTGGCCGACAGGATGCGCCCGAGAAACCTCGATGAATTCGTGGGACAGGACCACTTGCTGGGAAAGGGCAGGATCCTTAGAAAATTGATAGAAAGCGATCAGCTGACCTCGATGATACTCTGGGGCCCGCCGGGCGTAGGGAAGACCACCTTGGCCATGCTGATAGCCAATAAAACCGGAGCAAAGTTTGTAAATTTCAGCGCTGTGCTTTCAGGGATAAATGAAGTCAAGGATATAATGAAAGAGGCGAGGGAACGCCGGCGATACGGGCAAAGGACCCTGCTTTTTATAGATGAAATCCACAGGTTCAACAAATCCCAGCAGGACGCTTTCCTGCCCTATGTGGAAAAGGGCGACATAATCCTTATCGGGGCCACCACGGAAAATCCATCCTTTGAGCTTAATTCCGCACTGCTTTCTCGGGCGAAAGTTTTCGTCCTGAACCCCCTTTCTCCCGATGACCTCATGGTATTGCTAAAAAGAGCCCTTTACGATGAGGAAAGGGGCCTGGGAAAGCTGAAAATACAGGTAGAAGACGAACTGCTTTACAAAATAGCGAATTTTGCCGACGGCGATGCCCGGGTTGCCTTGAACACCCTGGAAATCGCCGCTTTGAGCGCGGTGCCCGACGAAAAGGGGATCATTCGGATAACCGAGGAGCTGCTGAAAGAAGCATTTCAGAGAAAGACACTCCTTTACGATAAAAAGGGAGAGGAACATTACAACCTGATTTCCGCTTTCCACAAGTCCCTGAGAAACAGCGACAGCGATGCGGCCTTGTACTGGCTTGCCCGGATGCTGGAGGCGGGGGAAGACCCGCTTTACGTGGCAAGGCGCATGATTCGATTTGCTTCCGAAGACGTGGGCCTTGCGGACCCAAAAGCACTGGAGCAGGCTGTGGCGGCATACCAGGCTGCGCATTTTATAGGTATGCCCGAATGCAGCGTGAACCTGGCCCAGGCGGCGGTTTATCTTGCTCTTGCGCCGAAATCCAATTCCCTTTACACCGGATATAATAGGGCAAAAAAAGATGCCCTGGAGACCCTGGCTCAGGGAGTGCCGCTGCACCTTAGAAATGCCCCAACAAAGCTCATGGAGGAATTGGGCTACGGCAGGGGCTACAAATACGCCCACGATTACGAGGATAAAATAGCCGATATGGAGTGCCTCCCTGAGAATTTAAAGGGGAGGGAATACTACATCCCCACCGACCAGGGCATGGAAAAAAGTTTCAAAAGGCGGAAACGCTTTTTAGAGGAATTAAAGAAAAGGCGAAAAATTTAAGGATAATTTATTTTAAGTTACAGGAATTTGGAATTCGTTGGAGAAATAATATAAACATAAACGAAAAAGGGGGTGGAAGGGAATGGACGGAAGGACCACGATAAGCGAAAACGTATTTGTGGAAGTCGCCCGCGAGGCCATGAAGAAAATCGAGGATGTTTTCCGCGAAGAGAAAAAAGGGGGACTTTCGGGTCTTACAAGGATTTTCACCGAAAGGTTCGCTCCACAGATTGCCGTGAAAAAGACCGAGCCGGGCGAAGGAGAGGAGGGACCGGGTACCGTTTCCTTCGAAGTTAAGCTTACGGTGGTCTACGGCGTAAAGATACCGGAAGTGGCGGGCAAGGTGAGGGAAAGGATAATAACCGACGTGGAGGCATTTACCGGCTACAAAGTGGAAAAGGTGGACATAGTGATAGACCGTATCGTAAAACCCGAAGAGGTGCAGCAGGAGGAGAAAAAGGAGAAGCCCTTATAAATGTTAACTTTTCGGAAATTATCTGGCGGCCGGCGGCTAAACACACCGGCTGCCTTTTTTTGCGAAAATCCCGATTTTTGGTTATCATATTTTATGAGGTGATAGGATGAGAACCAAAGAAGACCTTAAAAAAATCATCGCAAGGATAGACGGCAAGGGATACAAGGCCTACAAGGACATTCAGGGGGATTATGATTTCGGGGATTTTGCGCTGTACATAGACCACGTGCAGGGTGACCCCTTCGCTACGCCATCGAGGATAAGGCTCAGAGTTGATATGAAGAAGGCCGGTTTTCCGGAGGAACTTTTTAAAACTCCGATAAGGACCACCGCCCTGGAAGATTTCCTCGCAAGAGAGGTGGCTTCGGTTATCCGCAAACTGCCGCGGGTACACGGCACGGGGAAAAGCGGCGAGATTTTTATAGATAGGGGCGGTCAGGAGATTTTAAAGCGCACAGCTGTGAAAGTGTGCCCCGATTACGTGGAGGCAAGGATAAGCGTTGGGCTTCCCGCCTTCGGACGGAGGATAAGCGGAAAAGGGGCCGAGACGATGTTTTTTACCTGCCTCCCCGAAATTGCAAAGGAAGCCCTTTATTATGAAAATGTAGACGCAAAGCTTGCAAAAAAATGGGTGGAGCTTGCCGAAGACCAGGAATACCTGAGGGAAGAGCTGAAAAAAAGGCGCCTTGTGGCTTTCGTCGCCGACGGCTCGATTCTGCCCAGGGAAAGCGGGATAAGTGACAGGCCCATGAGGGGGGACAAGGTGGTGCCCTTCAAGTCCCCAGAAAGTCTGAAGGTGTCCTTTGAACTCCCCAACGCCGGCGTTGTTGAGGGGATGGGCATACCCGAAGGAGTAACCCTTATCGTTGGAGGCGGCTACCACGGCAAGACCACCTTACTTTCGGCCATGCAAAGGGGAGTGTACAATCACATCCCCGGCGACGGCAGGGAATTCGTGGTAACCGTGAAGGACGCGGTGAAAATAAGGGCAGAAGACGGGCGGCGGGTGGAAAAGGTGGACATAAGCCCGTTTATTGCCAACCTGCCCGACGGGCAGGATACCAGGAAGTTCAGCACCGAAAACGCCAGCGGCAGCACCTCCCAGGCTGCCAACATCATGGAAGCGGTCGAAATAGGAACGAGCCTTCTTTTGCTGGACGAGGATACCTGCGCCACCAACTTCATGATAAGGGATGCGAGAATGCAAAAGCTCGTAGCCAAAGAGAAGGAACCGATTACGCCCTTCATAGACCGGGTGCGGCAGCTTTACGAGGAACTTGGAATTTCAACGATACTGGTCATGGGCGGGAGCGGGGACTATTTTGACGTAGCCGACTGCGTGATAAAGATGCAGGATTACCGGCCATACGACGTAACGGAGGAAGCCCGTCGGATAGCCGCCGAAATAAAGACCGACCGCAGGGTAGAAAGGACGGAAGACCCCATTGCTATAACCCCGAGGGTTCTTCTAAAAGAAGGCCTGGAGCTTCGGGGAAAGAAAAAAGTGAGGTCCAGGGACGTGGATACCCTGCAGTACGGTGGGGAATTCATAGAGATGGATTACGTGGAACAGCTGGTGGACCGCAGCCAGACCAGCGCCGTGGGTGAAATTATAAGGTACGCCGTCGAAAAATACGTGGACGGCAAAAGGACGCTAAAGGAAATCGTGGAAATGGTCTTTGCCGATATAGAAAAATACGGCCTCGACATCATTTCACCCTTTTACGGAAAGCACCCCGGGAACCTGGCCATGCCGAGGCCCCAGGAAGTGGCGGCGGGGCTTAACAGGTACCGGGGACTTAAGGTGAGATAAGCATACCAGCCATTAAAATCTGAAAGAGGCTTCAATAGCCTCTTATTTTTTACTTAAGTTTTCTTATTGTTTTCAAGATAAATTTCAGCGCCTAAAAATATACTGAAATATATTGAATCATATTATATCCATAGAATGAAATGAAAAATATCCGAATCGGGGCAAATTCAAAATAAAGAAAAAGAAAGATATAGAAGGGCCATATATTCGCCTTCACTCATACCTTTGAAAAAAACATAGAAGAATTCCCATACAAAAACTAGCAGGGCCCAATATAGCCGAAAACCAATCGGGGAAACACAAAGGGAAGGCCAAGATTTCCAAGAGGGGCCGTCCCGAGCTGAGGAATCTCTTTACAAAGCGAGCCTAACGCTAGTAGCCAAAAACAAAGAATTCAAGGCACTAAAAAATATTGAGATAGAGAGGGGTGAACAAAGTGATTATTAAATGGACTCCATCGCCTAACTTTACTGTGGGTAGAAAAGGTAAAAAAATAATTGCTATTGTAGATCACATAACCGCAGGATTTATGCCAGGATGTCTAAATTGGCTATGCAATCCCAAAGCTCAAGCAAGTGCTCATTATCTTGTAACAAGGGACGGCAGAATATTTCAATTGGTTAAAGATGAAAATACAGCATGGCATGCTGGTATGGTAAACAGACCTTATTGGCAATTATATGATGGAACAAATCCCAATTACTATACAATTGGGATAGAACATGAAGGTTTTCCTAACAAAGATTTAACTGAAGCACAATATCAGGCTTCACTCTCGTTGCATAGACTGTTAATACAAAGATACGATATACCTATAGACAACGAACATATCGTCGGACATTATAGAATAGACAGTGTTCGGAAGGCAAACTGCCCAGGACCAAAATTCCCATGGGATAGACTATTTAATGATCTAAGAAAAGGAGATGAGGAGAATGTGGTTAGAATTAAAATTTTGTTTGAAGGAAAAGAATTGGACGGTTTTATAAAGGATGGCAAAGCGTATGTTGAGGTTAGAAAACTATGTGAAGCCCTCGGCTTGAAAGTATATTGGAATGACAAAAAGAAACAGGTTGAGGTGAGTAAGTAATGGGGGGCAATTTGAAAGAAAAACTAATGAGCAGAAAATTTTGGATTGCAGTAGCAACTGCTGTGTTTATAGTTTTAAGCGATGGCCTTGGTCTTAATGTGGATAAAGACATATATTGGAAATTGGTAATCCTTGCTATAAGCTATATATTCGGCGAAAGTGCTGTGGATATTGCACGGACGAAAGCATTGCAACAGGGGGAATTACCGACTACTATAAAAGAATTGCAAAAGGCTATAAAAGCAGCAAGACAAGAGATAAAGGCATTTAAAAAATTTATAAAAACAAAAGTAACTCCAACTATGGCGATTTCAAAGTCCGCTGATTTTCATAATTTTGATGCTCCTCACTGAGAGTAAAATAACCCCACAAAATAGAGTTCGTTTTTCGTATATTTATGATGAGGTAAAAAATTGGGTGGAGGTGGATTGAGTTGAGGAGCAAAGCTATAAGAATTTTAAGCATCAGCCTGGTTTTCCTTCTTGTCCTTTCATCAATTGCCCTCGCAGCGGCTAACCCAAAAGGGAAGGGGGCGGAAGTAAAAGCTAAGGCTGAGGTAAAAGCTAAGGCTGAAGTTAAACTCCAGGAAAACAATAAATTGAACAATGCGGGGACGGAAAAGCGGCTCCAGGTGCAAGCCGAAAACAGGACAAAAGAGCAGGCTAAGATAAGTCAGGGCAGCATGAAGCAGCTTAGGGGGAGGGTGAGAATCAATAATAAGGAAATAAAATTTGACGTCCCGCCGGTTATTAAGGACGGAAGGACATTAATACCGATCCGGGCTATCATGAACGGTTTTGGGGCTACGGTAAGCTGGGATGAAGTTGCAAAAGCCGTGTATATAGAAAAAGGGGACGTTAAAATCACAATAGTTATTGGAAGTACCACGGTATACGTCAACGACAAGCCAGTGACTATAGATGTGCCAGCCCAGCTGATTAGTAACAGGATGTTCGTGCCACTCAGATTCATTAGTGAAACTCTCGGTAAAAAAGTAAACTACAATCCGGCTACTGAAGACATAGACATTGAAGAACCGCAGGAAATACAAACGGGCCAAGAGAATGTTGCACAAGAGAATGCCACGCAGGAGAACGCCATAAACCAGCAAACTTC
This sequence comes from Tepidanaerobacteraceae bacterium, assembly GCA_030446005.1. GTDB lineage: Bacteria > Bacillota > Thermosediminibacteria > Thermosediminibacterales > Thermosediminibacteraceae > Fervidicola. The sequence continues at coordinate 236 of JASUSP010000041.1, read as the reverse complement.
TGAGGGGATGGCCGGGCAGCAAGAAGCTGAAACCGGAGCACCTCAGCAATAAATAACAAGCAAATACAGAGAAAAGATAGAACCCCGCGAATAAAGCGGGGTTTTTCGTTTATTATTAAGTAATTATTCAGAACATCGATGGTGTAAAATTTTCTTAGGTCAAAAAGAAGGAAAAATCAGGTGGGACATAGAAGAAAGACCTCACCATCCTCTTACCAGGATGAGTTAAAAACTCA
>JASUSP010000001.1 GCA_030446005.1 Tepidanaerobacteraceae bacterium | reverse complement strand
ATAACCGGCTTTGCCAAGATAATCGCCGACGAGGACACGGATAAAATCCTGGGCGCAGCAATTATGGGTCCGAACGCCACGGACCTGGTGCACGAGATAGTGCCGGCCATAAGCTCTGGAATTCCCGTAAAAGAATTGAGCGAAATAATTCACTCGCACCCGACTTTCAGCGAGGCGGTCATGGAAGCCCTGCACGATGTGCACGGCCAATCGATACATAAGGTGGATAGCTAATAAAGGATTTAAGGGGGAATTGCGATGAATTTGCCTTCCGATATAAAATATCACAAGGAGCATACATGGGCTAAGGTGGAAGGGGAGGTTGTGGTCATAGGCATTACTGACTATGCTCAGGAAAAGTTAGGTGAAGTGCTATTTGTGGACCTCCCCGAAGTAGGCGACAATATTGAAAAAGACAGTGTTTTTGGAACCGTAGAGTCTGGCAAGACGGCTTCGGACCTTTATGCGCCGGTTAGCGGAGAAGTGGTAGAGGTAAACGAAGAACTAGCGGACAGCCCCGAACTGGTGAATGAATCGCCATACGAAAAAGGTTGGATGATTAAGGTGAAACTGAGCAATCCTTCAGAGTTGGATGAATTGATGGACAGCGAAAATTACAAAAAACTGCTAGAATAAAAGCGAATAACCGCTTCTCAAGTTGTAATGCCCTGAGAAGCGGTTTTTAAATTTTAATTTTGCTTTTTTTCCATCTTTAATTTTACGTCTTTTCTAATGCCCGGCTGGTTACTTTCAAGCTGGGCTTTTTGGGATTTTACCTCGCGGGGAGCGGGCCTTCCGCCGGGCTTAAATATGTTGGAACCCGTTTCGGAAAGGGCGAAGGTTTTCCTTTGAGAAAAAAGTTTCTTTTTCAGCGACATAAAAACCCCCCTTTACGTCTGGTCCAGGCTGGAAAGCACCTTGTCAAACATGTCGATGGTGCACCTTCCACGGACCCAGTGGATACAGTTTTCGCAGCTTACCGGTTCTTTTCCCTCCTCCAGAGATTCAAAATCTTCACTGCCCGCATAGGTATAACCGGGGCACGCTTCTCCCACGGCGTGAAGTTGCATCTTGCTTACCATTTTTTTCACTCCCGAATTTGATTTTCTAATTTTATTTTTAGCGGTTTATTGTAAAATATTTATATGATATGATATAAAAACAAAAGGGAGGAGGATGTAGCGTGCCCATTTACGAATATCGTTGCAATAGCTGCGGCCATAAATTTGAAGCTTTGAGAAAATTTGAAGAGAGGGACAATCCGATTGAGTGTCCCAGCTGCAAAAGCGGCGATACCCGCCGGGAGATGTCTGCTTTTGGGACGGCCAAAGGCAGCGGAAATATGAGCTCATCCGGGTCCTGCGGCAGCTCCGGAAGTTCCAGGTTTGGGTGAGCCGCAAGGTAAAAGCCCTGTACGGGCTTTTCTGGAAAGCCAATTTCCCTTTGGGAGAGGGTTGCAAAATGAATCTAGAACAGCTTCTTGCAAAATTAAAAAATTCCGACCGTTTCCAAAAGTGCGTAACCAGGTGGGAAGTAATACCTCCCAGGCCGCCGGAGTACGAACCCTTTCCCGATTTTCTCGATAAGAGATTGATTTATGCCCTGAACAAAAAAGGAATTCACAGCCTGTATTCCCATCAGGCTAGGGCTTTGGAAGAGGTCTCAAAGGGTAACAGCGTGGTGGTGGTGACCCCCACAGCATCCGGGAAAACTTTGTGCTACAACCTGCCGGTGCTTCATGCCATACTGCAGGATAAAAACAGCAGGGCCATATATCTTTTCCCCACAAAAGCCCTTTCCCAGGACCAGGTGGCGGAGCTCATGGAGACCATAGAGGCAATGGGGGAAGATATAAAGACCTTTACATACGACGGCGATACCCCGCCTTCTGCCAGAGTGGCTATTCGAAAAGACGGTCATATAGTTGTGACCAACCCTGATATGCTGCACACCGGCATACTTCCCCACCATACCAAGTGGATTAAATTGTTTTCCAATTTAAAGTACGTTGTCATAGACGAATTGCACACCTATCGCGGGGTGTTCGGAAGCCATACCGCCAACGTAATCCGCCGCTTGCACAGAATATGCAGGTTTTACGGCTCGAATCCCGTTTTCATATGCTGTTCTGCTACCATAGCCAACCCCAGGGAGCTGGCAGAAAAACTGACGGGTAAGTCTATGGTTCTCATCGATAAGAGTGGTGCGCCTTCGGGAGAGAAAAATATCATTTTTTACAATCCTCCCGTCGTCAACCGGCAGCTCGGCATAAGGAAAAGCAGCCTTCTTGAGGCGAAGGACCTTGCGTTGGAGTTTTTGAAAAACGGCATTAAGACAATCGTGTTTTCGAGGAGCCGGCTGGCCGTGGAAGTCATGCTAACGTACCTTAAAGAAGGGATGAAGAACACCCTTTACGGGTCTGAAGTCATAAGGGGCTACAGGGGTGGTTACCTGCCCATGGAAAGGCGAGAGATAGAAAGGGGTTTGAGAGATGGCAGAATTCTCGGGGTCGTGAGCACCAACGCCTTGGAACTCGGGATAGACATAGGAGGCTTGGATGTCAGCGTAATTACCGGTTATCCGGGGTCCATAGCCAGTACCTGGCAGCAGGCCGGTCGGGCCGGCAGGCGTTCTTCGGTGTCGGCGTCTATCCTGGTGGCTTCCAGCAACCCCCTGGACCAGTATGTAATAAACCATCCCGACTACTTTTTCGATTCCCCGCCTGAAAGCGGCCTCATAAACCCCGATAACCTATACATACTGGTTAGCCACATAAAATGCGCGGCATTTGAATTGCCCTTTGAGGATGGCGAAAAGTTTGGAGTGGAAACCACACAAGAGATATTGTCCTTTTTGGAAAGCGAGAAAATCCTGCGCCATGTGGGAGGAAGATGGCACTGGATGGCTGAGGCTTTTCCGGCAGAAGAGGTTAGCTTGAGGAGCGCCACCACCGAAAACTTTGTGATAGTCGATATCACCGGGGAGCCCAAGGTCATAGGGGAAGTGGATAGGGCCAGCGCACCCCTGCTCATTCACGAGGAGGCGATTTACATCCACGGAGGCCAGCAGTACCAGGTGGAAAAACTGGATTACGAGGAAAAAAAGGCTTACGTCAGGAAGGTCGATGTGGATTATTACACCGATGCCAACCTGGCGGTGGAAATAAAGGTTTTGGATGTTATAAAAGAAAGGCTCAGGACAAAAGAAAGCGAGAAATACTACGGAGAGGTCCTCGTAAGGTCCATGGCTACGATGTTTAAGAAGATCAAATTTTTCACCCACGAGAATGTGGGTTCGGGTCCCATACACCTGCCGCCCGAGGAGATGCACACCACGGCTTTCTGGTTTACCGTGCCGGAGAATTTGCCGGACTTGACGCCGGAAGGTTTGAAAGCAGGACTTGCGGGGCTTTGTAACGTGCTCGTGAATATCGCTCCCCTTTACCTCATGTGCGACCCGAAGGATATACGCGGCGTTATCCACGTAAAGTCTCCCTTTACTCAAAAGCCGACGATATACATCTACGATGCATATCCGGGGGGCGTGGGTTTTGCCGAAAGGCTTTACCAAATGGACGATTCGCTTTTAAAGGCCGCCCGGCAGGTAATCCTTGAATGCGACTGCGATGACGGCTGTCCTTCCTGCGTGGGCCCTCTGGAAGAGGTGGGCGCAGGGAGCAAGGCTTTTGCGTTAAAGCTCATACAGGGAGTGTTAGACGATTGAACCTATCTGAAAAGCTCCAGAGATTTATAAAGGAAGGGAGCCAGGGTAATAAATCATCCTGTGAGTCGGAAAGAACCGACGAATTAAATCGCGTGTCGCGGCTGCTGGGCGGGAAGATTGTGGCAACTCCTTACGGAAACCATGTGGCGGTGGAAAAAGTTTTCGAAGGTCATTTTTGCCACGCCGGCGTCAGGCTTTCTTCGGTTTTGGAAATTCCCGCGGAAGCGGTAAAGCTTGCCGCCAAAAAAAGGGATGATTTTGAACTCGACATAAGAAAGACCGTTTTTATCGATACCGAGACTACCAGCCTTGCGGGAGGGTCCGGCACCTACGCTTTTTTGATAGGTGTTGGGTATTTTGAGGGCAATTATTTTAAATTGGTGCAATACTTTATGAACGACTTTGATGGGGAGCCGGCCGTGCTTTACAGTCTGAAAAAGCTTTTCAGCAATTTTGAAGGCCTAGTGAGTTTTAACGGAAAGGCCTACGATATACCGCTCCTTTCTACCCGCTTTCTAATAAACAGAATGGAAAATCCCTTAGAGTTTATGAACCATTTTGACCTTTTCCACGGTGCGAGGCGAATATTCGGGGAAAGACTGGAGAGCCTGAGTTTGTCTTCGTTAGAGCAAAATCTTTTCCGCATGGAAAGAAGCGGTGATGTGCCCGGGTTTGAGATTCCTTCAATATATTTTAAGTACTTGAGGGACAAAAACCCCTTTCCTTTAAAGCCCGTCTTTTACCACAATCAGCTTGATATTCTTTCGATGGTAAGCCTCATGGCAAGAATAGGACAGGTGCTGAAAGACTCTTTTAACTCGGGTACCTGCTCCGGGCAGGATTTTTACTGCCTCGGCAGGCTGTACGAAGATATGGGGATGCTGGAGGAAAGCATTAGATGTTACACCCTGGCCTTAAGCGCCCAACCGGTAAAAGATAAGGCCTACAGGCAGCTTTCGCTTCTTTATAAAAAGATGGGCCGATGGAGTGAAGCTGAGAAACTCTGGATTCAAATGGCAAAAGAGGGTATAAATCGTCAGTTCGCGTTGATAGAACTTTCTAAGCTCTATGAACACAGGATGAAGGATTACGAAAAGGCGGCATCGGCGGCCCGGGAAGCCCTGGAGGTTGCCCGAGATAAAAAGAGACTCTTGGGGAGGAGTTTTGACCCCGGCGAAATAGATGAAATAAGGAGGCGTCTCGAACGTATATCGTTTAAAATGTCAAAAAACAGGGAGGAGCAGGTTAAGATTATATAGTGTATAGAGTATAAAAGTTTTTTGGAGGTGGGTTTTATGAAAGACGCGGTACTGATGGCCGCCCAGCTCATGGCCATATCGGCCAGGACGGCGCCCAAAGCTGGTGGAAAGGACAACATTAAGATAAGAATTGTGGAAGGAGAAGAATTGAAAAAAATTGCATCGGAAATGCGCGCTTACGGCGAAAAAACGGGAAAAATAAATTTTGACAGGGACGGAAAAAACGTTGAGGAATCCGATGCGGTAATGTTAATTTCATTGAGTGATGCAAAGCCCATGGGATTAAACTGCGGAGCCTGCGGATATCCCGCGTGCTCAGAACTTCCAGAACCGAAAGAAGGCCCGGAATTTAAAGGCCCCATCTGCGCGTGGAAGCTGATAGACCTTGGAATTGCCGTTGGCTCGGCGGTAAAAACGGCAAGCATATTGAATGTGGACAACCGCATAATGTACCGCATAGGCGTTGCGGCAAGGACATTAGGCCTCATCGAAGGAGAAGTTGTAATAGGAATACCGCTTTCCGCCAGCGGGAAAAATATCTATTTTGACAGAAAGTAATGATTCACTGAACCAGCACTGGCCTTGCGTTTGTACCGGGAAACATTTCCGTACTTCGGACAGCTCTTGGAGGTCTCCGTAGAGTCGACGTAGATTACCGGCACCTCTGCATAAGAAGGACTAAAATGAGGGCATTTTGGCGGGATTTTGTAAACTTGTATAGTAGGAAGGCTTGTGATATAATATATCTACATTTCAAAGTAATTTTAGAAATTTAAAGGTCAACCTCCGGTAAGTGCTTTCTCCCTGCCAGCAGCGAGTGGAGGATGGTGTGAGCTCCACGGCAAAGAAAGCATGTGGCAACGGAGGGAAATGAAAAATAGCATAGCTTTTTTTAAAGTGGCAGGCAGAAGCCTGCAACTAGGGTGGGACCGTCCGCAAAAGGACCCCTAGACGCGAGTCTAGGGGTTTTAATTTTTCAGTATTTTACGTTGAAAGGAGAGGTGTTATGACAGAAAGCGGCGAAAAACGGATGAACAAAATAGTTTCCCTGTGTAAGAGGAGAGGTTTTGTGTTCCAGGGGTCCGAAATTTACGGTGGGCTTGCAAATACGTGGGACTACGGTCCGCTGGGGGTGGAGCTGAAGCAAAACATAAAGAGGATATGGTGGAAAAAGGTCGTCTACGACAGGGACGACGTGGTGGGCCTTGACAGCGCCATTTTGATGCATCCCCGGGTCTGGGAAGCCTCGGGACATGTGGCGGGGTTTAACGACGCACTGGTGGACTGCAAGGAGTGCAAGTCAAGGTTCCGGGCCGACCACCTCATAGAAGAATCCCTGGGCATGCACGTTGAAGGCAAGAGCGTTCAGGAACTTACCGAGATAATCCATTCAAACAACATAAAATGCCCGGTGTGCGGTAAGGTCAACTGGACTGACGCCCGGAAGTTCAATTTGATGTTCAAGACCCACCAGGGGGTAACGGAAGATTCCAGTTCGGTAGTTTACCTGAGGCCTGAAACTGCTCAGGGAATATTTGTGAATTTCAAAAATGTTCTTGATACCAGCAGGGTAAAACTTCCCTTCGGAATCGCGCAGATAGGTAAAGCTTTCAGAAATGAGATAACACCGGGGAACTTTATCTTCAGGACCCGTGAGTTCGAACAGATGGAGCTGGAATTTTTCGTAAAGCCCGGCGAAGACGGGAAGTGGTTCGAATACTGGAGGCAGTTTGCGATGGATTTCTTTTTGGAACTGGGCGTTAATAAGGAAAACCTGCGCCTCCGAGACCATTCGCCGGATGAACTCTCCCACTATTCTAAAGCGACCACGGACCTGGAATACAATTTCCCCTTCGGCTGGGGAGAACTGTGGGGAATCGCCAACAGGACCGATTACGACCTTTCAAGGCACATAGAATATTCAGGGAAAGGGCTTACGTATTTCGACCAGGAAGAAAACAGGCACATAGTACCTTATGTAATAGAACCTTCACTCGGCGTAGATAGAGCCATGCTGGCAATACTGTGCGATGCCTACCGGGAAGAAGAAGTGGAAGGTGAAAAAAGAGTAGTGCTGGGCCTGCATCCCCTTCTGGCTCCCGTTAAATGTGCCGTATTTCCGCTCTTTAAAAAAGAGCCGCTGGAGGAACTGGCAAGGAAGATTTACCAGGACCTCAAAAAGGACTACGTCGTGGAATACGACAATACGGGCAGCATAGGCAAGCGTTACCGCCGTCAGGACGAGATAGGAACGCCGTACGCCATAACCGTGGATTTTGAAAGCCTGGAGGACCACAAGGTTACTGTCAGAAACAGGGACACAATGCTTCAGGACAGGATAGAAATAGACCGCATTAGAGAATATCTTAAAGAGAAACTGGGCTTTTAACTTGAGCTTGCATATTTTTTAAAAAAAGCGCCCACCCTATTTTTTGAAGGGGTGGGCTTTTTATGCATTATTTCCGGTATGACGGAAAAATACTGGACTTTACAAAGAGCCCTTTGGCGGAAAAAATATTGAAGATGGTGGACAACTGTTTCGTAAAGGAGCGCAAGGACAGAATAACGCTTTTTCCCCTGAATCTGACGATGGGTTGCCCGGGCCATTACAAAGAGGGCAATAAAATGGAGTTTTTCATGCTGCTAAACAGGAAAAAAACCGTTCCCACGTGCGACATGTGTTACTTCGGAATGGTGGGACGGGGAGAATTGTGCAGCCTCAATTCCTTTTTGCTTCCCGAGCATTTCCATCACAGGAGGGTAAATTTCCAGGCGATAATTTTGCTGCTGCGGTTTAAGGGATATCTGCAGCTGCCGGTGCCCGACCCCCTGACGTGGAGCTATATGAGCTTTCGGTATTAAAAAGCCGCTTCTAAAACGAAGCGGCTTTTTAGAATGCCTTGAGAGGATGCAGCGCTCTTTGCATTTCTTCTTTTATTTTCTCCAGGTCTTCTGGGGTCTTAGCCTCGCACCGCACTATGAGTTCCGGTCCGGTGTTTGAAGCCCGGACAAGGCCCCATCCGTTCGGAAAGAGCACCCGGGCGCCGTCCACGTCAATCATCGGGTATCTTCCCCTGAAGTATTCCTGGACCGCCTTTACTTTCGAAAACTTTTCATCATCGGGGCATGGGACGCGGATTTCCGGAGTGGAGTAATATTTTGGCACATCGGACAGAAGTTCCGAAAGCTTTTTGTCGCTCCTTGAGAGAATCCGCAATAGCCTGGCGGCAGCGTAAAGGGCGTCGTCGAAACCGTAGTACTCATCGGCGAAGAACATGTGGCCCGACATCTCGCCGGTAAAAACGGCGCCTATTTCTTTCATCTTGGCCTTAATAAGGGAGTGCCCGGTTTTATAAAACATCGGTTTTCCGCCGAGTTTTTCAATTTCTTCAACCAAGGCCTGGGAGCACTTTACTTCCACGATGGCAGTGGTGCCGGGGAATTTCGGGAGTATTTCCCGCCAGAAAAGTACCATCAGCATATCGCCGTATATGACGTTTCCGGCATCATCCACCACCCCTATGCGGTCGCCGTCGCCGTCAAAACCTATTCCAAGATCCAGTTTTTCCTTCAATACCAGGTCTTTGAGGTCCTTCAGGTTTTCGGGCTTTACGGGGTCGGGAAAGTGATTGGGAAAGGATGGGTCTGACTCGCAGTAAAGCGGGTATGTTTCAACCCCTAGCCGTTTAAAAAGCTTTTCGGCGAAAAGCGATGCGGTGCCGTTGCCGCAATCTATTCCAACCCGCAGGGTTTTGGCAAGCTTTATTTTTTCGCATATTGTCGATATGTAATCTTCGGTGGGGTCAAGGTGCGAAATGGAGCCTTTTCCCTTTTCAAATTCGCCTTTTTCCATCATTGCCCTTATATTCTGGATGTCGTCGCCATAAAGCGTTGCATGGCCGAACGCCACTTTAAATCCGTTGTACTCGGGAGGATTGTGGCTGGCGGTTATCATGATGCCTGGATTTATGTTGTAGTGTATCCTGGAAAAGTAGAACACCGGCGTTATTACTGTCCCCAGGTCTACCACGTCGCACCCAGTGGAAAGCAGCCCTTCTATGAGGGCGTTTTTCAAAGAAGGAGACGAAGACCTGTTGTCGCATCCCACCACAACTTTATTTTCGCCGTTTTTCAGGGCAAAGGTGCCGAAGGCGAGCCCCAATGTTCTGGCTACTTCTTCGTCGAGCTCCTCACCCACGACTCCCCTTATGTCGTACTGCCGGAAAATATGTGGACTTATGCGTTTCATAAACCCACCTCCTGTAAAACTTTTTAATATAATCCTAGAAAGCTCATTACTATTGAGAGAACTATCTCGAAAGCTATAAGAAAAATTATCATCCATTCAAGTCTTGTCCCTCTTTTTGCGTGGACAAGGCTCGTGAACACTTCGGTTATATCAAGCAGGGTCTCAGTCTTATGGCGTATTTTCTCGTACCGGTCTCCGAGTTCGAACTGCTCTTCCAGCTTGATATAAAGATTTTCGCTTTCTTCGTTTATCCAGGTAATCTCGGGTTTGTCCAGAAGCATTATGTGCGAAAGCGTGCTGTATTTAAAGCCCAGGATTTTGCCGGACAGCTTCGCAAGCTTTTCGTCCGATATGTTTAATTTGCCCGTTTCGAGGTAATTTATTATATCTTCAACCGCGTCCATCAAATCGTCTATTTGGTCCTCTATTCTGGAAAGTGCCACGGATTTCGCAAGAACCGTTGCGATTATCTCTAAATACATTTCGCCGGTTTCCGGCAATACCGTTCCTTCGTTGTTCACCAGAAATTCCTGTCCCGGATTTATCGTTACGGTGTAGTCGTCGGTGTAGTCCAGGGACGATATGGAGGACAGGTTTTTTTCTATTTTCTTTAAGTAGTCGAGAAGGTCCATGACTTCGTGGTGTTCGAAGTCTAAAAACACTATCGAGCCGAAGGAAAAGATGTATGCCGATTTTCCATCGGGCATTCGCAAAATCCCCTTTAATTGCTCTTCTGAAAGGACCAGAGGCTCATCCCACTGGTACTTTTTATTTATGCCGAAATGATTGGACAGGCGATTGATATTTATTTCGTTGCACAAAGAAACAGCCAAAAGTTTAATTTTTTTCAATTTACCGAACCTCCTACATTATAAATTATACCATTGCGTCCTGACAATCACAATATTGGCGGTGTTTGGGAGACAATATTTCGCGAATAATAATTGACAGCGAAAAATAATATTATTATAATAAAAACTGTCTGTCTTAAAGGCCGGGATACAAAAAATCTATATTCATTGGATTCGTAAAAAATTCAGAAGAGGGAGGGGTAGCGGTGAAAATAAATAATTTTAACAGATGGATCTGGCTCTTATTTATAATTTTTCTGATTCTCGGCCTGATAAATCCCGCATTCGGACTGCTGGCCGTGATATGCATGATATCGCCGGTAGCAACAGGATTTTTCAAGGGCAGGATATGGTGCGGAAGGTACTGTCCGAGGGGCAGCTTTTACGACCAGGTATTGGCCAGGGTCGGCAAAAAAAACCGGCGAATTCCGCTTTTGCTTAAAAGAGCCTGGTTTCGCTGGGCCGTTTTCGTTTCGCTCATGGCCTTTATGGCTTACAATCTCTTTCGGGCAGAAAAGACATTAACCGGAATAGGTGCGGTTTTCTATACCATGGTAGTTTTGACCACCTTTATCGGGACTGTACTCGGATATTTATTTTCGCCGCGCAGTTGGTGCAGGATTTGTCCCATGGGTACCCTTGCTGTGGTGGCGCAAAGAGGCGCAAAAGAACCCGTTACCTTGGATTCCGGAAGGTGCAAATCCTGTAGTATATGCACGAGGAGCTGCCCGATGGAAATTCCGGTGCACTCTTTCAAAGAGGACGGAAAGGTGCTTGACCCCGACTGTCTGAAATGCGGTGTATGCATTCAATCATGCCCGGTCAAGGCATTGCACTTTGGAACAGGCCGCAAAAATGCGGCCTAATTGCGTTAAATTGGAAGGAAGAATTTGAGAAAATGTGCTATAATGATAAAGGAACACTTTTTTCGGAGGGCAATATGAAGGCTGTCGTTTTTGCGGGAGGGCATGTAGGAGATTATAGAAGAGTTGAAAAATATTTGAGTGGTGCGAGTTTGATTATTTGTGCCGACAGCGGCATACGCCATGCCTTTAAAATGGGAATTGTCCCGCATTTAATTGTCGGAGACATGGATTCTGTATCGGAAGAGGACAAAAAGAAAATAGAGGATTATAATATAAGGCAGATTTCTTTTCCGCGAGAAAAGGATTTTACCGATACAGAACTGGCCCTGGAAATTGCCTTGAAAGAAGGCGCAAAAGAGGCTGTGCTGCTTGGGGGATTGGGTGATAGGCCCGACCACAGCCTGGCTAATGTGCTTCTCATGGTAAGTTTTAAAAAAAGGGGACTCGAGCTCACGCTTGCGGGGAAAAATTGGGAGATGTTTTTGGTCGATGGCAAAAGAAAAATAAAGGGCCAAAAAGGACAAATTCTATCCCTTTTACCCGTTGCGCCGAAAGTGACCGGGATAAAGACCAGGGGGTTGTATTACCCTCTGCGGGATGAAATCCTCCTTATGGGAACCTCGAGGGGAATAAGCAACGTTTTCCTTGATGACGAAGCCGTGGTGGAAATAAGAGAAGGTATGTTAATTGCTGTAAAATGGATTGAAAGCTGAAAATTGCGGGTGGAGAATACATAATTTTGAGAAAAAGGTGGAATATTATGTTTTCAACGGACCTTTTCGGAGCCATAGTAGATTCAATCCACGACGGCATAATAGCGATAGATCCCGACGAGCGAATAATTATACTCAATCGTTCTGCGCAAAAAATTCTAAAGATAGAAGGGGAAAAAGCTCTTGGGAAAAAAGTAGGAGAAGTGGTGCCCAACACCAGGCTTCCAGTTGTGCTTCGAACGGGGGCCCCAGAACTCAACCAGTTGCAAGAGCTGGAGGATACCACCATTGTTACCAACCGCATGCCGGTTTTCGACGGCTCCGGCAGGATAATCGGGGCGGTGGCCGTCTTCCGCGATATAACGGAGGTCAAGCACCTGGCCGAAGAGGTAACAAATTTGCGGGAGCTTCACGGACTGCTGGAGGCCATTATAAATTCGACTCAGGATGCCATCTCGGTGGTGGACGCCCAGGGTAAGGGAATCCTTGTAAATAAAGCTTACACCAGGATAGTGGGCCTTACGAAGGAAGACGTCATAGGAAAGCCCGCCACCGTCGACATAGCCGAAGGCGAGAGTGTGCACTACCAGGTCTTGAAGACCGGAAAACCGATAAAAGGCGTTCCTATGAAGGTGGGGCCCAACAAGAGGGAAGTAATAGTCCATGCCGCTCCCATAATTGTTGAAGGCCGTTTAAAGGGCAGCGTGGCAGTAATCCACGATGTTTCCGAGATAAAAAAGCTTACTGAAGAGCTGGAGTACGTAAAGCGGCGGATGAGGCATCTTGAAGCCAAGTACACTTTCGACGACATATTAGGGGAAAGCAGGGCGATAAAGGAAGCCATAGAGGCGGCAAGGAATGCCGCAAAAACCAATGCTACGGTGCTTTTGCGGGGTGAAAGCGGAACGGGAAAGGAACTTTTCGCCCACGCCATTCACAACAGCAGCGAACGGCGGCACAACCAGTTCATACGGGTGAACTGCTCGGCCCTGACAGATAGCCTTCTCGGGAGCGAACTTTTCGGCTACGCGGATGGAGCTTTTACCGGTGCCAGAAGGGGCGGCAGGAAAGGGCTTTTCGAGGAAGCCAACGGCGGGACCATATTCCTTGACGAAATAGGGGAAATAGGCCTAAACCACCAGGCCATGTTGCTTAGAGTGCTGAACGAAAAGGAAATCATAAGGGTTGGAGAGAGCAAACCCATCCCGGTGGACGTCAGGGTTATCGCCGCAACCAACATCAACCTGGAGAAGGCTGTGGAAGAGGGGCGCTTCAGAAAGGACCTATATTACAGGCTTAACGTGGTGCCCATATACATTCCTCCTCTCAGGGAGCGCAAAACGGATATCCCCATTTTGGCCGAACACTTTATAAGAAAGTACAACCAGGAGTATGGCAGGGCTGTTGAAGCCATAGATAAGGAAGCGCTCAATGTACTGATGGAGTATGATTGGCCCGGCAACATAAGAGAGCTAGAGAATGTGATAAGCAGGGCCATAATCAACATGGGGTTCGGTGAAAGCGTCATAGAAAAAAGACACCTTCCTCGATTTTACTTCCACCAAAAGCGCGGTGATTCCTCTACGATTGCCGGCGGCGGATTTTCAAAGCCGCTAAAGGATATCCTTGAAGATGCGGAAAGGGAAGCCATAAAGGAAGCCCTCGAAAAAACAGGAGGAAACAGGAATGAGGCCGCCAGGATGCTCGGGATTTCGGTTAGAAACCTGTTTTACAAACTTAAAAAATATAATCTCTAAATCGGGTAATGCAAAATATTTCATGTAATACCTTGCATGAAGTGCAAAATTTTGCAGCCCCGGTGCTTCGAAAAAAGGCGGAAAATGCCGCCTTTCTTTTTTTGAAATTGGCACGAATTTTGCCTATTTAATTATTTGCGGAGGTGGTCGAGTGAAGTCGCTTAAGGAAATGCTAGAGGTTGCCCGCCGGGCAAATACCAAGACGATGGCTGTAGTAAAAGCCGAAGATGAAGATGTATTAAAAGCCGTCAAGGCAGCGAGCGATTTGGGATTGATAAATGGTGTCCTCATAGGAGACAAGGAGAAAATAGAGCCGATATTGGATAAGCTCGGGATGGAAAGACGAAATTTAGAGATTATTGACGAAAAGGATACTGTCAAGGCTGTAATGGCTGCGGTTGAAATGGCCAAAAAAGGCGAGGTCCAGGCATTAATGAAAGGACTCATACAGACGAGGGATTTTCTAAAAGGCATCGTCTCCGGTGATAAATCCCTCACGGGCGGCCGCCTGTTGAGCCACGTTGCGGTTTTTCAGGTGCCCCATATGGAAAAGCTAATCCTTGTTACCGATGCCGCAATGAACATCGCCCCGGATTTGCCGCAGAAATACCAGATAATGAAAAACAGCTTGAAAGTGGCTCGAAGCCTGGGTATGAAGCGTCCCAAAGTAGCTGTTTTGTCGGCGGTGGAAATAGTAAATCCGTCCATTCCGTCGACAATGGATGCGGCCATCTTGTCCAAGATGGCCCAGAGGGACCGGCTGGATGCCATAGTGGATGGTCCGCTGGCCCTGGACAACGCGGTGTCGAAAGAAGCCTGCGCTCACAAGGGCATCGATTCTCCGGTAGGCGGAGATGCCGACATTTTGCTGGTACCCGAACTTGTGAGCGGAAATATTCTGTATAAGTCCCTGGTTTATTTCGCTAAAGCCAAAGTAGCGGGTGTTGTGGTAGGGGCTGAAGTTCCGGTGGTGCTGACTTCCCGAGCCGATTCCGATGAGAGCAAGACCTACTCGATTGCGCTGAGCGCGCTTTTTGGTTAGAGTAAAACAAATTATCATAAAATTTAAATGGAGGGAGAAAAATGGAAATATTTAAAGTGATTGGCGAAATGGGCCATGAGGAGGTAGTTTTCTGCAACGATCCGGAGTCGGGCCTTAAGGCCATAATTGCGGTTCACAATACAAATTTGGGACCTGCTCTGGGCGGATGCCGCATGTGGAGCTACGACTCGGAGGAGGACGCCATAAGGGATGCCCTGCGGCTCTCAAGGGGTATGACCTATAAAAATGCCATGATGAACTTGCCCCTTGGCGGTGGGAAATCGGTAATAATAGGCGACCCGCGGAAGGACAAGTCGGAGAAACTTTTCAGAGCCTTCGGCAAATTCGTCAACAGCCTGGGGGGCAAGTATATCACCGCCGAAGACGTAGGAACCTGCCCTGAGGACATGAAGTACGTGGCTCAAGAAACCTCTTACGTTGCTGGCCTCGACGGCAAGAGCGGCGACCCATCGCCAATTACCGCTCTGGGCGTGTTTCTAGGTATGAAGGCCTGCTGCGAGTGGGTATACGGCAGCGATGACCTGAAAGGAAAGATTGTGGCTATACAGGGCCTTGGCCATGTAGGTATGGAACTCGTGAGGCTTTTGACGGAAGCCGGGACAAAGCTTATTGTTACCGACATATATCCCGACAGGGTAAACGAAGCAAAGGAAAAGTACGGAGTAGAGGCGGTAGAACCCGATAAAATATTCGAAGTATCCTGCGATATCTTTGCTCCGTGCGCCCTCGGCGCGGTCATAAACGAGAATACCGTGGACAGACTAAAGTGCAAAATAGTGGCCGGTGCCGCCAATAACCAGCTGAAGGACGAGAGTTTTGCGGAAAGGCTAACACAAAGGGGAATCCTTTATGCCCCGGATTACGTGATAAACGGCGGAGGGGTAATCAACGTTTCCATCGAAGTGTCAGGGGAAACTTACAGCCGCGAACTGGTCAACGAAAAGCTTAAGATAATCCCCAAGAGGTTAAAGGAAGTTTTCGAGTTTGCAGAAAAAGAAAAGGTTACTACAGCAAAAGCCGCGGATATGATAGCAGAAAAAATTTTCATGAAGAAATAAATTTAAAGGGGCAGGCTTCAAATGCCTGTCCCTGCCGAGGCAGTAAAATATCTATCAGGGATTGGGGGAAAGCTTAAGTGAAGTTTGAAATCCTTGCTATAAATCCAGGTTCGACATCCACCAAAATTGCCGTGTTTGAAAGCGAAAATCTCATTTTCGAAGAGAAAATCGCCCATTCATCCGAAGAGCTTTCGAAGTTCGATAGCATAGTAGCTCAATACCCTTTCAGGAAAAAGTTAATCCTTGATGTAATAAAATCTAGGGGTTATAATCTGAGTAACCTCAAAGCCGTAGTAGGGCGCGGAGGACTTTTAAAGCCTTTAGAAGGAGGAACCTACGCCGTAAATCAAAGGATGCTGGAAGACCTGAAAAATGGTGTGTACGGAGAGCATGCTTCCAATTTAGGAGGAATTTTGGCCCACGAAATAGGCCGGGAACTGGGAATACCTGCCTTCATAGTGGACCCGGTGGTGGTGGATGAATTGGAACCTGTTGCAAAAGTTACGGGTATTCCTGAGATAAGACGGCGCAGCGTGTTCCACGCTTTAAACCAGAAAGCCGTGGCAAGGCGCCTTGCGAGGAATATGGGGAAAAGGTACGATGAACTGAATTTAATCGTGGCCCACCTGGGCGGGGGCATTACGGTAGGGGCTCATAAAAGAGGTCGAGTAGTAGAAGTAAACAACGGCTTGGACGGAGAAGGACCTTTTTCGCCCGAAAGGGCCGGCCGTTTGCCGGCGATGGATTTTGCAAAATTAATTCTTGAGAAGAATCTAACCATAAACGAAATAAAAAAGATGCTGGCGGGCAAAGGCGGCCTTGTAGCCCATTTCGGGACCAACGACGCGAGGGAAATCAAAAATATGATACAGGAAGGCAACGAAGAGGCAAAGCTGGTGTACGAAGCCATGGCGTATCAGGTAGCCCGGGAAATCGGCGCCTGTGCTGCGGTACTCTCCGGGAACGTCGACGCCGTCATCCTTACAGGAGGGCTTGCCCACGACGAAATGCTGGTGAATTGGATAAAAGAGAGGGTATCCTTCGTGGCGCCGGTATACGTTTTCCCCGGTGAGGACGAGCTCAAAGCCCTTGCGGAAGGAGCCTTAAGGGTGCTTTCAGGCGAAGAAAGGCCGAAAGAGTACGTTTAAAACTTTAGAAGATGGGAGGCTTGAAGTTGAGCAAGATTATCATAGACAAAGACAGGTGCAAGGGTTGCGGCCTTTGCATCGAAGTTTGTCCAAAAAAGGTCCTATTTTTTGACAATGATATGGTGAACGTCTTAGGTTATCATCCCGTTGCCGCGAAAGAAGGGTGTATAGCCTGCGGCTTTTGCGCCACCGTGTGCCCTGATGTAGTATTTACGATTTACCGCGAGGAAAAAGGGGGAAAGTAAATTGGAAAAGGTTCTTATGAAAGGTAATGAAGCCCTGGCTGAAGCGGCCATTAGGGCAGGATGCAAGTGCTTTTTCGGGTATCCCATAACGCCCCAGAGCGAACTTCCGGCGTACCTCGCAAGGGAAATGCCGAAAAGGGGCGGGGTTTTCCTGCAGGCCGAAAGCGAAGTAGCGGCCATAAACATGGTGTACGGAGCCGCGGGAGCGGGGGTTAGGGTCATGACATCTTCCTCCAGCCCCGGCATAAGCCTTAAGCAGGAGGGAATATCGTATCTTTGCGGCGCCGAGCTGCCATGCGTGATAGTGAATATCATGAGGGGAGGGCCGGGCCTCGGAGACATTCAGCCCGCTCAGTCGGACTATTTCCAGGCAACCCGCGGCGGAGGCCACGGCGATTACAGGACGATAGTCCTTGCTCCTTCGTCCGTGCAGGAACTGGTGGATTTGGTTTACGATGCCTTTGACCTGGCGGATATGTACAGAAACCCGGTGCTCATCCTGGGAGACGGAATTTTAGGGCAGATGATGGAGCCTGTGGTGTTTAAGGAAAGACCTGCAAGGCAGCTTCCGCCGAAAGACTGGGCCACTACGGGCAAGATGGGAAGGCAAAAACCCAACGTAATAAATTCCCTATACCTCGACCCCGTGAAGCTTGAAGAGCACAACTTAAAGCTCTTCAAAAAATACCAGGAAATCGAAGCGAAGGAAGCAAGATACGAAATATTAAACGGCGACGACGCCGAGTACTTCGTGATAGCTTACGGTATTTGTGCCCGCATAGCCCATGCGGCTGTGGAAATGGCTCGGGAAGAAGGTATAAAAGTGGGGCTTATAAGGCCCATAACGCTCTGGCCGTATCCCAAAAAGGCCTTCGAAGAAGTTTTACCAAAGGCCAAAGCATTCCTGACTGTGGAACTGTCCTTGGGGCAGATGGTGGAAGATGTGAAACTCTCGGTAGAAGGGCGCGCTCCGGTGTACTTCTACGGAAGAACGGGTGGTATGGTGCCGACCGCCGAAGAGATATTCGAAGAAATAAAGAAAATGAGGGGGCTTTCCTGATGAAAGTGGTTTTTGAAAGGCCGAAATCCTTACAGGCGACCAAAACCCATTATTGTCCCGGATGCGGTCACGGTGTTATACACCGGCTGGTGGCCGAGGTAATGGATGAACTTGGCATCCAGGACAAAACCATAGGCGTCGCTCCCGTAGGGTGTGCCGTTTTGGCTTATAACTACTTTGATTGCGATATGCAGCAGGCGGCTCACGGCAGAGCGCCGGCCGTAGCTACAGGAATTAAAAGGGCCCTACCCGACCGGGTGGTGTTTACCTATCAGGGCGACGGGGACCTTGCAGCCATAGGAACCGCGGAAATCGTCCACGCAGCTGCAAGGGGCGAGAATATAACGGTGATATTCGTGAACAATGCCATATACGGAATGACCGGCGGGCAGATGGCCCCTACCACGCTGGTAGGGCAGAAAACCGAAACCAGCCCTTACGGGCGAGATCCGCAAATCGCAGGATACCCGATTAGGGTGTGCGAAATGCTGGCGACCCTGGACGGGCCTTCCTTCCTGGCCAGGGCCGAGCTCACGGATGTCAAGAATATAAATAAGACGAAAAGCTATATAAAAAAGGCCTTCGAAATGCAGCTTTCAGGAAAAGGATTTTCTTTAGTGGAAATTTTATCCCCCTGCCCGACCAACTGGGGAATGAAGCCCAAAGATGCGGTGGATTGGGTAAAGAACGAAATGGTAAAGGTATTTCCCCCGGGCGTTTTTAAAGAGCCGAAGGAGGGATAGAAAAATGAAGATGGAAATCATTATGGCAGGTTTCGGCGGTCAGGGGATAATGTTGATGGGCGAGATTTTGGCCCACAGCGCGATGCTGGAGGGGCGAGAAGTTTCCTGGATTCCTTCGTACGGTCCGGAAATGAGGGGCGGAACGGCAAACTGCATGGTGGTGATTTCGGACAAAAGGATTCCGTCGCCAATCATATCTTCGCCCGATGTGCTTGTGGCGATGAACAAGCCCTCCATGGAAAAGTTCACACCGATGGTGAAATCCGGGGGCATAGTGATTTTAAATAAAGCCTTAATCGATGAAAGACCCGCAAGGGACGATATAAAGGTGATCGAAGTCGATGCCACCGGCATAGCCGATGAGCTTGGAAACATGAGAGTCGCCAACATGGTGGCCTTGGGAGTGCTCATCGGCGAAACGGGAATAGTAAAACCGGAAACCGTGATAAAGTCCATAGACTATTTCCTCCCCGCCCACCGGAAAAACATGATGGAGATAAACGAGAAGGCCCTGAAAAGGGGAATCGCGGAAGTACAAAAGTAATATGCAAATGATTAAATGTTTTGATGCCCGGTAATACCCCGATACCCGGTATTACCGGGTGTTTTTTATATCCGGAATTTTTAAAATATTTTCAGCAATAGCATGGAAGGGTGTTTTAGTTTTAAAGAATACGTGTTAAAATAACAAAGTGGTATTATGAAGCGAATAAAATAGACAAAATACCTAAAAGGATATAGGGGTTAAATCCACCGGGGGTGAGGGGGTTGGAGTCAAAAGAATTGCTCGAAAATTGCCGGATTTGCCCGAGGCGGTGCGGTGTCAACCGGTTAAAAGGTGAGAAGGGGTTTTGCGGTGCTCTTGATAAAATAGTGGTGGCAAAAGCCTTTGCCCACCGCTGGGAAGAACCGTGTATAAGCGGCCATAAAGGTTCAGGGACCGTGTTTTTTTCAGGTTGCAACTTGAAGTGCGTTTTTTGCCAGAATTACAGGATAAGTCAGGAATGGTTCGGCAAGGCTGTCGAGGAGAAGGACCTGACTATTTCAGGTGCGCCACAAAGGCTATATTGGAGATGTACCGCCAGGTAGGTGAGCCTGTTTTTGATGAAAAGGGCATGATAAAAAAGGGACTGATTATAAGGCACCTGGTATTGCCCGGATTAAAGGAAGATTCTAAAAAAGTCCTCGGTTTTATAAAATCTAATTTGCCTTCCGGCGTATACGTAAGCCTCATGGGCCAGTACATGCCGTGTTTCAGGACCGGTGAATTTCCTGAAATAAATCGCCCGCTGCCTAAGGAGGAATACGAAGAGGTAATAGAATATTTTTTTGAATTGGGGCTTGAAAATGGTTTTGCTCAGGAAGAGGGAGCCGATTCCCCAAGTTACGTGCCGGATTTCGATTTAGAAGGAGTATAATTTCTGTTTAAAAATGGGAGGGATTATTGTGAAAGACCCTAGGCTTGAGAAACTGGCCAAAATCCTTATTCACTATTCGGTGGAGCTGAAGGAAGGTGAAAAGATACTGATCGAAGGGGGGCCTGGAGAAGCGACGCTTATAAAGGAACTGGTGCGGGAAGCTTACAAAACTGGGGCAAAGCCCTTCGTTTCCCTGGGAATGCAGGATATTCAACGGGAGATAATGATGAACTTAAACGAGGAAATTGCAAGCATGATGGCCCGCTACGATGCGGAGAGGATGAAGGACATGGATGCCTATATAGGAATCCGAGGCGGGGATAATGCGGCTGAACTTTCCGATGTGCCAGAGGAAAAGAAAGCGATTTTCATGCAGTTTTACACTAAACCCGTTCATGCCGAAATAAGAGTTTCCCATACCAAGTGGTGTGTTTTAAGATATCCGAATGCATCTATGGCACAGCTTGCTGACACCAGCACGGAGGCCTTCGAAGATTTTTACTTCAGAGTTTGCTGTCTTGATTACCAAAAGATGTCCAAGGCCATGGACCCTTTGGTGGACCTCATGAACAAGACTAAAAAGGTAAGGATAACAGGCCCCGGCACCGAATTAGAATTTTCCATAGAAGGCATCAACGCGGTAAAGTGCGACGGCAAAAAAAATATTCCCGACGGCGAAATTTACACGGCACCTGTCAGAAATTCGGTTAACGGCTACATAACATATAATACGCCGGCACTCTACCAGGGATATACCTTCGAAAATATAAGGTTTGAGTTCAAGGACGGCAAAATAGTTAAGGCCACCGCCAATGATACAGAAAGGCTCAACAAAATTTTGGACACCGATGAAGGTGCGAGGTACATCGGCGAGTTTGCCATCGGGGTCAACCCCTACATATTAAAACCCATGAAGGATACGCTTTTCGATGAGAAAATATCGGGAAGTATACACCTCACTCCCGGAAAGGCTTACAAGGAGTGCGACAACGGCAACGACTCGGCCATTCACTGGGACCTGGTGTACATCCAGAGGCCCGAGTACGGCGGCGGAGAGATATGGTTTGACGATGTGCTGGTAAGAAAGGATGGCCGCTTTGTACCGGAAGAGTTACAAGGCCTTAATCCGGAAAACCTTGCCTAATCTTCGAAAAGCCTTTCGGCTAGTTTTCGGATTTTTTCCTTACGCTGTCTTGTTAAAGGTTCATCTATAGATAGATCATCTAGATCTATTACATCGCCTTCCCGAGCGTTTTCGGGAAGGAATCGTTTTTTTATATTCATCGTCATTCCATCAAAAGTTTCGATAACCGCAAAGTCCCCTTCGAACCGGTCAAGTATGCCTTTTTTCGGCATTATTTATCCTCCCCTTACTTTTGCCTCTAATTGCAATATTATTTCCACTTTAAGAATTCTTCTTTCGATAAACAGTTAATTACGTCAGTTATTGCCATGTATAGCCTATTTTATGGTGATAACCTTTAAACTCGTTCCGTTGCTTTCCATTACAATATGTCCGTTTTCGGCAGTCGAGTAAATTTTAATTCCATGTTCTTTTAGTTTTTGTAGTGTTTCTCTGTGGGGGTGGCCGTAATCGTTATTTTTTCCGTAACTTATTACAGCGAACTTAGGAGACACCGCCTTTAAGAATTCTACGGATGTGCTTGAACTGCTGCCGTGGTGTCCTACTTTTAGGACGTCTGCCTTTAGGTCGTAGCCTGCTTTCAGCATTTCTTCCTCAGAGAGCTTTTCGGCATCACCGGTTAAAAGGAAGGAAATATTTTTATAAGTTATTTTAAGCACCGCACTGTAGTTGTTCAAATCATCGTAGCGGGTGCTGTTGGGAGCGAGTACTTTAATGTCGACATCTTCTTCTAATGGTATGTTCGTTCCGCCTTTTAACGGGGTTATCTTAAGTTTCTTTTGGGATACTGCATTTAGAAAATTTTCGAAAGACCTGGTGGTGGTTGTGACCCTTGGCATGTAGACCTTTCCTATATCGAAAACGCGTATCACTTCGTCCATGGAACCTATATGGTCTTCATGAGGATGGGTGACGACGACGGCATCTATTTTCTTTATACCTTCATTTTTTATGTATTCGATTATCGTTTTCGAATCGTCGTTGTTTCCGGCATCTACCAACATGGTGCTGCCGCCGGGAAGGATGATAAATATGCTATCTGCCTGGCCCACGTCCAAAAAGCAAACCTTGAGTGTTCCGGGAAAGACATCTTTGTTTTCCTGTTCGAGATTAACCTCCGCCGAGCAACCAGCAATAAGTATAGCAGTGATTATTATGAGCAAAAGATATAAAATGGAAGCGATTTTGTTTTTTTTCATTGCTATCTTTTCCTTTCGCTTTGTAGTAGAATTTTTTATAGTAGAATATGTCGGGTGATGTTATTTTAACAAATTATAGCGGTTCATAGCAAGGACCAAAAAAGCCAGGGGATGATGATCCCCTAGCTTCAACCGGTTAATCCCAGCAAAATCTGCTATTGTTGTTAACGCAGCTTCCGCTTTCAGCGGAGTCTTTTCTGGCATAAGCATCGCAATAGGTACCTTCTTTAGAAGTACAGTTAGGCCTTATGGCATTGACCATAACGTTTTCTGCGCAGCACTCTAAGTTTCTGTTGTATTTGCAACTGGTGACGTTACACTTTAGATTTGGCATGGTCACACCTCCGCGGTAAAAGTTTTCTACTAACTAGTATTTCCATAAGGGAGGAATTAACTCTTTTTTGTAGAATTAATTTTACGGGGTGTAAATTTTGAAGGGGTTAAATTTAAAGCAGGTCATAGCGAAATTTAACCTAGAGGTGCTGGTAAAATCAAAAAGTCTGCCGGAAATTTCCGTCAGCGACCTTAACCGGCCAGGCCTTGAGCTCGCTGGGTTTTTTGATTATTTTGCCTATGAAAGGGTCCAGATACTCGGAATGTCTGAAATAACTTTTTTGAAAAGCTTGCAACCTGAAGTGAGAGTAGAGCGCCTGGAAAAACTTTTCTCATACCCAATTCCGTGCGTTATAATTACGAGGAATCTTGAGCCTTCCAAGGAATTCTTGAAGTTCGCGAAAAAGTACGGCAGGTGGGTGCTGAGGACCCCGGAAGCCACTACCAGGTTTATAAGCCGATTAACTGACTTCCTTGAGAGCGAATTGGCTCCAAGAACCACTGTTCATGGGGTTTTAATGGACGTTTACGGTGTAGGGGTTCTGTTAGTCGGCGAAAGCGGGATAGGAAAGAGCGAGACTGCGGTAGAACTCATAAAAAGAGGTCACCGTTTAGTGGCCGACGATGTAGTTGAAATAAAGCAGGTAGCCAAAAATGTGTTGATAGGTTCGGCTCCCGAAGTGGTTCGCCATTACCTTGAAGTGAGGGGACTTGGCATCATAGATGTGAAGACAATATTCGGTGCAGGGGCTGTGAGAAATGACATGAGAATAGATATGGTAATTGAAATGGTCGAGTGGGAAAAATATAAAGAAAAAGACCGGCTTGGCCTTGAAGAAGAAATGATAACAATCTTGGAATCTTTTATTCCGAAAAAGACTATTCCGATAAGACCTGGAAGAAATCTTGCCGCTATTATAGAAGTTGCGGCGATGGACCGTAGATTAAAAGCTATGGGCTATAATGCGGCGCTGATTTTTGCCCAAAAAATAATGGACAAGATCCAGGAGGAAGAGGAAAATAACAATACGAAGGAGGTATAGTAAATGTTGGATGAACGAGAAAGATTAAAGCAGCTTGACAAAAAAGGGATGTTCGACCTCATTTACAAGCTTGCGGAACAATGCGAAGAGGCTGTAGATATTGCAGAAAGTGCAGTAAAGGGCTTGAAGTTTCACAATATCGTAAATGTGGTCATAAGCGGTATGGGAGGCTCGGCTATAGGCGGAGACCTCACCCGGATGATGGCCCAAGATTCATGCTATATTCCCATCGTAGTGAACAGAGACTATCACTTGCCTTCTTATGTGGATGAGAGGACATTAGTAATAGCATCCAGTTATTCAGGGAATACTGAGGAAACCCTTGCGGCCTACAATGAAGCAAAGGAGAAAAAAGCCAAGATTGTGGCCATAACAACGGGAGGAGAGCTAAAAAATAAGGCAATGGCCGATGAAGTGCCGGTGATTACTATACCAGCCGGGATGCCTCCGCGAGCTGCAATAGGATATTCTTTCATGCCGCTTTTGGTGCTTTTGGAAGAAGCGGGAATCATACGTAATTGTACAAAACAGATTCCGGGTGCAATCGAACTTATGAAGAAAGTTAGACAGGATTTGGAGCCCCAAATTCCTGAAGATAAAAACCCGGCTAAGGCCCTTGCGAGAAGGCTATACGGAAAAATTCCGGTAATATACGGCTCCCAAGGATTAACAGACGCCTTGGCGGTGCGCTGGAAGGGGCAGATGAATGAAAACGGCAAGCATCCTGCATTCTTCAATTTTTTCCCCGAGCTCAATCACAACGAGATAATGGGCTTCGAAGGAGAGCCTAGACTCCTTAAAATGATGGAAGTTGTTATTTTGAGGTCGCCCGAGGAAAACGAACGCGTCAAAAAGAGGATTGAAATTACCTCGGCTCTTATAAGAGAAATGGTCTCGGGCATAAGTGAAGTATGGCCGCTTGGTGAAACCAGATTGGAGAGAATTATGTACCACGTTATATTCGGTGACTATGTGAGCGCCTATCTTGCTGTGTTAAATGAAAAAGACCCGACTGAAATTGATTTTATAAACACCCTGAAAAGCCGCATGAAAGACTAGTAGGAAGGCGAGTGATTTTGTTGAAACTGGAAGTAGATACTCACTGTCATACGGTGGCAAGCGGCCATGCTTATAGTACAGTCCTCGAAAATGCTAAAGCGGCTGCGGCTAAGGGTCTCAAAATGATAGCCATAACGGATCACGGGCCTTCAATGCCAGGAGGCCCACATCCTTATCATTTCGGCAACCTGAAAGTATTGCCCAGACAAATTGAGGGGGTCCTCATCCTTCGCGGAGTAGAGGCCAATATTTTAGATTACGACGGGACATTAGACCTGCAGGAAAATTATTTGAGGAATCTGGACATAGTGCTTGCCGGCTTTCACACTTATTGTTACCCCGGTGGTACAGTTGAAGAAAACACCCGGGCGGCCATAAATGCCATGAAGAATCCTTATGTAGATGTGCTTGTGCATCCAGGGAATCCCGAATTCCCAATTGATATAGATAAAGTTATTGAAGCTGCTATAGAATACGGCGTGCACATTGAAATCAACAATAGTTCTTTTACAGTAAGTAGACGCGGCAGCGAGGAAAACTGCCTGCTGATAGCAAAAAAGGCGGCAAAACTCGGAGCGAAGATTGTGGTGGGAAGCGATGCTCATATATGTTTTGACGTGGGCAATTTTGAAAAGGCCCTGAAGGTAATAGAGGAAGCCGGCCTTCCTGAAGAAAACATACTCAATACATCGGTAGAAAAGGTAATATCCTATTTAAAGTCGAAGGGAAGGGAAATGCCGGCGGTAAGGCGGGAGCCCGGAGCAAAAATTTAATTTGGGGGGTTTTTGTGATGACTGTTGTTTATTTGAACGGAAAGAGAGTGGACTACAGTGATGCAAAAGTATCGGTGGAGGACAGGGGATTTCAATTCGGCGATGGTCTTTATGAAGTCGTAAGGGTTTACGAAGGCAGGTTCTTTTATCTAGATAGGCACTTAGAAAGACTGAAGAAAGGCGCCCAGGAGATATACTTAAAGTTCGATTTTGACATCGAAGATTTGAAAGAAGTTTGCAAAAAGGCGGTGGCGGATGGAGAGTTCAAGGATGCTTCGGTTTACATCCAGGTCACCCGCGGTGCGGCACCGCGCCAGCACAATTTCCCGGAGAAAACTTCATGCACTTGGGTGGTTATAGCGCGCGAAGCCAACCCCCAGCCGGAAGAGTACTATGAAAACGGCGTGAGCGCCATTACTGTCCCCGATGAGCGGTGGATGCGCTGTAATGTAAAGACCGTTCAGCTCATTCCGAACTGCATTGCAAAAGAAAAGGCCAAGAGAGCTGGTGCCTTTGAAGCCATATTTCACAGGGGAGGTATAGTAACTGAAGCTTCGAGCAGCAACGTTTTTATTGTAAAAAGCAATAAGCTCCTTACCCATCCGGCAAACAATTTCATCTTGCACGGGATCACAAGAGGAGTTGTGCTCGAAATTGCAGAAAAATTGGATTTAGAGCTAAGGGAAGAGACCTTCTCTTTAGACCAATTACTCGACGCAGACGAGGTGTTTATTACGGGCACCATGACAGAGGTAATGCCTGTAGTAAAAGTCGATGGAAAGATAATAGGAGACGGCGTTCCCGGAAATTTGACAAGGAATATAATCGAGGAATTCCGAAAATTGACAAAGACTGTTGACCAGTAAGGTGTATAATTTTACTTGCGAGTTAATATAGATAGGGTAAAAGGTGTCAGGGCAAAGCTATGCCTTTGAGACCTTTTACCCATTTTTTTGTGCAATTTTTTCCTATCAATGGAAATTCTAAATAGTGGAATAAAATTTTTAACTTTACTACGGGGTGATTTCATGTTGAAAGTGATGAGCGAAAACTTTTTTATGGGGGTTTGCCCGATAGAACATGGTGGTTATACCATAGTAACGGTTATCCATGTGGATATGAGCGGATTTGCTCCAAATGGAGGCTTTATTTTTTTCGCAGATTTTGTCCCACATACTTTTGTAATTTTATATGGTGAAAACCTATTGGAAGCTTATTCTTTAAAAATTTAGAGATAAATTTTTTTAGTTTTGTTAATTAGCAAGGAGAATTAATGTATAATTTATGATAGAAGGTGACTTAAAAGAAACAAAGAAAAATCCGAAGGATATTCGAATGAAATTCGAGCGAAAGGGAGATAGTTGTGGAGAAATATTCCATCTACAAAGACCTTTGTAAATTAATAACTTCCGATAGGGTGAAAATAGACGAGCCAATGAGATATCATACCTCATTTCGGATAGGCGGACCCGCGGACGTGATGGTGTTACCTAAAAACGTAGACGAAATAAAGAAGGTAGTAAATTACTGCAGCCCAAGAAAAATTCCAATTTTTGTAATGGGAAATGGCACGAACCTGCTGGTGCGGGACAAGGGGATAAGAGGAGTTGTAATTAAGATTGCCCAAAATTTTAACGATATTACTGTAGAGGGAAGGACAATAAAGGCAAAAGCCGGCGTTCTTTTATCGGCGGTCGCTAAATCAGCCTTAGAAAACAGCCTAACAGGCTTGGAGTTCGCGAGCGGTATTCCAGGAACTTTAGGGGGCGCGATAATAATGAATGCAGGAGCTTACGATGGAGAAATGGCAAAAGTGGTGAAAGAAGTTATGGTAATGGATTTTAATGGAGAGATATGTTCCATGAAAAATGAAGAGCTGGAGTTTTCTTACCGGTGGTGCAAACTGCAAACCGGGGGAAAAATAGTCCTTGAAGCAAAGCTTGAGTTAGATCCCGGTATTTATGAAGAAATAAAAAGAAAGATGGATGAATTTGCCAAAAAAAGGAAAATGAAACAGCCTTTGAATATGCCCAGCGCCGGCAGCACCTTCAAAAGACCGCTTGGGAATTATGCCGGTTTTTTGATTGAAAAGGCTGGGTTAAAGGGTTATAAAATTGGAGATGCGAAGGTTTCTGAGCTTCACGCCGGGTTTATAGTGAATACCGGCAATGCCACTGCCCAAGACGTGCTTAATCTAATACAAATCATTCAAAACAAAGTCAAAGAGGAATTTGGTATTTTGCTCGAACCCGAAATAAAGGTGGTAGGAGAAGGTTAGGAGGGAGGAGAAGTGATAATAGGCATCGATGTCGGGGGCACTCACATCGACGCTGTACTTTTAGGCAACGGGAAGATAATAAAAAAATCAAAGGTGCCCTATGCCTCAATTTCAATGATTGAAGGTATTTGTCGGGCGGTTGATGAACTTTTGAAAAACGAAGGTCCCTGTGAGATTGAGCGGGTTAATTTAAGTACCACTTTATGCACTAATGCAGTCCTTGAGGGGAAGACATCGCCCGTAGGCATGATATTGGAAAGCGGCCCCGGCTTAGATGCTTCATTTTTAGCGTGCGGTGAAGAAAACGTCTTTCTCGATGGCTACATAGATCATCGGGGCCAGGAAATTAAGCCTTTTAATGAGAACATAGTCAGAGAGGCTGCTGTTCGGTTTAAAGAGAAGGGAATTTCAGCCATCGGAATTGCGACAAAATTTTCCGTCCGGAATCCCATCCACGAGTTAAAGGTAAAAGAATTACTAGGAGTAGATTTCTTTCCTGTCGTAATGGGACATGCCCTTTCCGGAAAATTGAATTTTCCGAGAAGAGTTTACACTACTTATCTTAATGCGGCCGTGTATGAACGCTTTAGTTATTTCTCTTCAGCCATAGAGAAAGCTTTTGAAGAAAGAAGGATAAAAGCTTCAGTAAATGTGCTCAAGGCTGATGGTGGGACGATGAATCTTAAAAAAGCAGTTTCTTTCCCGGTGTATACCATTCTGTCAGGTCCTTCTGCCAGTGTAATGGGATGCTGGGGGCTTTCCAGTATCAACGATGATGCGGTTATTTTGGATATAGGTGGTACTACGACAGATATTTCTTTTTTTGCAGGAGGGGTTCCCTTACTCGAGCCGAAGGGGATCAGGATAGGGAATTATCCTACCGTTGTGAGGGCTATTTACTCTCACTCGGTTGCAATAGGCGGGGATAGTGCTGTTAGGTTCGAACGGGGCAAACTGGCTATAGGCCCCCGAAGGGAAGGACCGCCTAAAACTTTAGGGGGACCGGTGCCTACACCCACTGATGCAATGATATTGATGGGACTTTTAAATGCCGGTACAAAAGAAAAAGCTTATCTTGCCATGAAAGAGTTAGGAGATATTATGGGGATTTCTCCGGAAGAAACAGCGAGATTAATTCTTGAAAGAATGGGAGATATAATTAGGGAAAAGGTGGAAAAGCTATTAGAAGATATAAACAACAAGCCGGTTTACACCATTCGGGAGCTTTTGTACGGGGAAAAGATATCTCCGAAAAAAGCCGTCATAATCGGTGGGCCTGCTAAGGCTCTGTCTCTGGTGCTGGAACGGAAGTTAAAACTTCCGTGTGATGTTCCTGAAAACTTCGAAGTGGCTAATGCCATCGGTGCCGCTTTGAGCAGGGTGACGGCAGAAATTACCTTATTTGCTGATACAGGGCAGGGGTATCTAACTGTACCGGAACTCGGAATAAGGGAAAAAATAGGCAAGGAATTCAATTTGGAGAAAGCCCGAAAGCAAGCGATGGAATTGATAAAGGAAAGGGCGTCAACGCTGGCGCCGCTTTCCGAAGAGGCGGAGGCGGAAATAGTAGAGGAGTCATGCTTTAACATGGTGAGGGGATTTTATACCGTCGGCAGGAACATAAGGGTCAAAGCTCAGATAAAGCCCAGCGTAACCAACCTTACTTAAAATAAATTGGGAGGGTTAATGATGCTTAAGGCAAGAAACAAGCTGGGGTTGGTTTTTTTCCCGGCTTTTGATTGGGCCATAAGCCCAACCCATCCTGAAAGAGAAGAAAGGCTGCTTTATACCTTGGATCAAGTCAGCGAAGAAGGCTTGGAGGATATAGAAGGCATTGAGTTTTTTAATCCAGTGTTGGCAAAAGAGGAAGATATCAAAAGGGTGCATTTTTGCGTGCCGGATGTAGAGTCGGTGGTGACCAAATCCCACTTGATTTCGGCAGGTGGGGCCATACAAGCGGCAAGGGCGCTGTTGGAAGGAAAGGTCGAAAAAGCTTTTGCCATGGTCAGGCCACCGGGACATCATGCCCATAGAGTGGTATACGGCGACCGTGGGTTTTGCATAATAAACAACGAAGCGGTAATGCTAGAACACATAAGGCAATACTTTGGACCGAAGAAGGTGGTCATAGTCGACACCGATTGCCACCATGGAGATGGCACCCAGGACATCTACTGGAATGATAGAAATACACTTTTTATTTCACTACATCAGGATGGAAGAACGCTTTATCCCGGAACTGGTTTCCCGGACGAATTAGGAGGACCCGGCGCTTTTGGATATACTTTGAATATACCCCTTCCCCCCCAAACCGGTGAAGAGGGTTTTCTTTATGTTATTGAAAACCTGGTAATGCCTATAATAGAAGAATACAAACCCGACCTCGTAGTCAATTCGGCCGGTCAGGACAACCATTATACAGACCCCATAACCAGTATGAATTTTACAGCGCAGGGTTATGCTAAACTGACCGAACTTTTAGACCCCGACATAGCGGTTTTGGAGGGAGGGTATTCCATAGAAGGGGCGCTGCCTTGCGTGAATCTGGGCATAATTTTGGCTTTGGCCGGCCTTGACTATTCGCATGTGAAGGAACCCGACTATGAGCCGGATAAAATGAGACAGCCGGCGTGGATTTCCGATTACATAAAGCGCCTGTGTGACGATATATACGGGCGGTGGCTTCGCAAGGAAGAAATTGCAAGAAAGATGTTCGATGGAAAGGACTTTGTCCGTAGGAACAAAAGGATATATTACGACACCATAGGAATAATGGAAAATCAAGAAGAGACTATAAAGGTTTGCAGGCCATGTTCGGGGTATACTTTGATAAAGTCAAAATGCGACCTCGGGTATTTTATCCTCGCAGTTGTAATCCCTCCCGGAGCTTGTAAAGAATGTGTGGAAGAAGCCCGGAAAATTTACGAAGCTGCAGACCCCGATGATTACACAGGGGTATACCTTCAGGATAAGGTAAACGACGAATTTAAAATAAAAAAGTAATAGAAAAATATGGATGAAGAAAAGACCTCCTGCCTGGTAAAAATATTTACTGATAGAGTGCAGGAGGTGAATTTTTTTGAATTCAATCCAGGGAATGGTTGAAGCTTTTTTAGAAAGCAATCAGAAACTGGAATCTCTTAGCAACCAGATTAAATCGAACTTAACAAATGATGTTAGAAATTTAAAAAATATCCAGGATAGTCTTAAACAGGTAAAAAGTTACGTGGAAACCAGTCTTAAGGATCTGGAAACGGGTCTTGAACAAAACCAGAGCCTGCTTTCAAAGTGGCTGGCCGGGTCCAACACAAAGTTGCTGCAAAAACAGGCGGGGCAGCATAGAATAAACATACTGGAGAAAATTGCTGAAGTAGAAAACGCTTTTGACCAGTTTATAAGTACTTTTGAAAGGCGGGTAGAAAACTTTAATTCTTCAGTCCAAGAACTGGTCCTTAATTTAAAAAACATAGAAAATCAACTAAAAAATGGCTTTTATCAATCATCCAGTGCACATCAAGAGGCGTATGTAAATCCCGTAATGTCGATTCAACAGACCATTCAGCAGGTTCTATCGACGTTAAGCGCTGCCCAGGAAAACGTTATAAAAAACCGGGTTCTCAGTCAGTTCAGCAATTCGCTCGATAATATTCTGCAATAACCATATTTTTTTTGTTTAAATCAAATTCCCCCGGGTATATTAAAAAAGAGAAAAACAATAAAGGGGGATAATTATGGCTGAAAAAAAGGACCTGGAAGCGACGATTCAAGAAAGGAAAAAAGATGTAGAATTTTCTAATGAGATAGCGGAAAGGGTAAGGCAATCTCAGTTCCAGCAGTATCAGCAACAGCAACAACAGTTGGCCGGACAGCAGACAGCCAATCAATTTCAGCAATTGCTCAATCAATTAAAAAACCAGGCCCAAACTCAGCAGCAGCAGACCGACAATCAGGTTAGCCAGGCCATACAGCAGGCGATAAACGCCCTGAATCAGGCTCAGCAGAGCATTCACGCAAACCAGGTCTTTTACCAGATGAACCAGCTTTTAGACCAGTTTAATAAGCAACTCCAGCAGTTGAATCAACAGCTTAATGCTCAGCCAAACCAAGCCTTTGGGCAGCAGAACCAGCAGCAATTAGGACAATTAAATCAGCAATTACAACAGATTCAGCAACAGCAGCAGCAAATCAGCCAGCAGCTCCAGTAAAAAGAGAGGTTGTTTTTCAACCTCTCTTTTGGTTTGCTCTTGACATATAAAATCGGTAGAATATAATGTAAGTGCGGATGCGAGTCGGTGTGAACTTTTACCCTTCGCATTAGGAAGGGAATTTTTTATTAAAAGGGGGGAGCGGCAAGGTGGACGCCGATCCTAGTAATAAGCGAAACAATTTAAAATTTGCCGGGGCCATCTTGCCGCTCTCCGGCGGCAGGATGTAGCCCCGAGTTTTTCGGGGAGGGAAGCGGATGAAAAATGAAAGGGAGGTCGCTCTTTTAAAACAGTTAATCCTGTCTAGAAAAACCGACGAAATAAAAAGAATACTGTCTAGATTGCATCCTGCAGACATAGCGGAGATTTTGGAAGAAGTAAAAGACGAAAATAAAAAGGTTTTTTTTGAACTGATGGACCTAGAAAAAGCCACCGAAGTGCTCGAAGAGCTCGAGCCCGAAGAGAGAATTCCTTACATTGAATCGATTCCCGAAATGCATCTCGTGAAAATTTTAGAAAATATGTCGGTGGACGAAATAATAGACCTGCTCCAGAAACTGCCCGATGAAAAAGTTGAGAAATTGATGGCAAAATTGCCACAGGAGCATCAACAGGAGTTAAAATCCCTCATAAAACTAGCTCAAGATTCTGCCGGCGGCATAATGACCACCGACTATGTTTACCTATACGCCGACAAAACAGTGGAAGAAGCTATCGAAGATGTAAGGAAGTTTGGAAAAGAAGCTGAAACCATATACTACCTTTACGTTGTGGATAAAGAAAAGCACCTTCTTGGAGTTTTGTCCCTAAGGGAACTCATAGCCGCTCCGAGAAATAAGAGGATTTCTGAAATTATGCATAAAAAAGTGGTCTCGGTCAGGGTGGACGAAGATCAGGAAAAGGTTGCCCAGCTTATTTCTAAATATTCACTTTTGGCTATACCGGTTGTGGATGAAGAAAATCACATCCTGGGAATAGTTACGGTAGACGACGCTATGGATGTACTTGAAGAAGAAACCACAGAAGATATCCATAAACTTGCCGGAATAACGCCTGAAGACGAGATACTCCTTACCACCAATATTTTAGGAGCTGTAAAAAAGCGGCTCCCGTGGCTGGTGGTCTGCCTTTTGGGGGACTTAATCTCAGGGGTCGTTATAGATGGATATTCGACAGTCCTTGAAAAGGTGATGGCAGTTGCTTTCTTTATTCCTGTGTTAATGGCTACAGCCGGAAACGTAGGAACCCAGTCCCTGGCATTATCCGTAAGGGGGCTTGCTACAGGGGAGATTTCAATAAAAAACGTGATGAAATTTTTAGTTGGCGAAACCTTTGGCGGCGTGTTCGTGGGAGTTTCATGCGGAGCGATAATAGCTACTGTAGCAGCTTTATGGCAAAAAGATATTAACCTTAGCTTGGTTGTTGGTGCTTCTATGAGCATAGCAATAATGTTTTCCGCATTTATAGGTGTGTTGATTCCGCTTATTTTTTACAAAATAAAAGTTGACCCTGCCGTGGCTTCAGGGCCGTTTATCACCACCATTATCGATGTTACTGCATTACTTATCTATTTCGCCCTTACGGTGACGTTCCTGGGGATTAAAAAAACGGTGGCATTCGGGAGGTTTTAACAATGGGCACCAGTTTGAATTCAAACGAAATCAAACAGCTTTTAAGAGAAGGCAATTTTATAAAAGTAGTGGAAATTTTAAAAGATAGCCACCCCGTCGACATAGCCGAGCTATTTTCCGACCTCGAGTCCCAGGAATGTCTTGAGCTTTTCAAAAAATTGGAATTCGGAACCGCCAGGGATGTACTGGAAGAACTAGAGCCCGAAAAAGTAACTTTCATTCTAACTCACATAGCACCGGAAGAAGCTGCTCTTTTGCTGAAAGAGATGTCGACCGATGATGTGGCCGATTATCTGGGGATGCTGCCCGAAAGCGCACGCCAGAAATTCTTGCATATTATGCACCAGCAGGAACAAAACGAGATAAGGTCCCTGCTTTTATACGATGAAAACACTGCCGGCGGTAGAATGACCACCGAGTTCATAGCTTTTCCGAAAGATATGAAGGCAAAGGAAGCCTTGGACAAATTGGCAGAAATCGCTCCGGATGCTGAAATGATATATTACGTCTACGTCGTGGATGACGGCGGCAAATTACTGGGAGTCCTCTCACTTAGGGACCTAGTGCTTTCCGAACCAGATACGCCTCTTTCGGAAATAATGTATACCGATGTAAAAAAGGTCTTTGCAACTCAGGACCAGGAAGAAGTAATAAGACTTATGGCGAAGTACGGGTTTCTGGCCCTGCCGGTGGTGGATGAAAATAACGTTCTTTTAGGCATTGTAACTTTCGATGATGTTATGGATGCAGCCCAAGAAGAGGCTACCGAGGACATTCTCAAAATGGCGGGGGCATCGGAAGAAATAGCTCCGGAAAAAAGTTCGCCACTTTTTAGGGCACGCAGGAGGTTGCCATGGATATTGGTCGCCCTTTTCGGGGAAATTGTATCAGGAAACGTTATAAAAAATTTTTCAGAAACACTGCAGGCAGTGGTAGCATTGTCGTTTTTCATTCCGCTCTTGATGGATATGGGTGGTAACGTGGGCACCCAATCGGCAGCAATAGTGGTAAGAGGTCTTGCCACAGGACAAATCGAGCCTCTTTTAATATGGAAAAATGTACTGAGGGAAAGTGGCGTGGGGGCAATATTGGGACTGGTTAACGGTGCGATTGTGGCTGCCATAGCATATTTGTGGCAGGGTGCTCCCGCTTTGGGGCTGGTAATCGGGTTGTCCATGGCTCTGAATCTCACCATCGCGGCTTTTTTGGGCACTTTCATACCTTTGATGTGGAATAAACTCGGACGCGACCCTGCAGTGACTTCGGGGCCTTTCGTGACTACGCTCCTCGATGTAATAGGGCTTCTTGTATATTTCAGCACGGCTAGGCTAATTTTGAGATTGTAAAACAAAACCCCTGCCTCCAAGGCAGGGGTCATTTAATTACCTGGAGCATGAAAAATTTCAGGTACCTAGTTTCATTTGAGGCAGCAAGAATAGGATGGTCTTTTGCCTGGGTTCGGGTTTCTATAACCCTGAGGGTAACGTGCGCATCCCAGGCAGCTGACTCTATTATTTCCCAGAACAGGTCTTCATCCACATGGTGGGAACATGACGAGGTGATTAGAAATCCTCCGGGTTTTAAAATTTTTAGACCTCTTAAATTTATTTCCTTGTACCCTCTTATAGCGCCTTCTAAGGCTTGTTTATTTTTGGCAAAAGCAGGGGGGTCCAGTATGACCACATCGAACTTTTTTCCGCTCTTGTAAAAGTGCCTCAAAACGTCAAAAGCGTTCCCTTCGTGAAATTCTATGATGCCTTCAAAGCCGTTCAAGGCGGCGTTTTCCCTGGCAAGTTCTACGGCTTCACTGGATGAATCAAAGGCGATGACTTTTTTAGCACCGAAACGGGCAGCGGATAAGGCAAAAGAACCGGTGTAACAGAAACACTCCAGAACTTCGGCGCCTTTTACGAAGGGCCCTATGGCGAGGCGGTTCTCCTTTTGGTCGAAAAAGTAGCCGGTTTTCTGGCCGTTTATGACGTCGACGTAAAGTTTTAGGCCGTTTTCTTCTATGAGGATTTTTTCAGGGACGTTTCCATACAGACAACCTTTCGTGAGAGGCAGCCCCTCCAATTCACGGACGGGAACGTCGTTTCTCTCGTAAATTCCACGGGGTTGGAACATTTCTCGGAGGATATCCACGATGACATCTTTGAACCGCTCCATACCCAGAGCCAGTGTTTGAATTACGAATACGTCTTCGAATTTGTCGACTATGAGGGCCGGCAGAAAATCAGCTTCCCCGTAAACCAGCCTGAAACTCCCTTTAAATCCCAATTTTTGCCGGTATTCGAAGGCGTCCTCTATCCTTTTTTTGAAAAAATTTCTGTCGATCTCCTCATCTTTGTTCCTCGTCAAAATTCTCACGGTTATTTGCGACAGGGGATTTATGTAGCCCCTGCCCAGAAATTTACCTTTAAAGTCGTATACTTCCACTAGGTCGCCAGGGCTGTAATTTCCCTCGATTTTTTCTATCTCGGTTTTGAAAACCCAGGGATGTCCCTTTTCTATTCGCTTTTTTCGGTGAGGGGTCAAAATTACTTTGGCCAATTTTTTACCTCCCGTCTAAATCCAGGTCTACAGCTTTTGCGATGATTTTCTGAATGTCGGACATTAGGATGAAAAACCTCTGCTCTGCCTCGAGATATTTCTTTATCAGCGAATGGTGCGAAACTATGTCGTAGAGGTTTTGAAGTTGCCTTTCTGCTTCTTCAGTGGGCCGGCCTGAAAGCTTTAAGGCTTCCACTTCAAGTTGCTTCGCCTTAAGGTCCCTTAGCATTTCTTCCGCCTTAGAGTCTTTTTTCAGTTCTTCGGTTGCTGCTTTAAGTTCCAGGTATTCCTGAGAGCGGGAAAGAGCCCTTGCAAGTTCGTGGGCTGCATCGTATACGTTCAATGCGGCCTCCCTCCCGTATTTTTTATGAAATGAAGCAGATCTTTCAAAGAGCCGGCATAATCCGGCTTCGGTTCTATGCCCTTTCTATTTATTATGTAATCGGTGACAAGAAAGGTTTTTATGCCCAACTTGGATGCTATTAAATCTTCTTCCACATCGTTTCCCACCATCAGGCATTCTTCTGGAGCTTTGCCTATTATGCTTAAAATCTCTTCATAATATTCCAGCCGGGGTTTAGTAAAATGCATGTTTTCATAAGTAGTGATGAGTTTAAAGCTGAAGTTTTCGGCATTTATCCAGCGAAGCCTTTCGCGAATGGCTATTTCGGGGAAGATGGGGTTAGTGGCTATAACAAGTTCGAAGCCCAGACTTTCGGCTTCCTTTAGGATGCTGTAGGATACGGGATTTTGCTTCATCACTTTCTTAAGTTCGGGAAATTTATTCTTATAAAAATCCTCTATTTTGGAGAGCACCGGTTCTCTTTCACATTCAATGCCTTCAAAAAAATTCTCCCAGAAGACTTCCTTGTTGGTCTTTCCAGGGTCCGTGTTGTTAATCATGGCATAGGTCGAATCCCAAAGCTTCTTTACGAAAAGGTCTGGAGGTATCAGGGCTTTCATTTCCAAAGAGAGCATTTTCATATAATTTTCTATGAATTCGTCGGTGTCCAGCGGAAGCAGGGTGCCGTCTAAATCAAAAAGTATCACCTTCATAAAATCATCTCCCACAACTTTGCAAAAACTTAAATTGAAGGCGATTACAAATTATATTATACTATTTCAAAGGAGGAAAAGTCGATGAGAATATTGGCCGATTTTCATACTCATACTCGTTACAGCCACGGATGCGGAAGTATAGAGGACAACGTAAAAGCGGCGATAAAAAAAGGTCTGAAGGCCATAGGAATATCCGAACATGGTCCTGCCAATATAGGCATCGGCCCTACCCTTGACGATTTTAAAAAAATGAAAAAGGAAATAGAAGACTTACGAGGTAAGTACACAAATATCAAAATACTTTTTGGTTGCGAAGCCAACGTAATAAGCGTCGACGGAAAACTTGACCTGCCCGAAAAATTGCTGAACGAGCTGGATTACGTTATGGTTGGACTTCATCCGATGGTGTGGTGTAGGTCTTTAAAGGACTTCTGCCATATTTTTTTTGAAAATTTTGCTGCCAAAAGGATAATTAAATTGAAGTCGAAGGTGATAGAGCAGAATACCCGGGCTTTGATAAATGTTCTAAAAAATTACAGAGTGCATATAATTACCCACCCTGGACTTCACGTTCCGATAGATACGGCTGCTCTAGCTGATGCCGCAGCATCCTGCGGTACCGCTATGGAAATAAACGCTGGTCACGGGTATATGACACAAGGATACGTGAGGATTGCAAAAAGCTATGGCGTTAAGTTTGTCATCGGCAGCGATGCCCATTCTCCTGAAAAGGTAGGGGAAATGGAAAGAGGAATAGAAATTGCCATTAAGGGGGGACTTACCGAGGAAGATATAATTAACGCAAATGCAAATTGGGAGGAGATTTTATGGAGGAAGACGCGAGATTTATAATTATAACGGGACTTTCAGGAGCTGGCAGAACTCTGGCCCTTCGGATATTTGAGGACCATGGATATTTTTGCGTAGATAACCTGCCTCCTGCGCTAATACCAAAATTTGCCGAGCTGTGTCGTCAGACGAGAAAAAACAAAATAGCGCTTGTCATAGACATAAGAGGGGGCGATTTTTTCGACCATCTTTTCGAGAGTTTAAAAAGCTTAAAAAACATTGGCTATTCGTATGAGATTTTATTCCTCGATGCTTCCGACGAAGTTTTGATAAAACGCTACAAGGAAAGCCGCCGCCGTCACCCACTGGCGCCTGAAAGAAGGATAATTGATGGGATAAATCTGGAAAGGAAAAAGCTTGAGCCCCTGAAAGCCACTTCCAACGTAATCATTGACACCTCCTATAAAACTCCTGCCCAGCTTAAGGAAGAGATAGTGAGAAGATTTATCGAGACAGAAAAGGAAACGGGTCTTTTGATTAACCTGGTTTCTTTCGGGTTTAAACAAGGCTTGCCCCTGGACGCAGACCTGGTTTTTGACGTGAGGTTTTTACCAAATCCGTTCTACGTGGATGAACTCAGGATGCTTTCCGGAAATGATCCCAGGGTAAGGGAGTTTGTAATAAACTGTCCCGAGAGCCAAAAGTTTCTGGAAAAACTTACCGACCTTTTAAAGTTTCTCATCCCGTGCTATATCCGGGAAGGGAAATCTCAGCTCGTGATTGCCGTAGGATGTACCGGTGGAAGGCACAGGTCTGTGGCCATAGTCAATGAACTTTCAAGTCTTTTGAGAAAAGAAGGTCATAAAGTAATAGTAGAACACAGAGATGAGAGCGGTAGCGAGGGGGGAGCGTAATGAACTATAATGTAGTTGCAATAGGGGGTGGAACAGGCCTTCCCAATCTGCTCAGGGGATTAAAACGGTACACCAAAAACATTACTGCAATAGTAACGGTTGCCGACGATGGAGGTAGTTCTGGGATTTTGAGGGATGAACTGAAGATGTTGCCGCCTGGTGATATAAGAAACTGCCTTTTGGCTTTAGCGAATACGGAACCCCTGATGGAAAAACTTTTCCAGTACCGATTCAATGCGGGTTCGCTTAAAGGGCACAGCTTCGGCAATTTGTTTTTGGCGGCGATGACGGAAATACTTGGGGATTTTGAGCTGGCGATAAAGGAATCAAGCAAGGTGCTGGCGGTAAGTGGGCAGGTTTTGCCTTCTACTATCAGCGACGTAATACTTGCAGCCGAATTTGAAGACGGCACAGTAATAAAGGGTGAATCGAAGATCCCTAAGATAAGGCGAAAGATTAAAAGAATACGAATTATTCCAGAGGATGCAAAACCGCTACCAGAGGCCTTGGAGGCGATAGAGAGGGCAGATGCGGTCATCATAGGCCCCGGGAGCCTTTATACA
The DNA here is from genome assembly GCA_030446005.1 of Tepidanaerobacteraceae bacterium. Taxonomy (GTDB): domain Bacteria; phylum Bacillota; class Thermosediminibacteria; order Thermosediminibacterales; family Thermosediminibacteraceae; genus Fervidicola. Next base: position 39,270 of record JASUSP010000001.1, on the reverse strand, counting down.
AGTATACTGCCGAACCTTCTCATTAAAGATCTGGCTAATGCTGTTAGGAGTTCTAGAGCGAAAAAAATTTTTGTGGTCAACGTGATGACGCAACCCGGGGAAACTGATGGATATACTGCCTTCGACCACGTAAAAACTATTATTGAGCACGCAGGGAACAATTTGATAGAATATGTAGTCGTTAATGCCGAAAAAATTCCGGAACACATACTTTTGAGATACTTGGCAGACGGAGCTTGCCCCGTGACATGCGATGAAGAAAATATTAAGGAATTGGGCTGCAAGGTGATTTACGGGGAATTATTAGGTTTTGCGGACGTGGTAAGGCACGATCCGATAAAGCTTGCCAAAGTAATAATAGATATAATAAAATAAAGAACAAAGCATTATATCGTGAGGCGGGTGGCGGTGTTGTCATTTTCGTCGGAAGTGAAGGATGAACTTTCACGAATTTCGGCGGAAAGGGATTGCGAGCTAGCGGAACTTGCCGCAATTGTTAGGATGAGCGGCAGTATTCAGATAACTGGTGGCGGTAGAACTATCAATATAAAGATAACTACGGAGAGCGCCTCTACAGCGAGAAGGTTTATACAGCTTTTAAAAAAGTTCATCGAGGCCGAAGTGGAAATAGTGGTTTTAAAGGAAAAAATGAAAAAGCATAATTTGTACGAAGTGACTGCCAGCTCATCTGATATGGGTGACTTTTTAGAAAAAATTGGTATACTTTTAAAAAAGGAAAGGTTCTATATAAAGGACAATATTAAATCAGAGCTCATAAGAAAACGGTGCTGCAAAAAAGCATACTTGCGGGGTGCTTTTTTGGGTAGCGGGTCAATCAGCGACCCTAAGGGACCATATCATTTAGAATTCGTAGCCGTGAGCAGGGTCCAGGCCGAGTCCCTTGCAAAACTTATAAATAGTTTTGGATTAAATGCCCGGGTAGCGGCGCGAAAAGATGCTTTTGTGGTATATCTTAAAAATGGCGATGATATCCGGGACCTGCTGGGATTGATAGGTGCTAGCGAAAGCTTGCTGAAATTTGAAGACATCAGGGTTTTAAAAGAGATGCGAAACAGCGTAAACCGCCTCGTCAACTGCGAAACCGCAAACCTGAATAAAACTGTGGATGCAGCCATCCGCCAAATTGAAATGATAAATTATTTAAAAAAAAGTGGGGTTTATGAACATCTACCTTTTGGGCTCAAGCAAATAGCTGAGCTCAGGGTAAAACACCCTGATTTAAGCCTTAAGGAACTAGGACAGTTGATGACGCCGCCTTTAGGCAAATCGGGGGTAAACCATCGCCTGAAAAAATTAGAGGAATTTGCAGAAAAAATCAAATCCAAAAAGGAGGAAGAATTATAATGTACGAAAAAACGATAGTTGTAAAAAATAAGACAGGCTTACACGCAAGGCCTGCAGCTATGTTTGTTCAAACTGCCAATAAATTTAAATCGGAGATTTTTGTTGAAAAAGAAGGCAAAAAAGTGAATGCTAAGAGCATAATGGGCGTGATGTCGCTGGCAGTAAGTCAGGGGACAACTATTACTATTTTGGCTCAGGGTGAAGATGAAAAGGATGCGGTAGAGGCCTTGGTCGAGCTTGTAGAGAGCAGATTCGGTGAAGAATAATTTTTAATGGCCGGGGCTTAATAAAAACCTCCGGCGGGGGAATATTTATGACAAAACACGATAAGATAATAAAATATATCAAAAACCTAAAAGTAGGCTCGAAAATATCGGTGAGGCAGCTTGCACAAGAACTAAATGTCAGTGAGGGCACTGCATACCGAGCCATAAAAGATGCTCAGCTTAAAGGTCTTGTCTCAACTATACCGAGGATAGGAACTATACGAATAGAGCAGACTGATGAAGAAAATATAGAGAAACTGACGTATGCCGAAGTGGTCAATATAGTAGACGGCAGCGTAATTGGAGGAACTTCAGGCCTTCATAAGCCTCTTAAAAAGTTTCTCATAGGGGCTATGGAAGTGAATGAAATGCGACAGTACATCGAGCCGGGAGATTTGTTAATTGTAGGTAATAGAAAGGAAGCTCAGCTCCTTTCGCTGACTATGGGGGCTGCGGTTCTCATTACCGGTGGATTTAAAGCCGAAGAAGATGTGGTGAGACTGGCAGATGAAAAGGGGATGCCGCTCATCACATCGCCCTATGATACTTTTACGGTGGCCACCATAATAAACAGGGCCATCTTTACCAGGCTGTTGAGGAAGGATGTGGTAAGGGTAAGGGACGTTATGGTTGAAGACCCTTATTATCTCGATGAAAAGGCAACAGTAGGCGATTGGAAAAAATTGGTAAGAGCTACCCGCCACAGCAGGTTTCCTGTTATTAACGGTGAGAACGAGGTAATAGGCATAGTTACGACCAACGATGTGGCTGATTTAAAAGATGAAGTATCGATAAGGGAAGCGATGACGAAAGACCCCATAACGGTGGGTCCTGAAACACCGGTAGCACATGCAGCCCATCTCATGGTCTGGGAAGGAATCGAGCTCATCCCCGTAGTAGAGGATAAAAAGCTTATAGGAGTTATAAGCCGCCAGGACACCATAAAGGCTTTTCGCAGTTTGAGCCTTCAGCCGCAGATTGCAGAAACGGTGGATAGCCTGATTATGGACCACTTCAATGTATTTAAAACCGAAAGTGGAGTGCGACTTCAGGGCAAGACAGGACCAGTTATGTTGAGCCCTTATGGAGTCCCAAGTCACAGTTCTCTGATTAACGCCATGGTCAACGCTGGCATCAATGCATTTAGAAGCAAAAAGCGGCCAGAGGTTATCCCCGACAGCTTTACGGTTTACTTTTCAGGTTCGGTACAGTTGGATGAAGAGATAGAAATAAAGGCAGATATTATCGAAATAGGAAGAAGGTCCGGGAAGGTAGAGATAAGTCTTATTGGCGGCGGAGATTTGATTGCAAAAGCGATAATGTCGGTTAAAGTTTTAGGCAGGTAGGTGACTTTAATGGCCGGCTTTGTCCACCTGCACGTTCATACGAATTTCAGCCTGCTCGATGGTGCATGTGACATAGCGAAATTGGCGCAGAGGGCAAAAGAACTTAGGATGGATGCAATGGCCATTACGGATCACGGCGTGATGTACGGAGTAATAGATTTTTATAAGACAATGAAATCGATGGGTATAAAACCTATAATTGGTTGTGAAGTTTACACGGCAAAGAGAACTATTAACGACAGGAAGCCTGGTATAGATGATGACCAGTATCATTTGGTGCTTCTTGCGGAAAACAAAAATGGGTACCAAAATTTAGTTAAATTAGTATCTATGGGTTTTCTTGAAGGATATTATTACAAACCCCGCGTAGATAGAGAACTTTTAAGAAAACACAGCAAAGGCCTCATCGCCTTGAGCGGGTGTGTTGCTGGGGAGATACCTCAATATATTCTAAACGGAGAATATGAAAAAGCGAAAAATGCAGCTTTGGAATTTCAAAATATCTTCGGAGAGGGTAATTTTTTTCTAGAAGTTCAAGACCACGGATTAAAAGAGCAGAAATTGGTAAATTCCGGGCTTATAAAGTTGAGCGAAGAAACCGGCATCCCGCTTGTTGTGACAAACGATGTCCATTACATCATGAAGTCGGACGAGCAGTTTCACGATGCCATGCTGTGCATACAAACCGGAAAAACCATAAGGGATGAAGACAGGTTAAAATTTAATTCCTCAGAGTTTTACCTGAAGTCAGAAGAAGAGATAAGGGGGCTTTTCCCGCACCTAAAGGAAGCGGTGGATAACACCGTGAGGATTGCGAAAAGGTGCAATGTGGAACTCGAATTCGGACAGGCACACTTGCCCCGCTTTGATGTCCCCGAAGGTTTTACAGAAGACTCTTATCTAGAAAAACTCTGCTACGACGGTCTCAAAAAGAGATATGGAATGGTTACTCCTGAACTTAGGAATAGACTCGACTACGAGCTGGATGTAATAAAAAGAATGGGTTATTCCAGCTATTTTTTAATAGTGTGGGATTTTGTGAATTTCGCTAGAAAAAACGGCATAATGGTAGGACCAGGCCGGGGTTCTGCCGCCGGAAGTCTGGTGGCCTACTGCCTATACATAACCAATGTGGACCCGCTTAAGTACAACCTGCTCTTTGAGCGGTTTCTCAATCCGGAAAGGGTGACGATGCCAGATATAGACGTGGATTTTTGTTACGAAAGACGGCAAGAAGTAATCGATTACGTAGTCGAAAAATACGGTGCCGACAGAGTCGCACAAATTGGGACCTTCGGAACTATGGCGGCGCGGGCGGCCATAAGAGACGTGGGACGGGTTCTCGGTTATCCTTATAGCGAAGTGGATTCCGTTGCCAAAATGGTTCCCATGGAGCCTGGTATGACAATTGAAAAGGCATTGACATTAAATCCTGAACTTAAAAAGCTTTACAACGAAAATGAAAGGATGAAAAAACTTTTAGATACGGCGAAAGCTTTAGAAGGTTTTCCTAGACATGCTTCTACCCATGCAGCCGGCGTAGTGATTTCAAGCCAGCCTCTGGTTGAACTTGTTCCGCTACACAAAGTGGGGGATTCTACAGTATCCACCCAATTTACCATGACCGCCCTCGAGGAACTGGGCCTTTTGAAGATGGATTTCCTCGGCCTGAGAACGCTGACAGTTATCCAGGATGCGCTGAGGTTGATAAAAAGAGCACGGGGAACCGTTGTTGACATAGAAAGAATTCCGTTGGACGATAAAAAAGTTTATGAGATGCTGGGCAGAGGTGAGACAACGGGCGTTTTTCAGCTAGAAAGCACCGGTATGCGGAACCTCTTAAAGGAGTTGAAACCTGAGCGTTTTGAAGACATAATAGCAGTCATAGGACTTTACAGGCCCGGGCCTTTAGGGAGCGGCGCCGCCGAAGAATTTATAAAAAACAAAAACAATCCAGAAAATATAAAATACATTCATCCCAAATTGGAGCCCATTTTGAGAGAAACTTACGGAATAATTTTGTACCAGGAGCAGGTTATGAAAATAGCCCAGGAGCTTGCAGGTTTCAGCCTGGCCCAGGCCGATATCTTGAGGAAAGCCATGGGGAAGAAGCAGCAGGAAGTTATGGAGGCGCAGCGCAGCTCCTTCATAAAGGGATGCATCGCCAACGGCATAGACGAAGAGACTGCCAAAAAGATATTCGAAGAGATTTCGTATTTTGCCGGGTACGGTTTTAACAAATCCCACGCGGCTGCTTATGCAATGGTTGCGTACCAGACTGCATATTTAAAGGCCCATTTTCCAGTGGAATTTATGGCGGCTTTGCTCACAAGTGTGAGGCACAACACCGACAAGGTGGCCCAGTACATCGCAGAATGTAGACTCTTAGGAATCGAAGTTCTTCCCCCTGATATCAACGAAAGTTTTGAGTTTTTTACAGCAAAGGACGGTAAAATCCGGTTCGGGTTGACCGCTGTAAAAAATGTAGGAGAAAACGTGGCCAGGGCCATAATAAAGTGCAGGGAAGAGAAAGGGAGATTTGTTTCCTTCAGCGATTTTTGTGAAAAAATGAGTCCTGCGGAAATAAATAAAAAAGCTGTAGAAAGCCTTATCAAAAGCGGGGCTTTTGATTCGCTAGGTGTTAGGCGTTCTCAGCTTTTAAGAGCTTACGAGGATGTTTTAAGCCGGGTGCAGAAAAATCAAAGACAAGCGACAAAAGGCCAACTTTCACTTTTTGAGATGATTGACGATGGAGAAGCGATAAGAGATGAATTGCCCGATATTCCGGAGTATCCTCAAAATGAGATGCTCGCGATGGAAAAAGAAGTTTTGGGTCTTTACATCAGCGGGCATCCCCTTAGGGAGTTCGAGGACCTTTTGAACAGGAAAACCACATTGAAAAGCAGTGATCTTAAAGGGGATGAGATCGATATCGAAGACAATTCGCAGGTCATAGTCGGCGGTATGATTACTGATATCAAGATAAAATATACGAAAGATGAAAAACTCATGGCCTTCATTACGCTAGAAGATTTGACAGGGTCGATTGAGATTATTGCATTTCCGAGCGTATACGAAAGGTTTACCGATGAACTAAAGCAGGATAGCAAAATATTGATTCGAGGAAGGGTGGATTTAAAGGAAGAAGAGACGCCGAAAGTGATAGCAGAAGAAATTGAGCCTCTGGAGAAAAGAAAAGAGGGAGTACTTGTCATTTCGTTAAGCGAGTATAATGGAAAAGTAGATGAAAAAATAGAAAGCTTGAAGGAGTTTTTCCTTTTGCATCCGGGGAATATACCTGTTACAATTTATAGTGTAAATAGTCTGAAAGCGATTTTGGTTGACAAAAGCTACTATGTGAATTTTTCAGAGGAATTTTCCAAAAAAATATGCAGTATCATTGGACCTCAAAACTGCCTTTTTATAGAAAAGGCGATTTGAGACTTGAGAATAATAAAACAATAAAAGGAGGCCCCGGAGATGTGGACTGTAGTGTACATGGCTACCGACAAAGAAAATGCGGATAAAGTGGTCAACGCTTTGAAAGAAGAAGGATTTTTGGTGAAAACAAAGGAGATAATGAAGAGCAAAAAGCGGGGATGTTATATAGAAATCCTCGTGCCGGAATCTGAGGCGGAAGAAGCTCAAAAAACGATTTTGGAAAAAAATCTGTAATGAAGGGGAGAAGGATGTGAAGAGGATAGGAGTTCTGACAAGTGGCGGAGATGCGCCGGGAATGAATGCTGCTATCAGGGCGGTTGTTAGAAGCGCCATATATAATGGCGTGGAAGTTTATGGCATCAGAAAGGGTTACGCAGGACTTTTAGCCGGTGACTTCATAGAAATGAGCTTAGGGTCTGTCGGAGATATAATCCACCGGGGCGGCACTATTTTGAGGACCGCCCGCTCGGAAGAATTTAAGACAAAAGAAGGTATGGAAAAGGCTGTGAATAATATAAAGCAACTCGGGATTGAAGGGCTCGTGGTAATTGGCGGAGATGGGTCTTTCAGAGGTGCGGCGGAACTTGCAAACAGAGGAATACCGACGATAGGCATTCCGGGCACGATCGACAACGATATTCCGTTTACGGATTATTCGATAGGTTTCGATACCGCCGTCAATACAGTGGTTGAAGCCGTTAACAAGATAAGGGATACGGCTACGTCCCACGAAAGAACCTTCATTATAGAAGTTATGGGGAGGGAATCGGGGCACATCGCCCTCTATTCCGGAGTCGCATGTGGAGCTGAAACTATCCTTGTCCCGGAGAAGCCCTATACGATAAAAAATGTTTGTGACAAAATAATGAGCGGTTACAAGCGCGGCAAGCTCCACAGCATAATAATTTTAGCCGAAGGCGCAGGAAATGCTTTTGAAGTTGGCCAAAAAATTAAGGAAGTGACGGGGCTTGAAACGCGGGTTATAGTGCTTGGTCACCTCCAAAGGGGAGGTACTCCCACGGCTTTCGACAGAATACTCGCCAGCCAGATGGGCGGAAAAGCGGTGGAACTTTTGTTAAATGGTGTCAGCAACAAAATGATAGGTTGGGTAAAAGGGGAACTTGTAGTCACGGACCTGGAGAAAATATTTTCCGCCCAAAAGCCATTGAACGAGGAACTTTACAACCTGGCGAGCGTCTTAGCTATATAGGCTGGGGAAGGTGTTGAATTTATGCGGAGGACGAAAATAGTTTGTACAATCGGCCCTGCCAGTGAGAAAAAGGAAATAATAAAAGAACTGATAAAGGCAGGAATGAATGTTGCACGGCTTAATTTTTCCCACGGCACCCATGAGGAGCACGGGGCGAGAATTGCGGCAATTCGAGAAGCTGCGAGGGAATTGAATGCTTCTGTTGCCATAATGCTGGATACCAAGGGACCGGAAATTCGCCTTGGAACTTTCGCTAGCGGGAAGGTATTTTTAGAAAAAGGCCAAGAGTTCACTTTGGTGACATATCCAGTGGAAGGGGATAATAAAAGGGTTTTCGTAAATCTGAAAGAAATTACGAAGTTAGTAAATGCGGGCGACAGGATTCTGCTTGCTGATGGCCTTATAGAATTAGAGGTAAAGAAAGTTGCGGATGCTGAAATCCAATGCACGGTTTTGAACGGCGGTGAGCTGAGTTCCAAAAAAGGCGTGAACCTGCCTGGCAAATCAATACCCCTTCCTGTGGTTACTCCTAAAGATGTGGAAGACATCCTTTTTGGTATAAAGATGGAAGTTGACTTCATAGCAGCTTCTTTTATAAGAAAGGCTTCAGATGTCCTGGCAATAAGAAAGATTCTCGAGGAAAACGGTGGAAATGACATACAAATAATAGCCAAGATTGAAAACCAAGAAGGGGTTCAAAACCTAGACGAGATAATAAAAGTTGCCGATGGAATAATGGTGGCAAGGGGAGATCTGGGAGTAGAAATCCCTGTCGAGGAAGTCCCCCTGGTGCAGAAAATAATTATAGAAAAGTGCAATAGGGCCGGGAAACCGGTGATAACAGCCACTCAGATGCTGGAGTCTATGATAAAAAATCCCAGGCCTACTCGAGCCGAAGCTACGGATGTGGCTAACGCTATAATGGACGGAACCGATGCCATTATGCTTTCAGGAGAAACAGCTGCAGGGGATTTTCCGGTAGAGGCCGTTAAAGTTATGGCAAGGATTGCTCAAAAAGTGGAAGAAAGTGTTTCGCTGGATGCAACGGCCGTAAAAAGGCAGACGAGCATAAGGACGGTGACCGATGCAATAAGCCACGCCACGTATACGATAGCAAAAGACCTAGGAGCAAGTGCAGTAATAACATCCACAAAGTCGGGATATACAGCGCGCATGGTGGCCAAGTTCAGGCCTTCAGCTCCTATTATAGCAGTGACGCCAAGAGAAAAGGTCACCAGGACCCTTCAGATAGTATGGGGTGTTTTCCCAATCAGGGTAAAGGAAACCACATCTACCGACGAGATGTTCAGGGAAGCGGTGAACGGAGCCTTGGAATCGGGTCTCATAAAGAAAGGCGATTTGGTGGTGATAACTGCGGGCGTTCCCCTGTACGTAAGCGGAACCACCAATCTTATACGAGTTCAAGTGGTGGGAGATGTGGTCTTAAAAGGCACGGGAATAGGGAATAAATCGATTTATGGGACTGTCCATGTTGCAAGGACGCTGAGAGAAGCCGAGGCCATGCCCGACGGCTGCATTCTGGTTGTAACTTCTACCGATAAAGATTACATGCCGGTAATAAGGAGGGCATCGGCCATTATAGCAGAGGAAGGCGGCCTCACATCGCACGCAGCTATTGCTGGAATAGAATTGGGTATCCCGGTAATTGTAGGGGCAGAAGGGGCAACAGAAAAACTATCAACAGGTGACCAGGTTACAATAGACTGCCAGAGAGGTTTGGTCTATAAGGGTGTAGCCGATGTAAAGTAGGTGGAGCGAGAGTTACAAAATTTTCATCCACCTCTTGACAAAATAAAAAATTAGGTGTTAAAATACATATCAAATTAAAATTTAAAAATAAAACAAAGCGGCAGGTTAGAGTAAAGCCGCTGTTTTTTTACAAACCCAATAAAGAAAAATGTGATGACGGAAAAGGGGTAAATCGGCAGCGGTAAAAGAGAGCCGGGTTAGGTGAAAGCCGGTACCGAGCCGTTTATCCCCGTCGTTCCCGAACAGCCCGGGCGAATGGAGTAGTCCGGAGCCGCTATGAGCGTTAAAGTAAAGAAGGCCCGCATTGACTGGGCAAATCAGGGTGGTACCGCGAGGAAAACCCCCTCGTCCCTGGAAATATAGGTCTGGGGATGAGGGGGTAATTTTTTATATAAAAAAAGGGGGTTTGAGTAATGGGCATCAAAGTGTATATCAACGGCAAATTTTATCCTAAAGAGGAGGCAAAAATTTCCGTATTCGACCATGGATTTTTGTACGGGGATGGTGTTTTTGAAGGCATTAGAGCCTATGATGGCAGAGTATTCCGGCTAAAACAGCATATTGACAGGTTATACAGCGGGGCAAGGGCAATAATGCTTGACATACCCATTTCGAAGGAAGAAATGAAGGAAGTAGTAAAAGAGACATTGAGGCAAAATGAGCTAAGAGATGCGTATATCAGGTTAGTAGTATCAAGGGGAATAGGAGACCTCGGACTCGACCCTAGAAAATGCCATGAACCCACTATAGTGTGTATAGCGGACAAGATAGTGCTTTATCCTGAAAAGATGTATGAAGAAGGTCTTGAAATTATAACGGCGGCAACCCGGAGAAATGTGCCGGAAGGGGTAAATCCCCAGATGAAAAGCCTCAATTATTTGAACAATATAATGGCGAAGATCGAGGCTAACCAGGCCGGGGTAATGGAAGCCGTGATGCTGAACACCCAGGATTATGTGGCTGAGTGTACTGGGGATAATATATTCATAGTTAAGGACGGTGTGCTCATTACACCGCCGACTTATGCTGGAATCCTCATTGGGGTCACGAGGAATGCCATAATTGAACTGGCACAGAAGAACAACATAAAGGTCGAGGAAAAATTGTTTACAAGGTACGAGCTTTATACAGCCGATGAGTGCTTCTTGACTGGTACTGCAGCAGAGGTGATTCCGGTAGTTAAGGTAGACGGAAGGATAATAGGAGATGGAAAGCCAGGTGCTGTTACAAAATTACTGCTCGGTGCTTTTAAAGAACTGGTAAAAGTGGATGGCGAAGAAATTTACCCCTCATGTTAAGTGAAAACCCGGTTATCAAAGGCCGGGTTTTAATTTTGTGCCTGCCTTAATTTATCATTGACGCTTGTCTTTATATGCAGGATAATTATAGATAGACTCCAATTTACACTAAAATATAAATTTCAAGGGAGTTGTATAGATGAAATTTATTGTCAACGGCGATAAAAATCAATATACTGACTTTATACAAAATCACCCGAAAGGACACATCCTGCAAAGTCTGGAGTGGGCTCAGGTAAAGGAGGAAAACTGGCGGTCGATGCACGTAATGGTGGAAGATGAAGGCAGGATAACGGCTTCGATGTTGCTGCTCTTAAGGCCGCTTCCGCTGGTCGGAAAATATATGATATATTCACCCAGAGGGCCCGTTTGCGACATGTGTGATTTTGAGACGTTGAAATTTCTTGTGGAAAACGTTAAGAAACTTGCGAAAAAATACGGCGCGATAATGCTTAAAATTGATCCCGATATAAGTATAAAAGACTGGGAAGCGGTAAATAATTTAAAAAAGCTGGGGTTCATCCAAAACCTGGAAGCTCTTAATTTTGAAGCAATTCAGCCCAGGTTCGTATTCCGTCTTGATATCACTCCATCGTTGGACGAGCTTTTGGCGAGATTTCACCATAAGACCAGGTACAACATAAGGCTGGCTCAAAAAAAAGGAGTGAGGGTGAGGTTCGGAAACCGGGAGGACCTTAAGGAATTCCACAGGATTATGGAAATCACCGGAATCAGGGACGGCTTCGTGGTAAGGAGCCTCGAATACTTTGAAAGGATGTACGACTGCCTAAAGCCGAAGGGATTTATGGAGCTTGCTCTCGCCGAATACGAGGGGAAGGTGATAGCGGGAATCATCTGCCTTTTCTTCGGACAAAAGTGCTGGTACCTTTACGGCGCGAGCAGCAACGAGCACCGAAACGTCATGCCCAACCACCTATTGCAGTGGGAAATGATAAAGCTGGCCAAGGGAAGAGGGTACACCCTTTACGACTTTCGGGGGGTGTCGGGTGATTTAAATCCCGAAAATCCACTTTACGGGCTCTACAGGTTTAAAAAGGGATTCAGCGGAGAATTTACGGAATTCGTAGGAGAATACGACCTCGTATTCAGTCCTTTATGGTACACGATATTTCAAAAAGGAGTGCCGGTTTTCAGGGATTTACGCAGAAAATTCACCCTGGTTTTGAAAAAAGCAAAGATGAAACTTTAGGCGACGGATAAATTGGTTGGAGGGTCTTTCTTTGCTCGATGCTCAAACAAGATACATGGAAGTTAACTTGAGCGCTATAAAGAGGAATTACGACAAGATAAGGCGGGAAGTAAAAGTGCCTGTTATGGCGGTCGTTAAAGGGGACGCCTACGGGCATGGACTGGAGGAGGTGGCGCTTACCCTGCAGCAGGCTGGGGCGGAGTGGTTCGGAGTCGAATTTCTAAAAGAAGCGATTGAATTAAGGAGGGCTGGTGTCAGAGGCAGGATACTCTGCTTTACGGCACCTATCTGCCGGGAGGACTGCGAGAAGTTCATGGAATACGACATAACCCCTACAGTCTATAACCTTGACAGCGCGGAGCTTTTAAATAAAGCAGCTTTTGGAAAAGGGACTTTGTGCAGGGTCCACCTTAAATTCGACACAGGTATGGGGCGTTTTGGCTTCGGCTTGGAGAATTTGGACGAGATACTGGTTAAATTAAAAAATTACACCAATCTGGTATATGAAGGGGCCTACACCCATTTTTCGGATGCATTTGCGAGAAAAAGCGACTATACCTTAAGGCAGCTTTCTTGTTTCGAAAAAGTGATTGAAAACTTAAAAAAAGCCGGAATAAACGTGACTCTGCGCCACGCCGCAAGCTCCGTTGCGGCCATGGATTTCCCCGAAGCCAGGATGGACATGGTTCGGGTGGGAGGAGCGCTTTTCGGCGTCACAATGTTCAAAAACAAATCTGTTGAACTTGAAAAGGCTTCTTGCGTGAAGGTAAGAATATTTGAGATAAGGCATCTTGTGCGGGGTTCGTATATAGGCTACGGAAGGACTTATAGGGCGCCCAAAGATATGCTGGTGGGGATTATCCCGGTGGGGTACTACGAGGGCTTGAAAGTGCAGAGGCGAAATTACACCTACTCCGTTTCCGGTTTGATTAAAAACATTTATCATGACGTAAAGGACTTTTTTAGACCGCAGCCCGTGGTTTTTATAAATGGAAGGCCCCTTAAGGTACTGGGAAGGATAGGGATGCAGCTTACCGCCGTGGACCTTACCGGAGTAAAAGCAAAAGTCGGCGATGAAGTCACCGTAAATATCGACCCCATTTACTATAAAGGGGCAGAAAAGATTTATATCGTCGAGGAGGAAGGAAAAAGCGTCGGAAGGCTTGAGGAAAATGGATTTTTAGCATGACAAAAAATACGCGGGTTTTTCCGCGTTTTTTTGTCACGTTTTGCCCTTTTGCTGTGTCTTTATGTATGGAAAGAATCAAAGGGGGTGGGCTTTCTGGAGTACAGCGAGGTATACGCGAATTACTACGTAAAGGTATACCGGCAACTTTTCTATATGCTCAACGACCCTTTTCTTGCCGAAGACCTGGCCCAGGAAGTTTTTTTAAAATTTTATCAAAATCCCCCCGGAAAGGAGGGAAGCGCAGGGGCATGGCTCTTCCGGGTGGCAAAAAATTTGGCCTACAACTGCCTCAGGGGAGAAGACAACAGGAAAAAGCGGGAGATTAAATTTTGGCTTTCGAAAAGGGATTCGGAAATCTTTCACCTTCGGGAGGAACAGATTTACGTGCGCCAGGTGCTCGCAAAGATGGACGAAAGGGATAGGATGATACTCATCATGAAGCATTCGGGCTACAGTTACGAAGAGATTGCAGAAGTTCTCGGAGTCAACAAAACATCCATAGGTACGCTGGTAGCCCGGGCCCGCCGTAAATTTAAAGAATATTTCAAAGAGGAGGTGTGAGCCGTGTGCTATGATGATGGGATACTGCAGGCGTATCTGGACGGGGAACTCGACGAAAGTGAAAAGGAAATGGTAAAAACCCACCTGGATACTTGTGCAAAGTGCAAAAATGCGCTGGATGAGTTGAAGGATTTAGATGAATTTGCGAAAGAAAAGCTGGCGATAGATTTCAATCCCTCGATGGAATTTCTGAAAAAGCGGTACAAATACTTTATGATTAGGAAGGGAGCGGAAAATATGATTAAAAAGTATGGGAAGGCCGTCGCAGCTTTTGCAGGAGTGCTGCTCGTATTTTCGGCCGTGCTGGTTTCTCCTGTAAGGGATGCGATGGCGGACTTTCTTGGCGTATTCAGGATGTCCAGGATCGAGGCGGTAAAAATCACGCCGGGAGACATAGAGAAGATAAGGCAAAGGCTGAACGAAGGCGGCATAAAAGAGATAGACCTGGAGCAATTCGGAAAGTTCAGGTCCATCGGAGGCGGCTTTGAAGAGATAAAGCCCGAAGAAGTTGAATCGGCTGCGGAAAAAGTGGACTTCGATTTTAGGCCATTTGGCGAACTAGACGGATATAAGCTTGCCTTCGTCGGGGTGGAAAAACCCCAAAAGATTGAAATTACGCCCGACGTGGAGGGCATAAACAGGCTTATTATGGCCTTTGGTGGGGAAAAGACTCTTCCAGAAGAAATGGATGGAAAGACTTTCGTGATAAGGACAACCGGAACGGTGAGGCAGACTTTTGTAAGTGAGGAGGAAAGGGCGAATTTTAAATCCTTCGCCATAACCCAGGTGGGAGCTCCCGAAATCCAGGTTCCCGAGGGCGTGGATTTAAACGCCGTAAGGGAAGCGATGCTAGAGCTTCCGCTTTTGCCGGAAAACATAAGGCAGCAGCTTTCCGGAATCGAAAACTGGCAGGCCACCATACCCATCCCCGTCGATGCGGAGCATTCCAAAGTCGAAGATATAACAGTAAAAGGAAAGCCGGCCCTCCTGGTGAAAAATAGATGGGGGGATAACACCTTTAATTACGCAATATTATGGACGGACAATCAGACGATATTTGCCCTCGATGGAAGCCTCCCGCTAGAAGAAATGCTTAAAATAGCCGAATCTTTGAGGTGAAGACATGGTAATAGAAACTTTCAACCTTACAAAACAGTACGACGGAAAGGGCGGATGCGTCGACATTAATCTCAGTGTGAAAGAGGGCGAGGTCTTCGGGTTTTTAGGCCCCAACGGTGCCGGTAAAAGTACTCTCGTAAAAACTCTGGTGGGGCTCTTGCGCCCCACCGGCGGGAGTGCCCGCGTGCTTGGAAGGCCCCTGGGGGACATCAGGGCAATGGGCAAAATCGGATACCTGCCGGAAAATTTCAGGTACCACGACTGGATGACAGGATTAGAAGTCATGCGCTTCCATGCGGAGCTTTACAAAATACCAAGGCCTGCCGAAAGGATTTCGGAGCTTTTGGAACTTGTTGGACTTTCCGGGCATGAGAAAAAGAAGGTGGCAGGCTACAGCAAGGGGATGCAGCAGAGGCTCGGACTGGCAGTGGCCCTTTTGGCCGACCCGGCGTTGGTTTTCTTAGATGAGCCCACTTCGGCTTTAGACCCCGTCGGCAGGATAGAAGTGCGCGAGATAATAAGGGACCTGAAAAAGAAAGGCAAAACCGTCTTCCTAAACAGCCATCTTCTGAGCGAAGTGGAAATGGTCTGCGACCGGGTAGCGGTAATCAACAGGGGCAGAATAATAGCCTGCGGGGACCTTAAAGATTTACTCTTTGAAAATTCCGCGTTGACGGCGAAAGTAGGAAGTCCCGCCGAGGGCCTAATAGAAGAGTTGAAAAAGATTGCACTACAAGTCAAGCTCCAGGAGGATATACTCACGATAAAAGTGGCCAAAAGGGATGACATACCCATGATAGCAAAGGTCATAGTGCAGTCAGGGACCCCCCCTTTACGAATTAAAAATGGAAGGCGTTTCTTTGGAGGAGCTTTTTGTAAATCTGGTGAGGGGAGGGAAAGCTATTGATAACGGTGATAAAGTACACCTTTAAGGAGATGTTCCATAAAAAGGCTTTGTTTTTCGTGCTGCTTTTGACGCTTACGTATTTGACCCTCTATGGTTTCGGGATTAAAGAAGCTTACGAGGCACTGCCTAGAGTTAACACCTTGGCACTTCCGATTTTTTCCGAATTTATTACTGTAGGGCTTTACTTTGCCTCCCTTATAGTTGCTTTTCTGGTGGTAATTTCCTCGGCGGGGGCTCTTTCGGCGGACGTAGAAAGCGGCGTGATGCAGGCGGTTTTGGTAAAACCGATAAAACGCTATGAAGTGGTGCTGGGGAAATTTTTCGGCATAGGGCTTATGGTTTCCCTTTACTCCCTCTTTTTATTTTTTGGCATTATTTTTTTGAACAAGGCTCTAGGGGCAAGAGTGGTTTTTAGTTTTTCTCAGGTTTTTAACGGTGCCCTTTTATTTTTGTGGATGCCCCTAATACTCCTTTCGGTATGTCTTTGGGGCAGCGCCCGCATGTCGACGCTCGGCGCGGGCATCATGGCGGTGATGCTTTACGGCTTTGCGCTCATCGGAGGATGGGTGGAACAGATAGGCTATTTGATATCTTTGGGAGGCCGCAGCGCTACTGGGCTCATAAACGCGGGGATAATTGCAAGCCTTTTGATGCCCACCGATGCCATTTACAGGAAAATGAATTCCGTGTTGTTTTCTTCAAACGGCATTTACTTTTTGCGAAATAACCTTTTAGGAGGCGGTGCCGAACCGAGTCTTTTAATGCTTTTTTATGCGGCGACTTACATGGTCTTTATGCTCTATATGGCCGCAAGAAGCTTTGCGCTGAGGGACATATAAAAATTTGTGTTAACTGTGAGTGTATTGATGGATGTCTTAAATGACATCCATTTTTTCTTTTTTTGGTCAAAATTGTTTAATCTAAGTCATAGAAATAGTTAAAGGGGGTGGACCTGTGAGGTGCAGGTACTTGCTTTTAATTATTCTTTTGGTTATTGCAGCATGGGTTGCGGTGTCCAGTTTCAACAATGTAGTAATAGAGCAGCTAAATGACACAGGTCTTGTGCGGATAAGGGTTAACTTTTATATCCCGGTAATAGAACGGGATGCGGCAGATAAAATCCGCCTTGAGTCTGAAAGGCCGGGGATGGATTTTGTAAAAACTTTTCGCTGGTTGGACGATAGGACTTTGGAAATCTACGCTCTTGAAAAGGGCCTCCCTAAAGGTTTAAAAACAATACTTCGCATAAAACCTTTAAAAACCGCGGTGCCGGGTCTTTTAAAGGGCGTGAGGGTCTATTACAGAGTGAAAATACGGCCTTTTCCGGTTGAGGTTTCATCGCCTGTTGCAAGCTCGGGGCCCGTGGTTTTGAGCTTTAGCACTCCGGTAAAGGAAGAGGAAATTTCAAAATACTTACGAGCCGACTTCGATTTTGATTTAAGACCCTCCTACATTCTCACGGCGACGGGCAAATTGTTCAAGGACGAAAGCCGTTGGCTTCTCGTCCCTCGCGAGCCGCTATGGCCCGGGGATAAATACTTTGTAAAATTTGAAAGCGGCGAAAGCATCTTTTCGGGTTATTCCAGGTGGTTTGAGGTCGCCCCAGTTCCAAAGGTGATATCTACCTATCCCGAAAACGGTAGGGCAGATGTTATGCCCTACACAGTTTTAAAGGTCGACTTTGACCAGGAAATGCGGGAAGTTTTAATTAAGGTGAGCCGGATGAGCGGGGATGTTATTTGCCGCGGGAAAACAGCCGAATTTAAGCCCCATTCGGTTTTTCTCCCGGGAGAGACTTACGAGGCTTTGGTGGAGGGTACATCGGTGTACGGACAAAAATCGGCGCCCTACCGTTTCAAATTTACCGCAAAGTCCATCGGGGACAGTCTGTGGGTGGAAGTTAGCTTAAAACCCCTGCAGAAAGTGGTGGTATACAGGGGTAAAAAAATCGTAAAGACCATGCTGGCATCGGGAGGGAAGCCCGGGCCCGACACCGAAACGCCTCTGGGGTATTTTACTGTAAAGGACAGAGGAATGTGGTTTTTTTCGGAAAGGTTCGGGCAGGGGGCTTTTTACTGGGTCAGGATAAAGGATAATTACCTTTTTCATTCTATGCCACGGGATAAAGACCAGAATATATTAAAGGAGGAATATGAAAAACTCGGAATACCCGCAAGCCACGGCTGCGTGAGGCTGAAGGATGAAGATGCCAAATGGTTTTACGAAAATATACCAGAAGGAACGCTGGTCGTAATCCACGATTGAAGAAGGGGGATTCAAGTGAACTGGATTTTTGCTTTTTTGATACTGGGAGGGATATTCGCCGCCGCGTGGAACGGAAAGATGGATTCAATAACTCCTGCAGCGCTGGAGGCTGCAAAAACCGCCATTGAGAGGGCGATAAACCTCATGGGAGTCGTGGGTTTTTGGCTTGGAATAGCAAAAGTGGCGGAAGAATCAGGGCTTATAAATAGTATCAGCAGGTTTATCGCGCCTTTATTCAGGTGGCTTTTTCCCTCCATACCCAAAGGTCACCCGGCCATGGGGAGCATTTTGATGAACTTGAGCGCCAACATGCTGGGGTTCGGCAACGCGGCGACGCCCTTCGGACTTAAAGCTATGAAGGAACTGCAAACCCTAAATCCCAATCCCGATACCGCAACGGAGGCCATGTGCACCTTCCTTGCCATAAATACATCCAGCGTGACGTTGATACCCGCGACGATAATAGCTCTAAGGGCTGCAGCAGGCTCCCAAAATCCATCGGAAGTGCTGGGGGCCATTCTCTTTGCCACCACCTGTTCCACCCTGGTTGCAGTTGTTGCCGACTATGCTTTCAGGCTCTTTTACCGGAAAATCGAAAGGAGGTAAGGAATTTGGCCGAACAAATTTCGGTTTCTTCCTGGATAATTCCCCTGGTGATAGTGGCGGTCTTTTTACATGGTTTGATAAAAAATGTACGGGTATTTGAAGTGTTCACGCAGGGTGCCCAGGAAGGATTGCTCCTTGCAATAAAGCTTGTTCCCTATCTTTTGGGGATTTACGTTGCCGTCAGCATCTTTAGGGAGTCGGGGGCGGTAGACCTGATAGTGAAAGCTTTAAATCCTGTCATAAGGCTTTTGGAGATTCCGGCCGATGCCCTTTTCTTGTCTATAGTGAGAACCCTGTCGGGGCCGGCAGCACTCAGCATGATGGTAGAAATATTTGACACTTACGGACCCGACTCGTTCATGGGAAGACTGGCCTCCACGCTGATGGGGTCTACAGATACCACGTTTTACGTAATAGCCATATATTTTGGGTCGATAGGCATCAAAAAGACGAGGTACTCCGTTCCTGCGGGGATTATGGCGGATTTTGCAAGCCTGCTGGCATCGGTATACATAGTAAAACGATTGTTCGAATAAAGGAAGAGACATAACCTTCAAAATACCGGAATAAATTTAAAGTGGATTCATTGCTTGGAGGGAAGAAAAATGACGGCATCGTGGAACACCGATCTAAAAAGAGGTTTGTCAAGCAGGGAGATACCTTTAAAGAAAAAACTCTTCGGAGAAAACGTAATCCATGAAAGTCGGAAAAAATCACCCGCAATTCTTTTCATCAACCAGTTTAAGAGCACCATCACCCTGGTGCTTTTAGGAGCAACAATAATATCGTATTTTTTGGGCGAGATGGCCGATGCCGTGGCCATCACTGCCATTATCGTATTAAACGGTTTTATGGGGTTCATACAGGAGTACCGCACCGAAAGAGCTCTGAAAGCTCTGAAGGAGATGACTGCGCCCGTAGCCCGAGTGATGCGTGATGGGCAGGTAAAAGTAATTCCGGCTAAAGAAGTGGTGCCGGGCGATGTAGTAGTACTGGAAACCGGCGATAAAGTACCGGCCGACGGGGAACTTTACGAGGCTGAAAATCTCAAAGTGGACGAATCGCTGCTTACGGGAGAATCGGTACCAGTGGAAAAAACGGTAGAAAGCAAGGGCTCAGAAACTCTGAAAATCCACCGGTCGAATTTGGTGTTCATGGGGACTATGGTGGTAAGCGGCAGGGGTAAAATGGTGGTGACGCAAACAGGAATGAATACGGAAATGGGCAAAATCGCCGGAATGATGGAAGGCGTCGGGGAAGAACAAACTCCACTTCAAAGGCGGTTGGATGAATTGGGCAAACAGCTCCTCGCTTTTTGCCTTTTAATATGCTTTATGGTCGCGATGTTAGGGGTTCTGAGGGGCGAGGAGATTTACCAGATGTTCCTTTTTGGTGTAAGCCTTGCCGTAGCAGCGATACCCGAAGGGTTGCCTGCTGTGGTCACTATGGTGCTCGCTATGGGAGTTCAGCGGATGGTGAAAAAGAATGTGTTGGTAAGAAAACTTACGGCCGTGGAAACCCTCGGGTGTGCTACAGTTATATGCAGCGATAAAACGGGAACCCTGACCGAAAACAGGATGACCGTAAGGAAAATATACGTGAATGGCGAAACGGTGATGGTAACGGGAAGCGGTTACCGGCTCGAAGGAGATTTCATTACGACCGAAGGCGAGCTGCGGAAGCAAACTTTCCCTTCCATGGAAAAACTGCTCAAAATTGCGGTTTCGTGCAATAATGCCGAACTTTACGAACAAAGGTCCGGAATTTTGGGCATTGTAAGGTCAAAGGAGATGATGCCCGCCGGAGACCCTACGGAAGTTGCACTTCTGGTTGCCGCCGCAAAGGCCGGGATTTTTAAAAATGTCGTTGAGAAGACCTATAAAAGGATAAAGGAAATTCCTTTCGATTCGGAACGAAAGCGCATGTCGGTGGTTGTGAAAAACCGAAAGGGGGAGTTTTTCCTTTTCACAAAAGGCGCTGTGGACGTAATTTTGGAACTTTGCGATGGTATAGAAGAAAATGGAAATGTTAAAAAGATGACTTTATCAGAAAAGAGAAAAATATCCCGGATAAACGAGGATATGGGGAGGGAAGCACTGAGGGTTCTGGCATTTGCCTACAGGAAATTAAACAGTACTCGGGACTTAAGCGAAAATATCGAGACCGGTTTGATTTTTCTAGGTTTGATGGGAATGATAGATCCACCGCGACCCGAGGCGGCGACGGCCGTCGAAAGGTGCTTTGCCGCTGGGATAAGGCCAGTAATGATAACCGGCGACCACAGGGCCACCGCCTGGGCTGTGGCGAAAGAACTCAACATGATGGGCAAAGGTGGTAGGATTATAACGGGACAGGAACTCGACGAAATGTCCGAATCCGAGTTTTTAAAATGCATAGATGATATTTCGGTGTACGCCCGAGTGACTCCCAAGCACAAGTTGAGGATAGTTCGAGTGCTAAAAAAGAAGGGCCATGTGGTCGCAATGACCGGTGACGGGGTAAACGACGCTCCGGCGGTAAAGGAAGCGGATATAGGTATTTCCATGGGTAAAACCGGTACCGATGTGACGAAGGAAGCTTCGGCGATGATACTGCTGGATGACAATTTTGCAAGCATCGTATCCGCCGTGGAAGAAGGGCGCATCATTTACGACAACATTCGAAAATTCATACGTTATTTGCTTTCCTGCAATACCGGAGAAGTGCTGACGATGGTGTGGTCATCGCTCCTGGGGATGCCGCTGCCGCTTTTGCCCATACAGGTACTGTGGATGAACCTTATAACCGACGGTCTGCCGGCCATTGCATTGGGAGCGGACGTGCCCGAGAGGGATGTAATGAACCGCAAACCCCGAAAAAGACGGGAAAGTATTTTTTCCGGCGGCATGGGACGGAAAATATTTTACAGGGGGTTTTTTATAAGCATTGCAACCATAGCTTCCTACCTGATATCCTGGTATTACGGGGGCTCCGAAATAAACTTCTCAAGAACGGTAGCTTTTTCCACCCTGGTGATGGCCCAGCTCATATTTGCCTTTGAATGCAGAGAAGAAAACGCCACCTTATGGGGGATAAATCCTTTCTCGAATCTTTTCCTTACGCTGGCTGTGATAATTTCGGCTGCAATGCTTTTGGGAGTTGTCTACGTGCCGTCGCTCCAGGTTATCTTCCACACCGTACCGCTTGATGGAAAAATGTGGCTTTTGATTCTGGCCCTCTCCGGCCTGGGTGCGGTCCTGTAGGAAATATATTTTTTGAAAACGAGGAGGAATTTTGAAAGTTTTGTGGAAATTATAAAATAAAAGCGGCCGGGAGGTTTTAAAATGATCAACCATCTTGATTTTTCCATAAATCTTTACACGGAGGGGGAAAAGTTCTTCGATGTTTTAAAAGCAGTCATAAGGGATTCAAAAAAATCCACCTGGCCTCACGAAAGGGAGAGAGCTTGTTATGCCGAAGATTTATTTAAAAGAGCTCTTGAAACTTTTGATGAGGCCATTCATTTTGCCGAAAACAGGGTCCAGGAAGGACTTTGCATCGAGCACGACCTGAAGTTAATAGGGGAATTGAAAGCTAAGAGGGATTACTGGAAAAAGAAACTGGAAGAGCTGTCCGAACTTGCAAAATGTTAGGTCGAAGGGGTGATAAAATGAAGCTTGTCATGGGAGACATAACGAAGGCCGAGGCCGACGTTATAGTAAATGCGGCAAACGGCATCGGACCCATGGGCGGCGGCGTAGCCCTGGCAATAAAGAAAGCCGGCGGGAAAGTGATTGAAGACGAAGCCATAAGGGTCTGCAGCCAGCTCGACCCCCGGCCGGGAGACGTTTACGTTACCACCGCCGGTGGATTGAAAGCCAAGTACATCTTTCACGCAGTGACCATGAAGAGGCCGGCGGAGCCGTCCAGCGTAGAAATAGTAAGGAAATGCCTTCAGTCGCTCCTCGAGAAAGCCCGGGAAATGAAAGTTAAATCCATGGTTCTGCCGGCGCTGGCTACAGGCGTCGGAGGCGTCCCCAAAAAGGATGTGGCAAGAGTTTATAAGGAAGTTCTCGGTGATGTAAAGGATATAGACATTACGGTGATGGACGTGAGCGGTGAGTTCATAAAATACCTGGAAGAGGAATTGAAAAAAGCCCCTTGAAGGGGCTTTTTTAATTGATTCATAAATATCGATCGCTGCAATTGAAGATACTAAGATTGAAGACAAAAAAAAGGGGGAAAGTGCGAATGGGAAGTGTTCGGAAGAACGGGAGAGAATCGAAAGGAAAGCTGGTGCCGCCATTGGATAGAAGGAGGTTTAAAGGCGAGCTTTTCGAGGACGAAAGACCGGAAAAATACGAGCTTTCCCGAGAATTCGAAATTGAAAACCCTATGAAGACGCCTCCTAACAATTTGACCGTAAAAAACCCGGAGAAAAAGGAAAAAGAGTGATAACGAAAAGACAAGGACTAAGTATTACATGGACGATGCCAAGGATGAGCGATGAGTGTGTAAGATAAAAGACACCGTACGTAAAATTAAACACTTTAAATGTGAAAATTGCCGTCGGAAGGCATTGTGATGGGTGGCACAAAAATTGCATTCGCCTTTTACGGTGACCGAAACCTTTTAAGAGGAATCAATTTTAGACCGGGAGGTATCGTTATGGCGAAAGTGACCTTCAAAGCTAAAACGGAGTGGAAGGGCGGAATGGTAGCCGAAGGAACCGCCAGGGGATTTAAGGTTACCGTTGACGAACCTAAAGACCTCGGCGGGACCGATACCGCTATGAATCCCGTTGAGATGCTCCTGTGTTCTCTAGGAGGATGCATGGCCATTGTGGCCAGTGCCTTCGCTCCGATGTGCGGCGTGGAGTTGAAAGGATTTTCCGTAGACCTTGAAGGAGACCTGGACCCGGACGGTTTTCTGGGGAGAAATCCGAACGTAAGGAAAGGTTTTTCCGAGATACGGTACAAAATGCACATAGTTTCCGATTCCCCGGAGGAAAACGTAAAAAAACTTTTCGAGCTCATACAGGAAAGATGCCCTGTAAAGGATACTTTGAAAGGTGTTCCAGTAAACGGCGATATGGTTATCGAAAAATAAGATTCAAAATCAGGAGCCTGCCGGAGTTTAATCCGGCAGGCTTTTTGACATTGACACAAATGAGCGGGTAAATTAAACTATAAGTAGCTTAAAATAGCTTTGGAAAAAGGTGGATTTTTGCCATGATGAAAGACGGTTCCCTAAATGAGCTTTTGCTGCTATTTCTTTCGAAAAAGGGCAATTACGTTTCAGGCGAAGAAATAAGCGAAAAATTCGGTGTCAGCCGCACCGCCGTATGGAAGCAGGTAAACCATTTAAGAAAGCTAGGATACGAAATAGATTCGGTGCCGAGGGTGGGATATTGTCTGAAAAAGTCGCCGGATTTGCTTTTGCCAGAAGAGATTATACAAAATAGCCGCCTCGAATTCCTGGCCCGCAAAATTTACTATTACCCTTCGATAGGTTCCACCAACGATGAAGCAAAAAAGTTGGCTCAGAATGGGGCACCCCACGGGACGCTGGTGATTGCGGAAGAGCAGACGGGAGGAAAAGGGAGGCTGGGAAGGAGGTGGGTATCACCGCCCCGGGAAGGAATATGGTTGTCAATAATTCTAAGGCCTTCACTGGAACCCTACGAAGCACCCCGGATTACCATGACCTGTGCGGTAGCGGCTGCAAAAGCGATAAGGAAAGTCGCCGGAATAGATTGCTGGATAAAATGGCCGAACGACCTTCTGGTGGAGGGCAAAAAGGTGGCTGGGATTTTGACGGAAATGAGCGCCGACATGGACAGTATCAATTTTGTGGTAACAGGCATAGGTGTCAATGTGAATAACACGGATTTTCCGGCGGAAATTAAAGAAACGGCCACGTCGTTGAAACTTGTGTCCGGAAAGAATGTCGAGCGATTGAAAATTTTAACCGAATTTCTTTCGCAATTTGAGGTATTCTACAGATACCTTGAAGACGGCGAGTTTGGAAAGGTACTGGAGGAATGGAGGCAGCTTTCCTGCAACCTGGGGAGGCGAGTCAGGATAATCGGCAGGAATTCCGAACTGGAAGGATTGGCCCTGGATGTGGACGATGATGGCGCGTTGCTGGTTAAAACCGATGGAGGCACGGTGGAAAGGGTTTTGAGCGGCGATGTGTCGCTCAGGGAATAAATAGAGGTTTTCGGGCTCACAATAATAATGGAGGTGCATTTGGGTGGACGAACGGCAGAAGCAGATAGAGGAAATATTGGACTTTGTGACCCACCATAAAAATTCCCTGGCCAGCATCAACATATGCGCTCGCCTGTTGGGTGACAAATTTATCCAGGTTGACGACGAGGTTATTCAGGAGTTAAAGGTGAAGCTTCCGCGAGCCGACAGCGAAGAACTCGAATCTTTTTATTATATGATAAAATAAATGAAAAAAGGATGATAAAAAAGCTTTCCTTTTGTAAGGGAGGCTTTTTTATTTTCAGCAGGAACTTTAAAAATTTCAATAGAATAATTAACTAACGTATTTTCCAATCATACCATAAGGGGGGACTTTTTATGATAAAGATTATCTTAAACGGCGCACGGGGAAAAATGGGAAGGACTATAGCGGAACTCGTAAAATCACAAAAGGACATGGAAATAATTGCGGGTGTTGACGTACTCGAGGAGACGGGGGATTTTCCCATTTACGACAGCATATTCAAAATAGAGGAAAAAGCCGACGTAATAGTGGATTTTTCCAATCCTGAGGCGCTTGGCAGTTTGCTAAAATATGCTCTGTCGCGCCGCATACCGGTGGTGATAGGGACTACGGGCCTCGAAGAAAGCCATAGACTGATGGTGCAGGATGCTGCAAAAACGATACCGGTTTTTGTTTCACAAAATATGTCATTAGGGGTATTCCTCATGGTAACGATTTCCAAGCAACTGGCCCGCGTTTTATCCGATTTCGACGTTGAAATAGTTGAAAGGCATCACAACCAGAAAATAGACGCCCCCAGCGGAACGGCCATTATGCTGGCCGAGGCCATAAAGGAAGTTAGAAGTGGGGCCGAATTCGTTTACAGCAGGGTCGAAAAGAGGAAAAAGAGGGATAAAAACGAAATAGGCATTCATTCCATCAGGGCCGGAAATCTTGTAGGGGAACACCGGGTGATTTTTGGGGGCGAGGATGAGACTATAGAGTTAAGTCATGTGGTGACGTCAAGAAAAGTTTTGGCAGCGGGTGCGCTGAGGGCCGCTAGGTTTATAGTGGAAAAGGCGCCGGGCTACTACACGATGAAGGACCTTGCAGACAGTCTAAACGGCTAATTAAGCCTTCTTCCGCAATAAGGACAAAAATTGAAGGAGGGGTCGACAAAACTTCCGCATTCCGGGCAGTAGCTTCCGTGGCCGAAAATCTTGTGGAGCCGGGCGACATCCAGGTCGGCCCCTCTTTTTAGTTCTTCGGCATATTCCTTATCCACCGCATAAACGGCAGGACAGCACCGGAATTTTACAAAATACCTCCTGTTCCACTGAAACAGGGGAATGAAAAAAAAGTGGAAGTAGGTGAGAACTTCTATAAGTTCGGCCCTGGAAAGCCTGCCGCAAGACGGACATACTGCTGCATCGAAATCTCTTATTACCTTTTCCCTGTCCTGAATTCCGAAAATACCGAAAAAGAACATCGCATTCCTCCTTGCTGCTGTTAAAAATATTGTAGGGTTACAGGTTTTATTATAATAAAAAAAGGCGGTGCTATCTAGACCAAAGCTTGCACATTACTTAAAATTACCAAGCTTTCAGCCTTTTTCCGGCGCTGTAGGCGTATTTGCCTTTTATGAAGACCTCCCATCGGGATACGGCGATGAATGCCCCGCTTTCGCGGTTTCCCACGATTTCCGGGAAGCTATCCCCTCGAGGAGCTATGACGGTGCCGGAAACCGCAAGGGAAAGTTTTTCGGAAAAACGGCCTGCCAGGTTGCAGCCAAAGAGCATCCAGCTGGGATTGGGAGAAAATATTATTTTTCCGTTTTCAATACGTTCTGCAAGGTCGATTATATATGCGGCCATGTTGGTATCTTCGGGCCCGGGCTCGTCGTAAAAGCCGCTCCAGTTGGTCATTATAATCCCCCGCGGGTAGGAGTGGGTGAACACTTTTACTAGATTTATGGCCCCTGAAGACCTGGAGACATTCGTGAGCATTTCCAAGAATTCCTTTCCGCTCCGGGGCTTTATCACCAGGTGTCCTGTTTTATGGGCGCGGAAGTCAAAGGCTTCTTCGTCGCCGTATCCGTGGGCCGAAACGGCAATGGCAATGCCGGATTCCACTTTATCACCTCCGTGAAAATAGGCTTTTTATATTTTATTAGACCGGGCCGGGAAATGGTGAAAGTTTGGCAGTACCATGTCTGTGTCAAATTGATACTAATACTAAAAAAGACACCGCGTTAAGCGTTTGGTAAATAGCTTGCCCGGTTTATAAACAAAGACCGCTTTTGGGGTGCATGAACTCCCAATGGGAGCATATCATAGCACGCAAAAAAAGCGGTCTTTTTTTTCTCCGATTGCAATTGTCCAGCCCGGCATAAGCTACATTGCCATGAATACCAAGGCCGAGCCTCTCGACGATATAAAGGTGAGGACTGCCATTGCCCTTGCTATAAACAAAGATGAGATAAAAGATGTGCTAAAAGGGGCGGTGCTTCCCAAGTACGGCCTCCTATCGCCTGCCCAGCTTTGTTACGACAAAAAGAAGGAAATGGAGCTCAAGGCGAGGTACGGCTACGATCAGGATAAGGCCAAAGACCTGCTGGCTCAAGCCGGATATAAGGATACGGATGGCGATGGAATTCTCGAGAAAAACGGAAAACCTCTTTCGCTTACCATGATGGTGGCGCTCGATTTTCCCATGCTTAAACAGGCGGCCCCTGTAATCCAGGCCCAGCTAAAACAAATCGGAATAAATCTGGAGTTGAGGGAATATGAATCAAAGTATATAAAGCAGGCCATCCAGGACCATGATTTTCAGCTTGCCATGCGGTCATACTGGTGGAACGACCCTGATATCCTGTACTACAATTTCAGCAGCAGTTCGAAAGCACCCTGGATAAATAAGGAATGGGATAGATTGCTCGAAGATGCGCGGTATATTTTAGGGACATGAATCAGAGAACTGACAAATACAATGAAATACAGGAAAAAATACTCTCGGAATTGCCGGTGGTACCTCTTTTTTCCGAATATCAACACATAGCCGTTCGAAAGTCGGTAACAGGAGTGAAGGTTAGCATCGACGAAAGGATATTTTTGAACGACGCCGATAAAATCGATTGAGCATTGCGGGCCTTGCACCGAAAAGGTGCAGGGCCCATTGCTGATATGCTAAAAAAGGGCTGGTGTAAAAATGATAAGACCCGAGGACGTAATTCTGGCAGGGGAGCGAATAAAAAATTACGTGTACCGTACACCCTTTGAAAAATCCCACTTTTTAAGCGACATCACGGGTGGGCAGGTTTTCCTCAAACTCGAGTGCCAGCAGAAGGTCAAGGCTTATAAAATAAGGGGTGCAGTTAATAAAATTCTTTGCCTTGCACCGGAAGAGAGGCAAAAAGGCATAGTTACAGCTTCTTCGGGAAACCACGGTGCGGTGGTGAGCTACGTCTCCGGTCTTCTTGGAATCAACAATGTCACGGTATACGTGCCGGAGGTGACTCCTGCCGTCAAGAAAGAAAAGATAAAAAGGTATGGGGCGAAACTGGTGGTGGCGGGAAAGAATTTCGACGAGGCCTTTTGCCTGGCAAAACAAAAAGTAAAAGAGCTTGGGGGGATATGGATAGATCCCTGTTCGGATGAGGCGGTCATAGCGGGGCAGGGGACGATAGGCCTTGAGATGCTGGAAGATAATGCCGCCCTTGATACGTTGGTGGTGCCCATCGGTGGCGGTGGAATGATAACGGGGATAAGCATAATAGCCAAAGCCCTAAAACCGGGAATTAAGGTTGTAGGAGTGCAGACCGAGGCCTGTCCTGCCATGCTGGCATCGTTACGAGACGGTAGACTATACGAAAGATATCAGAGCAAACCTTCAATTTGCGAGGCTCTGGTGGGTGGCGTAGGGGAGATACCCTACATTATGGCGAAAGAGTGCATAGACGATATTCTGCTGGTTGCCGAAAAAACCATAAAAGAAGCCGTGATAAAGCTTATCGACCGGGAAAAGATTTTGGCGGAACCGTCGGCGGCGGTGGGGGTGGCGTGCCTTATGGAGCACTGCGAGCGTTTCAAAGGCAGGAATGTCGGTGTGGTGATTTCTGGGGGTAACATGGACCTGGAGCTATTAGAAAAGCTTATAAGCGAGGTGAAATCGTGAAAGTCGATGAAAAAGCAATCGAAGAAATAGCAGGGGAGTACTTTTCCTCAAAAACCCCCGGCATGGCCTTGTTAATAGGGCGAAGGGGCGAGGTTGTTTACAAAAAAGGCTTCGAAATGGCGGACATTGAAAATGGAATTCCCATCGACACCGATACGGCGTTTATTATAGCTTCCATTACAAAGCAGTTTACCGCGATGGCCGTGATGATGCTGAAGGAAAAAGGCCTTTTGGATTACGACGATGCTATAGGGGGGGGTTCCCCGATTTCCCCCGCGGCTTTGGGGTGGGCGGACGGCAACATAATATCTACCGTTGAAGACCTGTTCAAATGGCACAACGCCCTTTATACGGAAAAGCTGGTAAAAAAGGAGACCTTGAAGGAAGCTTTTACTCCTCACGTGCTGAGAGATGGTACTTCCACAGGCTACGGTTTTGGGTGGTTTATAGGAGAAAGAGCAGGCGTTAAGGAAATATGGCACAGCGGTGGAACCATAGGTTACGTCTCCCGTTTTTCCCGCTTCGTGGATGAAGGAGTGGCCGTCATCATGCTTACGAACTGCTATGACCTTGCGGGCCCTAAGCGGGATGAGTTGTTCGACAGGATAGTAAACGTAGTTTTTGCCGGGTTGGGGAGGAAGATACCGTGAGCGACTTGTTGGAATATGCTGTAAGGAAACTAATAATCGGCGCATTCGTTGTTTTTGTCGTAACGGTAGTTTTGTTCTGCATCATGCAGCTCATGCCGGGAGACCCAATCCAGCTCATTTCCAATCCCAGGATACCGCCCGAAAAGATAGCGGAACTTAAAAAACACTGGGGGCTTGATAAACCTGTTTACGTCCAGTATTTCTACTGGCTTTTTCATATTTTGCAGGGGGATTTCGGCACTTCCATCACCACGGGACAGAAAGTCATCACCTTGATTCAGGAAAGACTGCCTTACACCCTTCTTCTTGCCGGCGGTTCTTTGATTTTCCAGTACATCATAGCCATACCCATCGGGCTGATGGCAGCGTATAAAGAACACAGCATTTTTGACAGCATAGTGGTGGTATCCACCATAATCTTTTGGTCGATACCCTCTTTCTGGTTGGGGATACTTTTGATCCTAATTTTCAGCTTGAAATTAAAACTCTTGCCAGTGTCCGGTTACGACGGTTTGAGCTCTCTGATTTTGCCTTTGATGACTGCGACGCTGCCCAATTTGGCGAGCACGCTGAGGCTGACCCGTTCCGAGGTACTGGAAGTCCTGCGCGAAAAATATGTGTCCACCGCCTACGCTAAAGGATTGAGCGAAAAAAGAGTACTTATTTTTCACGTGCTCAGAAACGCGCTTATTCCTGTTACGCTCATGTTCTTTCTTTACCTTCCGTGGACTGTTGGCGGTGCAGTAATCATCGAAACAATTTTTTCCTGGCCGGGGATGGGAAGGCTATTGTGGACGGCCATATCTTCCCAGGATTTTCCGGTAGTCTAGGGAATAATTTTTATCATCGCGATTTTGACGGTGGTTTCAAACATTGCCGGAGATATCATAACTGCCTGCCTTGACCCGCGAATCCGTGCGGAAATAAGGGGGGAAAGCTGATGGGAGCGAAATTTGATGTAAAAGTGCTGACAAGAAACAAAGTATTTTTGGCAGGGCTGATAATTCTCTTTACCGTGGCCGTTGTCGCAGTTTTCGCCGATGCCATAGCACCGCACCCTTACGACGAGATGAACGTCTCGTTGGCTTTGAGGGCTCCTCAGCCCCGGTTTCCCTTCGGAACCGACCAGTACGGGCGGTGCGTTTTCAGCCGGGTTATTTACGGCACCAGGATAGCATTGGGCGTAGGCCTTGTGGTGGTCCTGGTCGAAAGTTTAATCGGAGTAACTTTGGGACTTCTTGCGGGTTATTACGGAAAAAAATTTGACAAAATCGTTATGTTCGTAACCGACCTTACGTGGGCTCTGCCTCCTCTTGTAATGGCCTTGGCAATCGTAACGATGCTGGGGCCCAGTTTGATAAACGTAGTCATCGCCATAGCGGCGGTCAGCTGGGCGCAGTTTGCGCGAATCGTGAGGGCGAAGACTCAGGCATTAAAAAATATGCCTTTTGTGGAAGCGGCGCGGGCTTTCGGCGAAGGAGATTTGAACATAATACTGCGGTATATCCTTCCAAACGTGCTCTCGCCCATTATAGTGCTTTCCACGCTTACCTTGCCCCAGGCAATTCTCTCCACAACTTCCCTTGGTTTCCTGGGACTCGGAGCCCAGCCGCCTTCTCCCGACTGGGGCCTAATCCTTTCGGAAGGGAAGAACTATATAAGGCAGGCTCCGTGGATTTCCATTTTCCCTGGCATCGCCTTGGTCTATACGGTCCTGGGTTTCAATCTTTTAGGTGAGGGCCTGAGAGATATCCTCGACCCGAGGCTGAAATTGTAGCAAAAAAAGGAGGAACAAAGGTGGAAGACGCGCTTCTTTCGGTGAAGAACTTGTCCGTTGTATTCAAAACCACAAGCGGAACTGTACAGGCAGTCGACGATGTAATTTTGACGTGAAAGAGGGCGAGATTTTCGCCCTTGTAGGAGAATCCGGGTGCGGCAAATCAACGACGGCTATGAGCATAATGAGGCTTGTCCCTAAAAATTGCACGATAACTGGCGGCCAAATAATTTTTCGGGGAAAGGACCTTGTAAAGTTGAAGGAAAAAGAGATGTCTTCCGTCAGGGGTAAGGAAATCGGCATGATTTTTCAAAACCCCCTAGATTCGTTGAATCCCGTCTACCCTGTGGGAATACAGGTTTCGGAGGCCGTGCTTCTCGACAGGGTGCCGCGGGATGAGGCCTGGAAAAAAGTCGTTGAAATTTTTAAAGACGTCAAGATTCCGGACCCCGCCGAAAGGGCCCGAAGCTATCCTCACGAATTAAGCGGCGGTATGCGCCAGAGAGTAATGATTGCCATGATGCTTTCTAGAAACCCCAAACTTCTCATCGCCGACGAACCGACGACCGCCCTCGATGTCACGATTCAGGCGCAAATACTGGAAATAATAAAAGACTTAAAAGATACTTTTGGCACTTCCATCCTCGTAATCACCCATGACTTCGGGATTGTGGCGGAGTTAGCCGACAGGGTGGGCGTTATGTATGCCGGGAAAATTGTGGAGATAGGAAGTGTCTTACAAATTTTTGAAAAACCCCGCCATCCTTACACCCAACTGTTGATGGAAGCTCTCCCTAAAATAACCAAAAAACAGGGTCGACTGAAAACCATTCCGGGCAGTGTTCCTAATTTATACGAACTGCCCGCAGGGTGCAGTTTTCATCCGCGATGTCCGAAATCTATGGAGATATGTTCGAAGATAGCGCCACGGCTGAAAAAAGCAGGTGAAGGACATTTTTTCCTCTGCTACCGGTTGAGGCTTACCGACCCTACAGAAAACACCATTTATTTTAAGGGCATGGATATTTTTAAAGCAAAAGGAAGAGAATTAAAAGACATAAGGCGGCGGATGAGCATGGTTTTTCAGGACCCCGCCGCATCCTTAAATCCCAGGGCCACTATTTTGGATTCCATTAAACGGCCATTGGAAATTTACGGATATAAAAAATCTGAAATCAAGGCGATAGTGGAAGATACTATTGAAAAAGTGGCCCTGGGCAAGGAACTTCTTAACCGCTATCCGCATCAACTTTCGGGAGGGCAGCAACAGCGGGCGAGCATAGCGAGGGCTTTAGTTTTAAAGCCGGAATTTATGGTCCTCGATGAGCCAACTTCAGCGCTGGATGTATCGGTACAAGCTCAGATATTGAACATATTGCTGGAAATTCAGGAAAGGTATAACCTCACCTATCTTTTCATAACGCATAACCTTTCGGTGGTGAGATACGTTAGCGACCGAATTGGCGTGATGTACTTGGGAAAGATTGTGGAAATAGCTCAAGTTGACGAAATTTACAGCAGTCCCCTTCATCCATACACGGCGGGACTTTTATCTTCAGCTCCCAGCCTTTCTCCTAGAGGCAGAAGCCGGAAAAAACTTCTGCTTTCGGGAGACCCACCCAGCCTTATAAACCCGCCGCCGGGGTGTCGCCTCTATCCGAGATGTCCGTATGCCGAAAAGATATGCCGGGAGGAAATTCCGGAACTCAGGGAGGTTAAAACCGGCCATTTTGTGGCCTGCCACAGGGCGGGAGAACTGGATTTTTCGGGGATTGTAAGATGGTGACAAAAAAAATTGAGAAATTACACTATAGAAAGGAGAACAATTTCAAATGTCCGGATTGAAAAAGACCTATGATGTGCTTTTGAAAAACTTGAAAATCCTTGACGGCACAGATGCGCCGGCATTTTACGGCGACATCGGCATCAAAGGTGATGTGATTGTCTTGGTAGGCAAGGCTGAAGGAAACGGCGAAAAGGAGCTGGATTGCACCGGCCTTATTGCAGCGCCGGGCTTTATAGACATCCACAACCACAGCGATTTTTCGGTAATCTTTCTGCCCGATGCCCCAAATTACCTGAGTCAGGGCGTTACCACGCTGGTTGTCGGGAACTGCGGTTACAGCGGGGCTCCGCTTACGCCCAAAAACCGCCGCATGTTCGAAAAGGTGTTCGGTAAGAATTTACCTTTAGAAATGGAAAGCGAGAACATGCCTTTCGGCGCTTACCTGAAAATTTTGGACAAATATCCAAAGGCCGTGAATATAGCAAATCTGGTGGGTCACGGCAATATCAGGGGAGCGGTGCTGGGCTTGGAAGATGTAAAACCTTCGAAAGAGGAAATGGATGAAATGAAGCGCGTTCTTTCGGAAGCTATGGAAAGCGGGGCCTTCGGCATAAGCACCGGCCTTATATATGACCCCGGCATTTTCGCCGATACGAACGAGATTGCAGAGCTATGTTCGGTAGTGAAAGAATATCGGGGTATATACGCGACCCACATAAGAAATGAATCGGACTTACTTGTCGATGCGGTAATGGAAGCCATAGAAGTGGGCAAAAAGACCGGCGTTAGGGTGCAAATCTCCCATCACAAGGCTTCCGGCAAAAGGAACTGGGGCCTTATAAAAACAACCCTCGACCTCATGCAGTATTACCGCCGCCGGGGAGTGGAGGTCACCTGCGACGTATATCCGTGCACCTTTGCTAACACGGGACTTTACGACTGCTTGCCCAGCTGGATAAGGGGACAGGCCTTTGAAGAACAGATAGCAAAAAAAGATGTGCGGGAGAGGTTTAGGTCCGAACTTTCAAGGCCCAGCTACGATTTTGAAAACATCATACTGGACGCCGGTTTTGATGGGTTGATTATTTCTTCCTCAGAAAAATTTAAGGAATTCGAAGGAAAGTCCAT
Organism: Tepidanaerobacteraceae bacterium; assembly: GCA_030446005.1. Lineage (GTDB taxonomy): Bacteria > Bacillota > Thermosediminibacteria > Thermosediminibacterales > Thermosediminibacteraceae > Fervidicola. Next base: position 5,008 of record JASUSP010000001.1, on the reverse strand, counting down.
CGCCGAAATATCCAAAATTTTAGAGATGGACCCTTACGACACTATATTCCACCTTTTGGAAAAAGACAGGGATATTTATGTTTTAGCAGGAGGGATGAGCGAGGATGACGTCCGCTACATAATAAAACATGACCTTTCTATGGTCTGCAGCGATTCGGAGATATTAGAGTTCGGCGAGGGCAAACCCCATCCCCGGGGCTATATGACTTTCAGAAAAGTAATATCCTCTTACGTCCGCGAAGAAAATCTCCTTTCGCTGGAAGAGGCGGTAAAGAAGATGACTTACCTTCCTGCCTGGAAATTGGGCCTTCATGACAGGGGGGGTGCTCAAGCCCGGATTTAAGGCCGACATAGCTGTGTTCGATTACTGGAACATAGATTACAGCTCCGCCTACGGTGACCCACATCATTACTCCAAAGGGATGGTCCACGTACTTGTCAACGGCGTACCGGTGATCTTGAATGAGCAATTCACCGGAGAAAGGCCGGGGGTGGTGTTGAGGAGAAGGTGAAAGATGGCTGATTGACGAACGATAAATCAGCAAACCCAATATGGAAGACATAAAGACGTTTTTTATGATATAATATACCAAGAATCTCTGTATGGAACCAAAATAAAGGGGAGCCCCGCGATGGATAGAGAAAAGCTGGCAAAGCTATACGATAGAGGCAGAAAGTTATTAAATGAGGGTAAAATAGAGGAAGCCAAAGATAAGTTCAACCAGGTTCTTGGATACGAGGACAGCGTTTTTGTGCGGAATAATCTGGCGTTAACTCTGGAGCGCCAATTGCTACAGGTTATTTCCTCCTGAGGCGAGAGAACCTTAAAAAGGCTTTACGATATTTGGGGAGTGAAGAGAGGGAGCTTTTAAAGTACTTGCTTCAACGTGGTGGATATAGCAGGTTGGAACGCCGAAACCCGCAAGTTCGGCTCCATGCAGGGAGATGGCTTTTTCTGGGCCGAGCGGCCTCCAGAGTCTTCTCTTGGCACTCTATGGTCCAGAGCTTTGGTAATGGTGGGCAGGGCAAAGTTAGGAGGCCGAACCTATAAAATAGCCACCATACCCGTGGAACTCAGGTAGTCCCTTCAGGAGATTTTATTTGAGAATCATGATTAAAGCGAGGGAATGTAAATGATGCGCCTTTTTGAAGTTGACAGAAACGACAAGTGCCCCTGCGGTAGCGGAAAGAAGTATAAAAAATGTTGTATGGACAGGGTGGAAGAAATTAAGCGGGAAATATTAAAAGAATACGAAGGAATGTTTACGGCTACGGGTTTATCCATAGTTAATGTGATTTCTGCTTTACTCGGTTTTAAATTAGGAAATAAGGTTTTAGATACTTCAGACATTATGGAATTAATGATGGAAGCGTGGATGGAAGAGGAAGACGAAGAAGTTGACTTCAGCGAGAGTTTTAAGGATCTCCTAAGGCAAAAGTCCGGTTTAAAGATGGTAAGAGTTCCAGGTGAAATGTTTGCGAAGAATGAAAGAGAAAAAATGCAAAAAATTTTCGAAAAAGACTTTGTTGAGACTTTACTCCTTCGAATCGCAAGGTCTATTAGGTATGACGAATATTCAAGGGAAGAGATGAAAGTGATTTTATGGGCCATAAGTATTGCGGCGGAAGAAGGTCATGTTCGTGATTTTATAAGGTGTGTTTATGAAGTTTCAAAAGACGAGATAGTAGAGTGCAACGAGAAGTTGTGGGAACTTGTAACCGAAAAAGTTACGGATATGAAAAAATTAAGAAAAGTATTTGAAGAGATATCGATGGAAACTCCTAATTTTTTGCATTATTCCGGCGAACACCTGAAACTGTTATATGAAAATGAAATGGAAAGGATGATTTCCGAAATCGAACGAGTGGAGCTTCCCCTTTATTCGATTTATTCTGGTCTTGCAGAAATCTATGTCAAGAATTCCTTAAATACGCAGGATAAAATGGAAAAGGTTGGTATCGAGCGAATAGTATCGCCGGAATTTTTTGTGGCGGGGATAAAAGAAGGGATGCTTGAATATTTTTTGGCCGGTATCGAAAAATGGATATCGGAAGAAATGGAGCGTATTAAAAAAGAAAAGAAAGATAAAGAAGAAATGGAAAATATGCTCAGTTTTTCTATTTTTCTTTTAACACCTTTAACACCGGCTCAACTTGATTTTCTCTATAAAATTTACATCTCCTACATCAAGAATTTCATCGAGAACCTACCTAAAAAAATAGATTATCGCGAAACAATTATAAATTCGTTAGAGGAACTTTTTGATGAAAAGTTTGTAGAAAAATATACGGATTATCTAAAAAAGAAAGGATTATTCAAAGAAGCAGGTTATGTGGAAGGATGTTTCTATAAGATAAATAACTTTCTAGAGCATCTTTCGCCAAATTACCTTCAATTCAAAAAACAACACTAAATCACACAAAGGTTTTAACTCTGACGATAAGCTTCATGAGAAAAAATACAATAAAATCTGTTGTTCTTTTTTGAAAATTTATGTATTATAAAAATAAACCGTTCTTTAAGAATTGAATAGGTAACAGGGGAGGCAGGGCTATGTACCGCCCCTTTTTATTTACCTTTATATTTTTCGCATCGGGCATCGTTGCTGGAGAATACATAAGAATTTTATGGCCCTTTGTCCTATTACTTATATCCGGCTTTAGCCTTTATTTTTTTTCAAGGGACTTTCGGAAAACGGTTCTCCTGGGAATTATAATATTTGCCCTAGGGGCTTTATACCATAATTTCTACTCCGCCAGGATGGAAGGCACCATAGCAGACTATGCGGGAAGTTATAGAACCGTAATCGGCACTGTGGTATCACCTCCGGAAATAGACGATACAAAAGTAACCTACGAAGTCGAGACATTATATATTTTGCAGGACGGCAGATACGTTAAAGCTCCGGGCAAAATTCGGGTAACGCTCGCCCGTAAGGATTCGAATAAGCTATTGAATTACGGCGATGTGGCGGAATTTTCCGGGGATCTCAGGCTGCCGCGAAATTACGATAATCCCGGCGGGTTCGACTACAGGGCGTACCTTGCGCAAAAGGGCATAACGGCGACCATGTTTTCCCGGGAAATGAAGTATTTAGGGAAGGGTAACGTAAACCCGCTGGTTAAATCCGCCTTAAATTTCAGGGAAAGGATACAGAATTTATACCGGCGGGCGCTCCCACCCAGGCTGGCATCCCTGCTTTCAGGAATAGTGCTGGGACTTAAGGGGGATATTCCGGACGATGTTTTGGAAGCTTTCGGCGACGGGGGTGTCCTCCACATACTCACGGCTTCGGGGTCTAATGTCGGCATAATCTACGCGGGTGTGGGATGGATACTGAATTTTTTTAAGCTTTCCCGGACTGCAAGTTTTATCGCTGGCAGCGTAGCCGTCTTATTTTATACGCTAATGGCGGGGATGTCGCCACCGGTTTTGAGGGCTGCTCTAATGCTTGAAGTGGTGATGCTGGGAAGATTAATCGGGAGGAAAAGCGACCCGCTAAACAGCCTGGGTTTTGCAGGTTTTATCCTGCTTTTGGCAAACAGCTTCAATATTTTCTCGGCCAGTTTTCAGCTTTCTTTTGCTGCAACGCTTGGTTTAGTGCTATTTTTTAAGCCCGTACAGCGATATTTTTATAAAGTTCCTGCCTTTTTCCGCAACTCCCTGGCGGTCCTAGTATCAGCGCAATTGCCGCTTTTCCCCTTCCTTGCGTATTATTTTCACAAAATATCCCTGGCAGGCTTTTTACTGAACTTCATCATAGTGCCACTAGCCGGAGTGGCTCTGATAGGGGGATTTTTGGGAGGCCTTGTAAATTTCATACCGGTTCTTGCCGTACCGATTGTAAAGATTACCGGATGGCTGGTCTTTTTGATGGATTGGGTAACGACTTTTGCATCGAAGCTACCTTATGCCACTTTTTCAGTCCCTTCTTTGGGACCTATTGCAGGTTTAGCTTATATCACTTTGCTTTACGCAGTTTTTGCACCGGTGGAAGCCTTAAGGATTAAAAAAAGGTATAAATTTGCCGTTGTCGGTCTTTGCTTGTTAATCGTATTAGCAAGCCTGATTTCGACAAGTCCAGGCTTTGAAGTGACTTTTTTGGACGTCGGCCAGGGGGACTGCATTTTCATAAGGACTGAAGATGGCGGAACGGTGCTCATAGATGGAGGGGGAATGCCCGCTTACTATAAGGGCAGCTTTGACATCGGAAAGGACGTGGTTTTGCCATATCTTTACGAACAAGGTGTTCAAAAACTTGATGTGGCGGTTTTCACCCATTTTGATTCTGACCACGCCGGAGGGCTCATGTCGATACTTGAAGAGATGAATGTGGGGACGGTGGTGATTGGCCACCCGGATGGTTCGGAGATTTATCGAAAGGTGGCGGAGCTCGCCGAAAAAAAGAAAATACCCGTTTTGGCAATGTCCCGGGGCGATGCCTTCCGGGTGGGGAATGCGGTATTTCACGTTTTAAACCCAAAGAAGCACCAATTTTTTGAGGACGACAACGACAATTCGGTGGTACTGAAAATGATGTACAAAGGACTGAGTTTTCTTTTTACCGGCGACCTAGGCTTTGAGGGAGAAAGGGATGTTTTAGCCGAATGCGATGTGAAAGCGGATGTGGTGAAGATAGCTCACCATGGGAGTGCTACTTCCACTTCTGAAGAATTTTTAAAAAAAGTAGACCCTGACGTTGCGGTAATTTCTGTTGGGGAAAATAACAGTTTCGGGCATCCATCATCCAGAGTTATAAAACTTTTGGAAGAAAACAAAATTAAAGTTTTTAGAACAGACATTCACGGAGCCGTCAGCTTTAAAATCAGGGGTAATAACGTTAGGATTTATACCCAGCAAAAGCAATTGATAGAAGGTAATCTGTTAACTTTTAAAGATGGCAGGAATTTTACAAAAATCCGCCAGAATGCCCCCGATTTTAATCGGGGGATGAATGGCGGCTTGCTATTCTTCTCCGGTTGTGTTATGATCTAAGCGTACCGGAGG
>JASUSP010000040.1 GCA_030446005.1 Tepidanaerobacteraceae bacterium | reverse complement strand
CAATGAACAGAGCCCTGGGCAACGCCTACTGGCAATCCCAGGGCCTGACGAGCTTAATCGAACGCTATCAGAGGCTTCGTGAAGCTTGGTGAACCGCCGAATGCGGGCCCGCATGTCCGGTGGTGTGAGGGGACGGGGGTTAGTCACCCCCTCCTACTCGATATGTCTTAGGTCCAAAAGCCTCAAGCTCCGGCATCTCGTGAGAAAACTTTTTGAAATTGTCCACAAAACTCCGGGCGAGTTTAATAGCGGTATCGTCGTAAGATTTTTTGTCATGCCAGGTGTTTTTGGGATTGAGAATTTCGGAAGGAACCCCAGGACAGCTCTTGGGTATCATAAGGCCGAATACGGGGTCCTTTTCAAACTCAACCTCGGAAAGCTTTCCTTCTATAGCACTCTTAACCATGGCACGGGTGTAATTTAGGTCTATCCTTCGGCCGGTTCCATACGGCCCTCCGGTCCAGCCGGTGTTTACCAGAAATACTTCGGTGCCGTGTTTTTTGATTTTTTCGCCGAGAAGCTTGGCGTAAACGATTGGGGAAAGGGGAAGAAATGGTGCGCCGAAGCAGGCGGAGAAAGTCGCTTGAGGCTCGGTGATTCCCCGCTCCGTGCCGGCTAATTTGCTGGTATAGCCGGATATAAAATAGTACATGGCCTGTTCGAAAGAAAGTTTTGCTATCGGCGGCAGCACGCCGAAGGCATCGGCCGTGAGGAAAATTATCGTGCGGGGGTGTCCTCCCGTTCCCGGAATGACCGCGCCCGGTATGAAATCGACGGGATATGCCGCTCGGGTATTTTCTGTGATGGCATCGCTTTTAAAATCGGGTTCTCTGGTGGTTTCGTCATACACTACGTTTTCCAGCACCGTGCCGAATTTAATGGCATCGTATATTTGGGGCTCTTTTTCCCTGGACAGGTTTATGCATTTTGCGTAACAGCCGCCTTCGAAATTAAAAATACCTTCGTCCGACCACCCGTGTTCATCATCGCCAATCAGAAGCCTTTCCGGGTCTGCCGAAAGCGTGGTCTTGCCGGTTCCCGAAAGGCCGAAGAACAGCGCTGTTGAACCATCGCGGCCCTTATTGGCAGAACAGTGCATGGGAAGGACTCCCGACTTGGGCATCAGGTAGTTCAGCACTGTAAAAACCGATTTTTTGATTTCCCCCGAATAGAGGGTGCCGCCGATTAAAACCAACTTTTCCTCCAAACTGATTATTATAAAAGCTTCGGAGTTAGTACCGTCGACTTCGGGCTGGGCTTTGAAGCCTGGGGCGGCAATTACGGTAATTTCGGGCCAAAAATCCTCCAGTTCCTTTTCGGTGGCTCTTATGAAGAGCTGCCGGGCAAAAAGGTTCTGGTGGGCATATTCATTTATCACGCGCAAAGGGATTCGAAAGCGACCGTCTGCACCTGCGAACCCGTCGAAAACGTAAAGCTCCCGGTTCTGAAGGTAAGAAGTCATGCGGCGAAAAAGAGCCTCAAATTTCGACCGGGGAAAACGCTTGTTGTTGCTCCACCATATCTCATAGAAGGCTTTCGGGTCTTCTACTATGAACTTGTCGTTAGGGGAACGGCCGGTGTATTTTCCTGTATGTACTATTAAAGCTCCGTTGGAAGCAAGAACGCCTTCTCCCCTTTTTAATGCGTGTTCTATCAGCCTTGGCACCGGCAGGTTAAAGTAAACCCTTCCGAGATTTGATATACCAAGTGATTTTAAGTGATTCATTATTTGAAGGCCCCCTGTGTAAAATGATATATTTTTTCTTTTTTTATGATATACCGTAACTTTGTATACAATATTATAGTATAATATATAATCGCGTTTGGCAAGAAAAATTCTTCGACAAGTCGCAAATATTGCAAGAGAAAGGCAAATAGAATATAATTAAGGGTCGTAGAACCTTAGAAAAAAGAGAAAGGCGGGGTCTTTTTGACCGAAAGGCAGAATTCTTTTTTAAAAGGAGCTATGGTACTTACGGCAGCCGGATTTCTGGTAAAGATACTCGGAGCAGTCTACAGGATTCCCCTTGCCATGATGATAAAGGAAGAGGGCATGGGCCTTTATCAAATGGCTTATCCCATTTATGTGACGCTGCTTTCCATTTCTACCGCAGGCCTTCCCACCGCCATATCGAAGATGGTGGCCGGAGAAGTGGCGGTGAAGAGATACCGCAATGCTTACAGAATTTTTAAAGTTTCCCTGATGGTCCTGACTGCAGTGGGCGCTTTCCTTACTGTGCTTTTGATGTTAAATGCGCGGTTTCTGGCGGAAAAAGTCCTGGGAAATCCAAAAGCTTTTTACCCATTGCTCAGCATTTCACCTGCTATTTTTTTCGTATCAGTAATGTCCTGCTTTCGTGGTTTTTTTCAGGGGTTGCAGGATATGACTCCTTCTGCTTTATCCCAGGTGGTCGAACAGCTGGGACGGGTTATATCGGTATTTTTGCTGGCAACCGTTCTCCTTCCCCGCGGCGTTGAATATGCGGCTGCCGGAGCGGCTTTCGGGCCCGTGGTGGGTTCGGTAGCGGGATTGTTGGTGCTGGTGGCCGTCTACGGCAGGAAGAAGACCAGCATCTTCGGTTCTTTTGAAGAAGCTTCAAATGGCCGGGTTGAAAATCCGTTTAAAATAGCGTGGCAGCTTTTTTCGTTTGCGGTGCCCATAACGTTAGGAGGACTTATCATACCCGTCATGAACCTGGCTGATGCGGCGATAGTGACAAGAAGGCTTCAAGACGCGGGTTTTTCAATGGTTAGGGCCACGCAGCTGTACGGTCAGCTTACCGGGATGGCCGCACCTATCATAAATCTGCCGGCTGTGATGACTTTGAGCATTGCCGCCAGCCTGGTGCCTGCGATATCGGAAGCCATGGCTTTGAAAAATATGCATCTGGTGGCTCAAAGGGCCGAGGTCGGCATAAGGGTGACGTTGATGTTTGCGCTGCCGGCGGCGGTGGGATTATACGTGCTGGCCGGGCCCGTGTGCGCCCTTCTTTACAAAAACCCCGAGGCCGGCATTCCGCTTTCGATTTTATCCTGGGGCATAGTATTTTTGGCTCTCCAGCAGACCACGACTGGTCTTCTCCAGGGAATCGGAAAAACCATGGTGCCTGTCAAAAATTTAGCTTTTGGAGCGGTTTTTAAAGTGGTCGTAAATTATACTTTGACTGCACTGCCGATTATAAACATAAAAGGGGCGGCCATGGGCACCGTAGCTGGCTATCTCATCGCATCGGTTTTGAATTTTATATCAGCCGTGAAATTCACCGGCATGACTTTGCATCTCAAAAGCATGGTGATGAAACCTGCGGTTGCGGCAACGGCAATGGGACTTTTCGTTCATCAATTTTATGGTTTTGCCACTGCGGCGGGGTACGGCAATGGCATTGCCACCCTGGGCTCGGTGGGCCTGGGCGTTTTCGTGTATGTGGCTATACTTTTGGCTATAGGAGGAGTGGGAGAGGAAGAGCTAAGCCTGCTGCCGGGAGGAGCGCGGCTAATCCGCTGGTTAAACGGGATTAATTTTAAAAGGAGGTGATTGATACGTCAGGCTATTCCATTCGGGACCTTGTGGATATAATGGCAAGGCTCAGAGGGGAAAACGGCTGCCCCTGGGACAAAGCCCAGACTCCGGAGACGCTCAAGCCTTTTTTGCTGGAAGAAGCCTACGAGGTTATGGATGCCATAGACGGCGGTGACCCAAAAGAGCTATCGGAAGAACTGGGAGACCTTCTTTTGCAGATAGTTTTCTTATCGAGGATTGCCGAAGAAAAGGGAGAATTTAAATTTGATGATGTTGTCAACATCATTTGCGAGAAGATGATTCGCCGCCATCCCCATATTTTTGGCGAAAAACAGCTGAATAGCGCAGAAGAAGTGCTGAAACACTGGGAAGAGATAAAAAAGAAAGAAAAAGACGTAAAATCTTATGCCGAAACAATGGACAAGATACCCGAGTCCTTTCCGGCGCTGATGAGGGCTTATAAAGTCCAGGAGAAAGCCGCAAGAGTAGGCTTTGATTGGGAAAATGTGGACGGGGCCCTGGGAAAAGTGTACGAAGAGCTCAAAGAGCTGAAAGAAGTATATAAAGGCAATGATAGAGGCAAAATAATGGAAGAGATAGGAGACCTTTTTTTCGCTATGGTAAATGTGGCGAGGTTTCTCGGGGTGAACCCCGAGTTGGCACTGAGGGAAGCTACGAATAAGTTTATACGCAGGTTTAAGTATGTCGAAGAAGCTTCGTCAAAAATGGGCAAAAAATTACAGGAAATGACTTTAGAAGACATGGATCGATTGTGGGATGAAGGGAAAATACAAGAAAAAAAGTTATAAATTACCTTAGGACAAGAAGGATTTTGGCCTTTCGCGGAGAATAGACTAATTATGATAAAGAGGCATAAAACTTAAGAATTATTAAGGAGGGAAGCTGAGTGAACAAAGCGGAACTAATCTCGGTAATGGCAGAAAAGAGCGGATTGACCAAAAAGGATTCGGAAAAAGCTCTGAATGCCTTCATCGAAGCCGTATCCGAAGCTCTGGCAAAAAAAGACAAGGTACAGCTTGTTGGATTCGGCACTTTTGAGGTAAGGGAGAGAAGCCCGAGAAAAGGCCGCAATCCTCAGACTGGAGAAGAAATTGACATTCCTGCGGCTGCCATTCCTGCTTTTAAAGCTGGCAAGGCCCTGAAAGATATGATAAACAAATAAGAAGACCGCAATAATATTTTGGTTTTCATGGCTTATTTATGGGCTCCAATGGGCCTATTTTTTTTTATTCCCGCGATAATTAATTCTTCCTTTTAGAAAAATACTAATATCGTAACCTGTTAATAAAAATTGAACCTGGGGAGGCTCGTATATGAGGACGAAACTAACGATTATATTGGCAATGGTTTTAATACTGGCTTTGGTGCTCCCCGGATGCAGAACAAGGCAGGGTGCCGAAAAGACTCCCGAACTTCCGAAAATTCCGGACAAGATAAGCCGGGGACGGGGCAAAGAACCGGAGCTTGTAGTATATGAAGTTGAAAGCGGACAGAGGAAAAAAATGAAACTGGAAGATTATGTGGCGGGCGTCGTGGCCGGAGAGATGGAAAACAACTGGCCGGTGGAGGCCCTCGCGGCCCAGGCAATACTGGCCAGGACCTACGTTCTGGAGTTCGTTCAGGACAAAGGGACTTCTAAATACGGGAATGCCCATATATCTACCGATTTTGAGGAAGCTCAGGCCTGGAATCCAGGTAAAATCAACGATAAGGTGAAAAAAGCGGTAGAAATGACCAGGGGAGAGGTTATAACGTATAAAGGGAATTTTGTCAAGGCCTGGTTTCATTCCCATGCGGGAGGCCTTACGGCTACTGCCAAGGAAGGCTTAAATTACAAGGAAAAAGAACCGCCGTACATCGCAGTGATTAAATCCCCCGATGAGAACGCGGGACCCGAAGGTAAGCGGATATGGAAAGCTGTCTTTGGCAAGAATGAAGTGAGGCGCCTTTTGAAGGAAAAACTAGGGCAGGATACCGGGGAAATCAATGAAGTATCCGTAGTGGAAAGAGGGCCTTCGGGCAGGGCGACAAAGATAAAGATAGGCAGTGCCGTCGTGCACGCTGCAGATTTAAGAACGGCCCTGGACCCCATGAGGATGAGGTCCACATTGCTTACGAGTTTGAGGATAGAGCAGGACAAAATTGTGATGGAAGGCAAGGGTTTCGGGCATGGCGTGGGAATGTCCCAATGGGGTGCCCGCGTTCTTGCACAGCAGGGGAAATCGCCTGAGGACATAATAAGGTACTATTTCAAGGACGTAGATGTTGTGAAACTATGGGATTAAAAGCGTCATAATATAAATCCCTCCCTAATATAATTTCCTAAGGAAAGTTATCGGAAGGGAGGGTTTTTTGTTGGAAGAAAAAAGGTCCTCCAAGCACAGGCTCGTTTTGAACGACAGGGAGATTTTGGAGATTAACGGTGTGCTCAATGTGGAGAAATTCACCGATGAGGATATAGTCGTTGCGACGGAAAGAGGTACGCTCAACGTGAAGGGAGAAAAGATGCACATGAAGCAGCTAAATCTGGATGAAGGCGTCATCGTAATAGAAGGTTATGTCAAGATAATTTCCTATACGGAAGAAGGTTCGGCTGTGGAAAAGGGAAAGGGGTTTTTAAATCGCCTTTTTAGGTAGCGGCTGCAGACGGTAACGGTAAAGGAAGGAAAGGCTTATGAATATAGCCGATGTGGATCTCCAGCTTCTTTTCCTGGCGGGTGCGCTATCATCGGGAATTTTAGCCGGACTTTTTTTCGACATATACAGGAGAATAAGGAGATTTTTAAGGCCGGGACCTTTTTTGACGGCTGTCGGCGACTTCATATACTGGGGCTTTATGGCTCTTGTAACTTTTTGCATAGTCTACAAAATAAATTACGGACAGGTTAGAGGTTATCTTTTTTTGGGGTTCGCTACGGGTCTTTTGGTTTACTGCTCCGCCGTAAGTCCCTATTTTATAAGGATTTCAATCAAGCTGGAGAGGATTTTTTTAAAAACGACCTGCTTTCCGCTGAGAATTTTAAGGCTCGCAATGCGATGGAAAGCGGTGAAGCTTTTGAGGAGAATCGCAGAAGAAACCCGGAGGCTGATGGCTAAACGGAAATATTAAAAAGGAGGATTTTTATAGGATTTATCGAATCTAATATTAAAAGGGAGGACTTGCGGTGGGAGCGAAAAAGAAGATTAAAATAGGTAGAGTACTGCTTTTAATTTTTTTGGTCTATTTCGTTTATACTTTTACGGTTCAGCAGTTTAAAATCAACGATTTGCGCAGGCAGGAACTCGAACTCAGCCGGGAGATGAACCGGCTTTCGGCTGAAAGAGAAAAGCTGAAGAAAGAAATCGAGCTTTTGAATACTGAAAGTTACATAGAAGAATTGGCAAGGGACCAGCTTGGTTTGGTCAAGCCCGGCGAAATACTTTATAAGGTGTCACCCGGGCGCTGAAGCTAAATTTTTATTGACTTAAGTCTGATATATGGAGTATAATAAAGCCATTGAGTGTAATCTTTGAAGGAGGAATACTTTTATAATGCCTGTAGAGGTAGGACAAATCGTAGAGGGGAAAGTTACGGGAATTACCAAATTCGGGGCTTTCGTGGAGTTGCCCGAAGGCGTCACCGGCCTTGTGCATATTTCGGAGGTGGCGGATGGATTTGTAAAGGACGTAAGGGATTATCTGGATTGCAACGATGTGGTAAAGGTGAAGGTCATCGCCATATCCGACGATGGAAAAGTCAGCCTTTCGATTCGAAAGACGAGAGAAAACCCCAGGCCCCGGAGAACCAACATTATGAGTTTTGAGGAAAAGCTGGCAAGGTTTTTAAAGGAGAGCGAAGAGCGTCAAAAAGATTTAAAAAAATACGTGGCCAAGAAGGGGGCGGGGGGACCTAAGCGCAAGGCATACTGATATACCCCGAAACCAATAAATTTTATCAGGCGTTGGAAAGACATCCAGGGTTAAAGCCCTGGATTTTTAGTTCAAATTTTTAAAACCGGGAGGAGTCACATGAAAGCGGCTGTCATAGACCTGGGCTCTAATTCTGTGAGGCTTCTTGTTGCAGAGATGGAAGGCAGAAAAATAAATCCCATATTTAAAGACCTGGTTACCACCCGCCTCGGGGAAAATGTCGCAAAAAATGGCATACTAGGGCAGGAGTCGGTGGAAAATACTATGTCGGCGGTTATGGGTTTCAAAAACAAGGCTATGGCTTTCGGCTGCCAGCGCATAATCGCTTTCGCCACCAGTGCCGTCCGCGAAGCCAAGAACGGCGGGGAATTTTTAGAAAAATTGAGGCAAAGAACCGGCCTTGAGGTAAGACTTCTTTCGGGGCAGGAGGAAGCAAGGCTCTCGTTTATCGGAGCAAAGGAATTACTTAAAGTGGAAGGACAGGCCCTGGTTATAGATATAGGGGGAGGCAGCACGGAACTAGCGCTAGGTGAAAGAGAGATAAAACTGGAGGAAAGCCTGCCGATGGGTGCCGTAAGATGGACGAGGCAATTTTTGAAGTCCGACCCGCCTAAAAATGAAGAAATAGCCGCACTGCAACTTGAAGCGAGGAAGCTGCTTTCGGGATTCAAAAAAAGTTTTGAGAGCATGAAAGCCGAGAGAGTGACAGCAATAGGCGTCGGTGGCACTTTTACCACCCTTTCCGCTATTTTTCATGAGCTTGAGGAATATCACTGGTCCAAAGTGCACGGCTCTATCCTCGAATTCGAAGCTGTGGAAGAAATGACAAAAAATCTCTGCAGCCTCGACTTAAGTGAAAGAAAAAAAATTCCCGGCCTCCTGCCAGAGCGCGCCGATATCATAGCAGCGGGAGCGCTTATAGCTTTGGAAATAATGAGATTCCTTGGGCTCAAGTCCATCGTCGTAAGCGAGGCGGACTTGATGGAGGGAATTTTGTTGACAAATTAACTTCCCTGTGATATTATTATAAACTGCACGATTATGGACAAAATTAGTCAAACGATGCGAGGTTGAATAGAATAAACTGAAAATGGTTAATACTATATAGATGAGAATTGGGCAAAAACCAAAAGCGGGTTTAAACTGGGGGCCTTGCTTTTGGCTATTTTTACTTTTATAAAGGGGTGAAAAATGGAATGGTTCGTCCTGTTAAAGTAGGAGGACGCACCCGCTGGAGTTTTGGCAAAATTCAAGAAGTAATGGACCTTCCGTACCTGATAGAGATACAAAAAAATTCCTACGAATGGTTTTTGAGGGAAGGGTTAAGAGAGGTTCTTCAGGAATTTTCCCCAATAGAAGATTTTACCGGCAATCTGGTGCTGGAATTTCTGGACTATACTTTGGACAACAATCCCAAATACTCGGTGGATGAATGCAAGGAGAGGGATGTTACATACGCTGTTCCGCTGAAAGTTCGGGTTAGGCTTATAAACAAGGAGACAGGAGAGGTAAAAGAGCAGGATGTCTTCATGGGCGATTTTCCGCTCATGACCGAAAACGGCACCTTCATAATAAACGGGGCGGAGCGGGTAATTGTAAGCCAGCTCGTGCGCTCTCCCGGTGTGTACTTCGATAGGCAGATAGACAAAAACGGCAGGGCCCTCTACATGGGAACCGTAATCCCCAATCGCGGCGCGTGGCTTGAACTGGAAACCGACTCTAACGAAGTTATATATGTGAGGGTGGACAGAACGAGGAAAATCCCTGTTACCGTCCTTTTGAGAGCTTTGGGTTACAGCAGCAATGCCCAGATTCTGGAACTCTTGGGAGAGGACGAGAAAATCCTCCGCACTTTAGAAAAGGACAATACGGAGAATCAGGAAGAAGCTTTAATCGAAATTTACAAGCGTTTGAGGCCCGGAGAGCCGCCGACGGTGGAAAATGCAAGGTCGTTGCTGGAGGCACTGTTTTTCGACCCCAAGCGGTACGACCTGGCGAGCGTGGGCAGGTATAAATTCAACAAAAAGCTTCGGTTGAAAAACCGAATCGTGGGCAAGACGGCAGCGGAGAACATAGAGGACCCCGTAACCGGTGAGTTAATAATAAAACGAGGCCAAAAAATCACTCACCAGATGGCCGAAACGCTAGAACAGCGAAGGATAAACGAAATTAAAGTGCTGGTTGAAGAAGACAGGGCCGTAAAGGTGATAGCCAACGGATATAACGAAGGTGACGGTACGGACGTATTCCGCACCGAAAAATACATCACCGTCGACGACATAGTCGCCACTGTTAATTATCTTCTCAACCTCTCTTACGGCATAGGTGACATAGACGATATCGACCACCTGGGCAACCGCAGGGTGAGGTCGGTAGGAGAGCTTTTGCAAAATCAGTTCCGCATAGGGCTTGCCCGGATGGAAAGGGTTATTAAAGAGCGGATGACCATCCAGGATGTGGATGCCATAACTCCTCAAGGGCTTATCAATATAAGGCCACTGGTAGCGGCCATAAAGGAATTTTTTGGAAGCAGCCAGCTTTCTCAGTTCATGGACCAGACAAATCCCTTAGCGGAACTCACCCACAAAAGAAGGCTCAGCGCCCTGGGTCCCGGAGGCCTTAGCCGCGAGCGGGCCGGATTTGAAGTGAGGGACGTGCATTATTCCCACTACGGCCGCATGTGTCCAATAGAAACCCCCGAAGGCCCCAACATCGGACTTATAAGCTCGCTCAGCACTTATGCTAGAGTCAACGAGTACGGTTTTATCGAAACTCCTTACCGCAAGGTTGACAAAGAAAGAGGCGTGGTCACCGACGAAATAGAATACCTTACCGCCGACGAAGAAGACGAGTATGTAATTGCTCAGGCTAACGTGCCTCTGGACGAAGAGGGCAGGTTTATTCAAAAGAGGGTTACGGCAAGATACAAGGACGAAACGATACTGGTTTCCGCCGAAGAAGTGGACTACATGGACCTTACGCCGAAACAGCTGGTCAGCGTGGCGACTGCCCTCATACCTTTCCTCGAACATGACGACGCCAACCGCGCCCTCATGGGTTCCAACATGCAACGCCAGGCGGTGCCCCTCATAACCACCGAAGCGCCCTTGGTTGGAACGGGGATAGAGTGGAGGGCGGCTTTGGACTCCGGCGTAATGATTGTGGCGAAAAATTCCGGCGTGGTAGAAAGGGTTACGGCAAGGGAAATAATAATTCGCAGGGATAAAGACAACGGACTTGACGTATACAAGGTCCACAAATTTATGAGGTCCAACCAGGGAACCTGCATAAACCAAAGACCCATCGTAAAAAAAGGTGAAAGGGTCGAAGCCGGTCAGCCCATAGCCGACGGACCTTCTACCGACCACGGCGAGCTGGCGCTGGGCAAAAACGTGCTTGTGGCCTTCATGCCGTGGGAAGGCTACAACTACGAAGATGCCATTTTGATTTCGGAACGTCTTGTCAAAGATGACGTTTTCACATCGATTCACATAGAGCAATACGAGGCTGAGGCGAGAGACACGAAGCTTGGCCCTGAAGAGATAACTAGGGATATTCCCAACGTGGGAGAAGATGCCCTGAAAGACTTGGACGAAAGGGGAATCATAAGGATCGGAGCCGAAGTCCGGGCGGGAGATATCCTGGTGGGCAAGGTAACTCCCAAGGGTGAAACTGAACTTACGGCCGAGGAAAGGCTGCTTAGAGCTATATTCGGCGAAAAGGCAAGGGAGGTCAGGGATACCTCGCTGCGAGTCCCACACGGCGAATACGGCATTGTGGTGGATGTCAAAGTGTTCAGCAGGGAAAACGGCGACGAACTGCCGCCCGGGGTAAACCAATTGGTGAGGGTCTACGTGGCGCAAAAGAGGAAGATATCCGTGGGAGACAAGATGGCAGGTCGTCACGGAAACAAAGGAGTAATTTCCAGGATTTTGCCGGTAGAAGACATGCCGTTTTTACCCGACGGCACGCCTGTGGACATAGTGCTAAACCCGTTGGGCGTTCCTTCGCGAATGAACATAGGTCAGATACTGGAAACGCATCTGGGATGGGCTGCCAAAGCCTTGGGCTGGTATGTTGCAACTCCGGTTTTTGACGGTGCCGATGAGGAAGAAATCTTTGAATGTCTTAGAAAAGCAGGTTTGCCGGAAGATGGCAAGATAGAGCTCAGGGACGGCCGCACCGGCGAACCTTTCGACAGGAAAGTTACGGTAGGCTACATGTACATGTTGAAACTGGTCCACCTGGTGGACGACAAGATTCACGCCAGGTCTACCGGTCCCTATTCGCTCGTTACGCAGCAGCCCCTCGGCGGAAAGGCCCAGTTCGGTGGACAGAGGTTCGGCGAGATGGAAGTGTGGGCTTTGGAGGCTTATGGTGCGAGCTACACCTTGCAGGAACTGCTTACCGTGAAGTCCGATGACGTGATGGGCCGCGTGAAAACTTACGAGGCCATCGTAAAGGGCGAAAACGTGCCCGAGCCGGGGATACCCGAATCCTTCAAGGTGCTCATAAAAGAATTGCAGTCGCTGTGCCTTGACGTAAAGATTCTTTCCGAGGATGCCAAGGAGATAGAGATTAAGGAAACCGATGACGATGAGGAAGTGGAAGGCCTGGATGTGAATATGGAAGGTCTAGAAGGCCAGGGAGAAACTCCCGTGATGAATGAGGGCGAAGAGGAGGCGGAAGAAGAGCCGGAAGAAGAGGAACTGTACGAAGACCTGTTATCGGATAGGGAATTGGAAAAGGATATAGACTTTGATGAAGACTTCAATGATGCGCTGGATTTTGAAGAAAGCGATGAAGACGATTATTAATCAATGAAGGGAGAGACGCCCTTTGCTTGAGCTGAACTTTTTTGATTCCATAAGGATAGGTCTTGCCTCCCCGGAGCAGATAAGAGAATGGTCAAGGGGCGAAGTCAAAAAGCCCGAAACCATAAACTACCGCACTTTAAAACCGGAA
This sequence comes from Tepidanaerobacteraceae bacterium, assembly GCA_030446005.1. Lineage (GTDB taxonomy): Bacteria > Bacillota > Thermosediminibacteria > Thermosediminibacterales > Thermosediminibacteraceae > Fervidicola. The sequence continues at coordinate 7,033 of JASUSP010000040.1, read as the reverse complement.
AAGCACGGGCTTTTCTGCGAGAGGATATTTGGGCCCGTCAAGGACTGGGAATGCCATTGCGGCAAATATAAGAGGGTGAAATACAAAGGCGTCATTTGCGATCGTTGCGGCGTTGAGGTTACCAAATCCAAGGTGCGCCGCGAGAGAATGGGGCACATCGAACTTGCCGCCCCGGTGTCACATATCTGGTTTTTAAAAGGCATCCCGAGCAGAATCGGGCTCATGCTCGATATGTCCCCGCGTGCTTTGGAGAAAGTCATATATTTTGCTTCATACATTGTAATCGACCCGGGCAATACTCCGCTTGCCAAGAAACAGCTCCTAACCGAGAAAGAATACAGGGAATACAGGGAAAAATATGGCAATGCCTTCAGGGCCGGTATGGGTGCGGAGGCGATAAAAGAATTACTTCAGGAAATCGACCTGGACAAACTCGCCAAAGAACTCAGGGCCGAGCTCAAAGAGGCCAACGGCCAGAAGAAAGTTCGCATTTTAAGAAGGCTCGAAGTGGTGGAAGCTTTCAGAAAATCGGGTAACAGGCCCGAGTGGATGATACTCGAGGTAATTCCGGTTATCCCGCCGGACCTCCGACCGATGGTGCAGCTGGACGGAGGGCGCTTTGCCACTTCGGATTTGAACGACCTTTACCGCAGGGTCATAAACAGGAACAACAGGTTAAAGAGGCTCCTGGACCTGGGCGCACCTGACATAATAGTGCGCAATGAAAAGAGGATGCTTCAGGAAGCGGTAGATGCGCTCATAGACAACGGCCGGCGGGGAAGGCCGGTAACCGGCCCCGGCAACAGGCCCCTGAAATCGTTGAGCGACATGCTGAAAGGTAAGCAGGGGCGCTTCAGGCAAAACCTTTTGGGTAAGCGCGTGGACTATTCGGGCCGTTCGGTAATCGTAGTGGGCCCCGAGCTTAAACTCTACCAGTGTGGACTTCCCAAGGAGATGGCCTTAGAGCTTTTCAAACCCTTTGTGATGAAAAAGCTGGTGGAGGAGGGCTACGCTCACAACATAAAGAGCGCAAAAAGGATGGTGGAAAGGGTAAAACCTGAAGTGTGGGACGTGCTCGAGGATGTCATAAAAGAGCATCCGGTGCTCTTAAACAGGGCTCCCACGCTTCACCGCCTGGGCATTCAGGCTTTCGAGCCGGTGCTGGTGGAAGGTAGGGCCATCCAGATTCATCCGCTGGTATGCACAGCTTACAACGCCGACTTTGATGGCGACCAGATGGCCGTCCACGTTCCTCTTTCGGCAGAGGCTCAGGCAGAGGCCAGGCTTCTCATGCTTTCCACCAACAATATGCTAAAGCCCGCCGATGGAAAACCGGTAGTCACGCCGACGCAGGATATGGTGCTCGGCATATACTACCTTACCATCGAGCGGGACGGCGTAAAAGGTGAGGGCAAGTATTTTTCCTCTCCCGAAGAAGCCGTCCTGGCATATAACATGGGCGAGGTATCCCTCCACGCCAAGGTCAACGTAAGGGTGACGAAGGAAATCAACGGGCAAAGGCGTTCGAAAATAATTAAGACCACACCGGGCCGCATCATATTCAACGAGTGCATACCGCAGGACCTCGGCTTTGTGGACCGGAGCAAGGAAGAAAACCTCTTCGAGCCGGAACTAAACACGCTGGTTGATAAAGGCAAGCTCGGAGAGATAGTAGACCGCTGCTACAAAAAACACGGCACAACCAAAACCGCCGAGATGCTCGATAGGATAAAGGAATTAGGTTTTCATTTCGCCACAAAGGCCGGCATAACCATCGGCATCACCGATATAGAGATACCGAAGGACAAGGAAAAAATTATCTCGGAAGCGGAAGAACAGGTTGACCAGGTAGAGCTCATGTACAGGCGAGGCCTCATTTCCGACGAAGAACGCTACGAGAAGGTCATCGAAATCTGGGCCAACGCTACAGACCGCGTCACGGAAAGCCTGATGAACAGTCTCGATAAATTAAATTCCGTCTACATGATGGCCAATTCCGGTGCAAGAGGTAATAAGCAGCAGATAAGACAGCTGGCCGGCATGAGAGGTCTCATGGCCGACACTGCGGGACGCATCATAGACCTGCCGATTAAGGCCAATTTCAGGGAAGGTCTTACCGTGCTGGAATACTTCATATCAACCCACGGTGCAAGAAAAGGTCTTGCTGACACAGCTTTAAGGACCGCTGACTCCGGTTATCTAACCAGGCGCCTGGTGGATGTCAGCCAGGATGTGATAGTGAGGGAACTGGACTGCGGCACCACAGAAGGTGTGACTGTAAGGGCCATAATGGACGGCAAAGAAGTGATAGAAACTTTAAAAGAGCGCATCGATGGCCGGTATGCTTTGGAAGATGTGGTGGATCCAAAAACGGGCGAAATACTCGTCAGAGCCAACGAAATGATTACCGACGAAATTGCGGAAAAAATAGTGGCTGCGGGCATCGAGGAGGTCAAAATCCGCTCGGTGTTCACCTGCAGGACGCGCCACGGCGTATGCGCCAAGTGTTACGGCAAGAACCTGGCAACCGGCGGACCCGTGGAAGTGGGTGAAGCGGTGGGAATCATAGCGGCCCAATCCATCGGAGAGCCGGGAACGCAGCTTACCATGAGGACATTCCATACCGGCGGAATCGCCGGATACGACATAACCCAGGGTCTTCCGAGAGTTGAAGAACTCTTTGAAGCCCGAAGACCAAAGGGACAGGCGGTCATCACGGAAAATGCGGGTATCGTCAGAATCCTGGACAACAAAAAGAAGAGGGAAGTGGAAGTCACCAGCGACGACGGCGAAGTAAGGGTTTATCAGATTCCCTATGGAGCGAGGCTTACGGTGGAAAACGGTAGCCGCGTGGAAGCGGGAGACCCCCTGTGCGAAGGTCCCATAAATCCCCACGACATATTGAGAATAAAAGGCGTGGGAGGCGTTCAAGCCTACCTTTTGCAGGAAGTGCTCAAAGTCTACCGGATGCAGGGAGTGGATATCAACGATAAGCACATCGAGATCATAATCCGACAGATGCTGCGCAAGGTGAAAATAGAAGATCCGGGAGACACCGACCTTTTGCCCGGAGAACTGGTGGATATTTTCGAATTCGAAGAAATTAACGAGCACGCAAAGCGCGAAGGGAAAAAGCCCGCAGAGGCAAGGAGGGTCCTATTAGGTATAACGAAAGCATCCCTTGCCACCGATTCCTTTCTCTCCGCAGCGTCTTTCCAGGAAACGGCGCGGGTTCTGACAGAGGCGGCCATAAAAGGCAAGGTGGACCCATTGATTGGGCTCAAGGAAAACGTCATTATAGGAAAGCTCATACCTGCGGGTACCGGCATGAAGCGCTACAGAAACATCAAAATACATGTAGAGGGTCAGGGGCAGGAAAACCAAGCCGCGAACCAGCAGATTGAAGATGCTAATGGCTGATGCGGGGTAAAACTTGGTTGACACTGACCTCCGATAATGCTAAAATATATAAGTGCGTGCTCAAGCTTCACAAAAAGCGATAAGCTTGAGGAGGGCATAGAATGCTTAGCAAATTAAAAAGTGCCCCCAAAAAGACGGTAGGTACGAAACAGACGTTGAAAGCGGTCGAAAAAGGTCAAGCAGCGGTAGTTTTTATCGCTGAAGACGCGGAAGAACATGTAGTTGCCGGGTTGAAAGAGCTGTGCCGGGCTAAAGGCATTGAAATAGTACCGGTAGCTACGATGAAGGAACTGGGGGAGGCGTGCGGCATCGACGTAGGGGCAGCATCGGCTGCGATATTAAATCTACAATAGAAAACAAAAGATGCCCCTATTATGGGGCATTCTTTTTTACTGACTTAGGAAGGAGGTGTAACAATGCCGACGATAAACCAGCTGGTAAGAAAGGGAAGGAAGAAGGTGGCACACAAATCCAAATCTCCTGCCTTGAGGGGATGTCCGCAAAAGCGGGGAGTGTGTACCGTTGTTAAGACCACCACGCCCAAAAAGCCCAACTCCGCTTTGAGAAAAATAGCGAGGGTAAGACTTACCAACGGTGTGGAAATTACAGCTTACATTCCGGGTATAGGTCACAACCTGCAGGAACACTCGGTGGTTCTAGTAAGAGGCGGCAGAGTGAAGGACCTCCCCGGCGTAAGGTACCACATCATCCGCGGTGCTTTAGATGCGGCAGGAGTCGCCAACAGGAGACAGGGCCGCTCCCTTTACGGAGCTAAGAGGCCGAAGTCTTAATTGGAAGGAGGGAAGAGAATGCCAAGGAAAGGTCATGTCGTTCGAAGAGATGTACCCGAGGACCCCATATACAAGAGCAAGTTAGTGACCAAGCTCATCAACAAACTCATGTACGACGGGAAAAAGAGCATTGCCCAAAAGGCGTGCTACAAAGCTTTTGAAATAATTCGCGAAAAAACCGGGAAGGACCCGCTGGAGGTTTTCCATGAAGCCTTAAAAAACGTGATGCCCGTCCTCGAGGTTAGACCCCGGAGGGTGGGCGGAGCTACCTATCAGGTGCCCATAGAAGTGCCCGAACACAGGAGAATTTCCCTGGGTATCCGCTGGCTCGTGGAGTACGCCCGCGTACGCAATGACAAGAAGACCATTCAGGAAAAATTGGCCGCCGAAATAATGGATGCTGCCAACGGAACGGGCGGTGCTGTAAAGAAGAAGGACGAAACTCACAGAATGGCGGAAGCCAACAGAGCTTTTGCCCATTACCGGTGGTAATCTGAAGCGGGCTTTGGCCATTTTCGCCATTTTATACGGAAAGGGGTGTAGCAAATGCCTAGACAGATTCCGCTGAACAGATTAAGGAATATAGGTATAATGGCTCATATAGACGCCGGAAAGACCACTACCACCGAAAGAATCCTGTTTTACACTGGAAAAGTGCATAAGCTTGGCGAAGTTCACGAAGGTACCGCCACTATGGACTGGATGGTGCAGGAACAGGAAAGAGGTATCACCATAACTTCGGCTTCTACGACCTGCTATTGGAAGGACCATCAGATTAACATCATCGATACGCCAGGCCACGTGGATTTTACGGTAGAAGTAGAAAGGTCATTGCGCGTGCTGGATGGAGCTGTTGCGGTGTTCTGTGCAAAAGGCGGCGTGGAGCCCCAGTCCGAGACGGTATGGCGGCAGGCGGATAAGTACCATGTTCCGCGTATAGCGTACGTGAACAAGATGGATATAATCGGCGCAGATTTCTACAACGTGGTAAAACAGATTAAGGAAAGACTGGGTGCCAATCCCGTGCCGATTCAGATACCCATAGGAAGCGAGAATGACTTCAGGGGAATAGTGGACCTGGTCGGCATGAAAGCTTATATCTACACTAACGATTTGGGCACGGACATTCAGGTTACGGAAATCCCCGAAGAGGTAAAAGAAAAGGCGGAAGAATACAGGGAAAAAATGCTGGAATCTTTGGCAGACCTGGACGAAACTATTATGGAAAAATTCTTGGAGGGCGAAGAGATTAAGGAAGAAGAAATTAAAGCGGTTCTCAGAAAAGCATGCGTCGAAGTAAGAGGCGTTCCGGTGCTTTGCGGTTCTTCTTACAGGAATAAAGGCGTACAGCTTCTTCTGGACGCGATAATCGACTACCTGCCTTCACCTCTTGATATACCTCCGGTAAAGGGAGTGGACCCCGCGACCGGTGAGGAAATCGAAAGAATCGCAAGTGACGATGAAGCTTTTTCCGCTCTAGCCTTCAAAATCATGAGCGACCCGTATGTAGGTAAATTGACCTATTTCAGGATTTATTCTGGCACCTTAAAAGCAGGTTCCTACGTTTATAATTCCACAAAGAACAAAAAAGAAAGAATCGGCAGGATTTTAAGGATGCACGCGAATCACAGGCAGGAAATGGAAGAAGCCATGACGGGAGAAATCGTCGCAACCGTTGGTTTGAAGGATACCACCACGGGCGATACGCTGTGCGCCGAAGACAAACCCATAATCCTAGAATCCATGCAGTTCCCGGAACCGGTTATCTCGGTTGCCATTGAACCCAAAACCAAAGCCGATCAGGAAAAGATGAGCATTGCCCTCCAGAGGTTGGCCGAAGAAGACCCGACCTTCAGAACTTACACCGACCCGGAAACGGGCCAGACCATAATTTCCGGCATGGGAGAATTGCACCTCGAGATAATCGTCGACAGGATGTTCAGGGAGTTCAAGGTTCAGGCCAATGTGGGCAAACCGCAGGTGGCATATAAGGAGACCATCAGAAAAGCCGTGAAGGCCGAAGGAAAGTACATCCGCCAGACCGGTGGCCGCGGCCAATACGGTCACGTGTGGCTTGAAATCGAGCCTCTGGAGCCAGGCAAGGGCTACGAGTTCATCAACAAGATTGTCGGTGGCGTGATTCCGAAGGAATATATACCCGCCGTGGACGCTGGTGTGCGCGAAGCCATGCAAAACGGCGTTCTTGCAGGATATCCCGTAGTGGATGTAAAGGTGACCCTGTTTGATGGTTCGTACCACGAAGTAGACTCTTCTGAAATGGCATTCAAAATAGCAGGTTCGGTAGCTTTCAAAGAAGCGATGAAGAAAGCCGATCCTGTTCTCCTTGAGCCCATAATGAAGGTTGAGGTAGTGGTGCCCGAAGAATACATGGGCGATGTCATAGGCGACCTGAATTCCAGAAGGGGCCACATAGAAGGCATTGAAATGCGAGGCAATGTTCAGGTCATAAGAGGCTACGTGCCGCTGGCGGAGATGTTCGGTTATGCGACTGACCTGAGGTCCAAGACACAGGGCCGGGGCACGTACACCATGCAGTTCTCTCATTACGCAGAAGTGCCCAAAAACATTGCGGAAACCATTATAAACAAATAACCTGAAAAGGAGGAAAAACGATGGCAAAGCAAAAGTTTGAGAGGACAAAGCCTCACGTCAACGTAGGAACGATAGGTCACGTAGACCACGGGAAGACCACGCTGACGGCAGCGATAACCAAGTGTCTTTCCAGCACAGGACTCGCGAACTTTGTGGCGTATGACCAGATTGACAAGGCGCCCGAGGAGAGGGAGCGCGGAATCACGATA
>JASUSP010000039.1 GCA_030446005.1 Tepidanaerobacteraceae bacterium | reverse complement strand
TATCGCATCATCTACATACCTCGAATTTAAACTGAAAATCCCTTGCAGTTCTCTTTTGAGTTCATTTCTGCTATATCCTTCTAAAAGCCTGTTATATGCGAATCTTACACAAGATGACCATCTTCTCATAAGGTCTAATACTTCCTGCTTATCTTCGTTGCTGTCAAAAATAAGCTTAGCCTGAATTGTTACCATGCCTTTTCGCACCTCTTTGCCTGTTACTACCGCTATAAGGCCTCTTGCTAATGCCGAATATCTTTTATTTTTTGTACGCTTAATAACATCAATCATCACCTAATCGAAATTAGACTCTTTTGCATTACTATCCTCAACTGTTGTGACCCTCCCCATCCATAGCTCCAGCAAGGCCTTCTCTATACCTTCCAATGTATTTTCCTCCGGCATCAAATCCACTTTCAATCCTCTCTTTTCTATAGCTTTCGCCGTGGTGGGCCCTATTGAAATTATCATCGTTTTCCCCTTAAGAAAAGAGAGGTCTTCTATCAATTGTTCAAGGTACATAAAGGTCGAAGGGCTTGTAAAAACCGCCGCGTCAAATCCCATTTCGGTCTCTTTTAAAATCCTCCATTTTTCACCGGCATTGGGAAGGTTTTTGTACGCGGCAATTTTTACGGCCTCGTAACCCAAATCCTCAAGCCCTTTTATTAGCTCTTTTCCGCCGATGTCGGAGGTGATCACAAGGGCTTTTCCCCCTCTTTTCGCCGGGGGAATTGCTTTTAAAAGGTCCCCGGATGTGTATTTCTCGGGCAGGATTTCCGGGAAAAGCAGGTTTTCCTTCAATATTTCCGCGGTTTTTTTCCCCACCGCGGCCAAAGTCGCCCTCGCCAGGTTTCTTACATCAAACCCCGCTTTTCTCATTGCGGATACTACGGACTTTACCGCATTGGGACTTGAAAAGATAACGAGGTCTGAATCGATCATTTTATCAAGGGCCTTTTGAGATTCCTCAAAATCGAACACTATTTTAATGGTGGGACAGCTGATGACCTGGGCCCCCAATTCTTTTAAAAGCGGAAAGTCGTCGCCACTACCCGTCGCCAGAATCCTTTTGCCGAAAAGCGGCTTCGTCTCGAACCAGTTGAGATATTCCCTCAAACTTACGGTTTCACCGACTACGAGCACCGCCGGGTTTTCTATCCCCGCATTCCGGGCTTTTGCAGCTATTTCCGCAAGGTAGGAGACCACCGTCTTTTGCATCCCTGTAGTTCCCCACATCGTCATGGCCGAAGGGGTCAGGGGGTTTTTCCCATTTTCTATAAGATTTTTTGCGATGTACTCTATATTTTTCACACCCATCAGGAAAACCAGGGTGCCTTCGAGCTTTGAGATGCATTCCCAGTCGAATTTATCCGCCACATATTCGCTTCCCGCAAAGACATGAAAAGAGGAACAAAAACCCCGGCAAGTTACGGGAATCCCCGCGTAGGCCGGAACTGCAACGGCTGAGGTAATGCCGGGGACGATTTCCACAGGGATTTTCCTTTCCGCAAGATAGAGCGCCTCTTCGCTACCCCTTCCGAAGACGAAGGGGTCGCCTCCTTTTAGTCTGACTACAAGGCGGTTTTCTCTAGCTTTTTCGAAAAGAAGTTTATTAATTTCATCCTGCGGCACGGGGATTTCACCCGGCGATTTCCCCACATCTATGAGCTCGGCATCTTCTCTTGCGAATTTCAGAATCTCTGGGTTTACCAGCCGGTCGTAGAGGACCACGTCAGCTTTTTTGAGCAATTCGGCCCCTTTTAAGGTGAAGAGGCCCGCATCGCCGGGGCCAGCTCCCACAAGATAAACCTTACCTGCCATCTTCATCACCCAGCAACTTCGCAAGATTTTCCCCCACTTCTCTTGGATTTCCGATGTCGCCGAAAATCGTGGCTTTTTTTACCATTCCGTTTTTCTCCACCATGCCGGTGAGAACTATTTTACCGCCTTCAATCCTGGCGTAGGCTCCTATCGGAAAATTGCAGCTTCCGCCGAGGGCTTTCATGAATTCCCGCTCCGCGCAAATCGAAATTTCGGTGGGTTTGTGATTTATCTTTTTTAACAGGTTTTCGAATTCGCTTTCCTTTCTGGTTTCCACGGCAAGAGCTCCCTGCCCTACGGCCGGCACCATTTCGTGGACGGAGAAATATTCCGCAATAAGGCCTTCCATTTTCAAACGCTTAAGGCCTGCCGCGGCAAGGACTATGCCGTCCAAACCAAGTTCGTCCATCTTTCTCAGCCTTGTGGCAATATTTCCCCGCACCGGCACCACTTCAAGGTCGGGCCTGAGCGCTTTTAGCTGAACCTGTCGCCTCAAACTGGAAGTGCCTATTTTAGAATGAGCACCGAGTTCTTTCACCGTCTTTTTGTTTTTCGAAATCAAAACGTCCCTGGGATCTTCCCGTTCCGAAACTGCCGCTAAGACCAAGCCTTCCGGTATTTCGTAGGGCATGTCTTTCATGCTGTGGACCGCAAAGTCGATTTCTCCCTTCAGCAAAGCCTCTTCTATTTCCTTAACGAAAAGGCCTTTCCCACCAATTTCTTTGAGGTCGGCTTTCTCCATCCTGTCCCCCTTTGTCTTTATTTTAACGACTTCGAATTTCCAGTCCGGAAAATATTCTAAAAGTTTTCCGATTATTATTTCCGTCTGAATCAGGGCAAGCTCGCTTTGCCTCGTGCCCACCCGCACCACCCTAGCCGTCGACATCACCCCCAGTAAAGAGCGCCAGGTGTTTTATCGTCTCCAGGTAAATTGCGGTCATTTTTGAACAAACCCTTTCCATGGCCCTTTTTATCTGCCTTTTTCCCTCGTCGTCCACATTTTGCAGCCGGCGGATCAAATTTTCGAATTCTTCGGCGCACACGGTATTTGCAAAATCCGAAACTTTTTTTATCACCGGCACCACCTGAAGAGTTTTCAACCAATTCATGTAATCCTTCACGGCACTATCTACCATTTCCTCGATTTTTTTTGCGAGGTAAAGCCTCTTTTTTTGGTTTTCCTCGGCGGTTTTTTTAAGGTCATCCAGGGTAAAGATTTGGACGTTGGGCAAACGGGCGATTTCGGGGTCTATATCCCGGGGTACGGAAAGGTCCAAAAAAGCTACCCCTCCTCCCGTATAAATTTGTGCGAACTTCTCGCAGTCCACGGTATAGTGCGGTGCCCCGCTGGCGCTTATAACAATCTGGCAACGGGCCATAGCCCGGTATTTTTCCTCGTAAGGCACCAGGTAGACTTCGGGTATTTCCTCTTTTAACGCCAAAGCTCTTTCCCAGGTCCTGCTGGTTACGAAAACTTCCCCTACACCCTTCTGGAGCAGGTATTTTATCGTTATCCTGCCGGTCTTGCCCGTTCCGAGGACGAAGGCCTTCTTCCCTTTAAGGCTTCCGAAGTATTCCTCTATAAATCTTACAGCTATATAGCTCACTGAAAGGGGCACGTCCGATATTTTGACCTCACTCCTCGTCTTTTTCCCCAAGGTCACCGCATCAAGAAAAAGCCTGTTCAAAATTTTGCCAGAGCTTTGCGATTCTTTAGACCGTTCCCAGGCCTCCTTTACCTGCCCTAAAATCTGGTCTTCTCCCACGACCATCGATTCCAATCCGCAGGCTACCCTGAAAAGATGCCTTACAGCTTTTTCTCCTTCGTGAACGTATATATAACGGGAAATTTCTTCGTAATCTCCGCCCGAGAGTTTAAAAAATTCCATTGCACCGGGTCTTACCGAATCTTCCATTACCGCGTAAAATTCGGTCCTGTTGCAGGTAGAAAGCAAAACCGCCTCTTTCAGGCCGGGAATCGCCTTTATCCTTAAAAGGCAATCCTTTATATCATCCTTTCTTACGGCTACCTTTTCCCTAACTTCCACCGGCGCCCGGTGGTCCACTCCTACGAGGAAGATCCCGCCTATCCCATTTTAGGTCCCATCTCCTTTAACAGTTCTTCCATGTTTCGCACCACGACAGGATAAGAAAGGCATGGCCGTCTAATAACGATTAACGGGATTTGGAGCCTTCGGCACGCTTTAATTTTCTCCAACACCCCTCCGGTAGGCCCGCTTTCTTTTGTCACGACCACCTCTGCTTTGAAATCCCTGAACATGATGTAATTCATCTCTTCGCTGAAAGGGCCTTTGGCTGCTATTATTTCGTCGGGCAAAAAGCCCAATTCTTCGCATTTTTTGATGACTTCGCTGCTCGGAAGAACCCGGACTTTGAGCTTCTTCCCTCTTTCCTTTAAATCGGAAAAAACGTGAAGATTCCTGCTTCCCGTGGTGAGGAATATGAAGTCAAATTCCTCCGCTTTCATCCTGGCCTCTTCGAAGGAATCAACCCTTATCACGCCCGGCAGGTCCACATCGGCGCTTTCCCTTTCAAACCTGATGTACCTCACTTTTTTTTCTGAACACACCTTCATGGCCGTCCTGCTTATGTCGGCGGCAAAGGGGTGGGTTGCGTCAATTAATATTTTTATATCGTGTATTTCAATAAGTTGGCCCAATTCCTCTTCGTTCAGTGGACCGGCCCTTGCCTTCAACTTACGGTCCAGAAGGCTTTTGCCGTATTCGGAAACGACGCTGGCCATTACATCAAGACCCATTTTATACAGGTTTTCGGAAAGTTTCCTCCCCTCCTCGGTCCCTGCGAGTACCAGTATCATATCTCATACCCCCTGGGTGTTATCATCCAGTTGCCCATCACCTTTGTGGAAGAAGACCCCACTATGACCACGGTATTCATATCTACGGGGTAATCCGGGGCCTCGGAAAGAGTGGTCAGCTTCACCCACTCCCCTTCCCTGAAGGCATTTTTTACTATCCCCACCGGCGTGTCGGCCTTTTTGTGCTTCATTAGGATGTCGCAGGCCTTTTTGAAGCTCCCGGGCCTTTCGGAACTTGCCGGATTGTAAAGGGCAATCACGAAATCCGCTGCCGCCGCCATATCCAGCCTCTTTTCGATTATCTGCCATGGAGTGAGGTGGTCGGAAAGGCTTATCGCCGCAAAGTCCTGCATGATAGGGGCACCCAGAAGAGAGGATGCGAAATTCAAAGCCGTTATCCCCGGTACCACTTCTATTTCGGCTCTTAGCCCTTCTTTCACCGCAAGCTCCAGCAAGAGGCCGGCCATTCCGTAAATCCCTGGGTCTCCTCCGCTTATTACGCTCACTTTCAGCCCTTTTTTATAAAGTTCTATGGCCTTTTTGCATCTTTCAGCTTCCGTTCTCATTCCGGAAGCCACCACCGTTTTGCCTTCCACGAGGGAGTCGATGAACTTCAAATACTTGACGTAACCCACAACGGCGTCGGCTTCCACGATGGCTCTTAAAGCTCTGGGGGTCAGGTCATCCATGCTTCCGGGGCCGATTCCCACCACTTTAATCCAGCTCATGAAAAACCCTCCTGTACGCGGCAAGGGTAAATCCTCCCTCGCTGATATATCCCAATTCCTCCCCTTTGTAGCTCGAAATAAAGGCAGCAGGTCTTGCGACACTTCCCACGCCGATTTTTTCCTTCACAAAACAGGACTTTGGAAAAAGCGATTCGAATTTTTTTAATTCCCCGACGCTGTGGAAATCGACAGGAACGCCCAGGTATCCGGAAAGCTTGAGGATGCATTCTTCGTCCTTTTTTATGTCCAGCGTCGCTATTTTCCCCACCCCCGAAACGGAAAGGCCTAGCTTTAAAAAAAACCTTTCCATGAGGGATTTGAGCTTATGAAAATCCGCTCCCTTTTTGCACCCGATTCCCAGCACGATTCTTTTCGGCCTCAGGACGACGTGAGGAATGCCAGGCGGCTCTATCTCATAATCGGTGACAAAAACGGCCGCCTTTGCATCCCGGGGGATGGTACCCACTTCCACAATTTGCACGGATAAGTTGTCTTCAATCAATTTTTTCGGAAAGTCAGGGCCCACCGCACAAACCACCTTATCTCCTCTCAAAAGACAGGAATTTACCTTCTTCAGGTCCCCGGCCTTTTCTATGTGTAACTTGAGCTTGCGCGCCATGTCATCGGGAGCTTTGATTCCCGCCACGTCCGTGGCCGTCGTGATGACCGGCGTCGCTCCTATCAATTCCGCTAAATCTTTCGCAAGTTCGTTGGCTCCTCCGAAATGCCCCGAAAGCAGGCTCACGCAAAAGTTTCCACCCTCATCAACCACCACGACCGCAGGGTCTGAAAGTTTACTTTTTACCGCTCCGGCGATTGCCCTCACGGCTATACCGACGGCCGAAACGAAAATCAAAGCCCGGTACCGGTCAAAAATCCCCTCGACGAACGGCACGAATTCCCCAACTATTGGGTATGTGCCTTTTTTTTCGCCCGCGCCCTTTTCTTTTGCGTACTTTTCGGGGAGGTAAAGGTCCGCATTCAGCTTTTCGGCAATGAATGCGGCCAAATTCCCGCCCCTTTCTGTCACCGCGATCACCGCTCTTTTCATTTTCGAGCACCCCGACAGCCGTGGGAAAAATCGGGCGAATAAAGCTTCGAAAGCTCAAAGTTATCCCCGAGCGCGTTTCCTACAATCAACAAGGCCGTTTTTTCTATGCCTTCGTTTTTCGCCTTGACGGCGATGTCCTTCAATTTTCCCCGCACGACTTTTTCGTCTTCCCAGCTTGCCTTGTACACTACCGCCGCCGGCGCGTCGGGGCCGTAAGAGCCGATTATCCGCCCCACAGCATCTTCCATGTTGCCCGCGCTCAAAAACAGCACCAGTGTGGCTCTGTGGGCCGAAAGTTCTTTCAAGTCCTCGTTTTCGGGTACCGGAGTCCTTCCGGGAATCCTGGTAATTATTACCGTCTGGCTCACTCCCGGCACCGTGAGCTCTCTTTTTAACGCCGCAGACGCCGCGCAAAAGGAGCTGACGCCGGGGACTATCTCGTACGGGATTCCCAATTTTTCAAGCTTGCCGGCCTGTTCCCTTACTGCACTGTAAAGTGAAGGGTCGCCGGTGTGAAGTCTTGCGACGTCCATTCCTCTTTGGTGGGCATCCTTCATCACCTCTACTATCTCATCCAAGTCCATGCGGGAACTGTCGTATATCCTGGCATTACCTTTTGCGTACTTCAAAACGAGGGGGTTGACCAGCGAGCCCGCGTAAATCACCACGTCGCAAGAAGAAAGTATTTTCCTCCCTTTTACGGTAATCAGCTCCGGGTCCCCCGGCCCTGCGCCGATAAAATATATCACTTTTTCACCTTCTTCCCTATGAGGAGCGAAAGGTAGTCGACCTTTTGCCCCTTGTACCTGTCGGGTTCGAAAGTGGCGATTTCGCCTTCATGGCCACACCTTACCGAGAGGGCAGAATAAAACCCTTTTTTTTCAAAAAGTTCTAGGACTTCATCATAGTGCGACGAAATTTTTATAGCCACCACGTTTTCAAATTCATCAAGGGCCTTATCTAAGCTGGTCAGCTTGGACGCCGGAATCACCGCCAGGGATTCGTCCCCTTCGGCAAGGGGGAGTTTGAGCCTTGCGGCCGCCGCCGAAAAGGAATTTATCCCGGGGACAATTTCTATCTGGAAGTCCTTCAGCCTTTCGGCCATATAGGCAAAGGTGCTGTACGTCATGGGGTCTCCCAGGGTTATAAAGGCTATCTTTTTGCCCTCATTCAAAAATCCTCTCAAGACCCTTTCGTTTTCATCGAGAGCTCTTTCCCTTTCCGCACCGGAAAGGCCCATCGGAAACCTGAGCTCTATGACGTCCCCCCGTACGTAGGGCTTTGCTATTTCCAAGGCTATACTTCTTTCCTTGCCGGGTGCCGCCACCATATCCGCGGACTGCAGGACCCTTACCGCTTTCAAGGTAATGAGTTCCGGGTCTCCCGGGCCGACGCCCACTCCGTACAGAATCCCAGCAGCTTTTTTCATTCACCTTCCCCTTTCACTTTAAAATCGCCGGATATCACGCACACCGGATTCTGGGATATCAACATGTGCATGTCCTTCACTTTTTTTGCGCGGGAAACGTAAAGCAGCACCATTTCCGTGGTGAAACCCGAAGACTCCAGGGCTTTCAGGGCTTCACAGGCGCTTTCCACCGTAACGGTGTTTATCACCACCCTGCCTCCTTCCTTCAACCTTTCGCAGGAGAAACTTATGATATCTCCGAGCCTGCCCTTGCTCCCCCCTATGAAAATCCGGTCGGGGCTCGGCAGTTTTAAAAGCGCCTCAGGAGCCTCCCCCGGCACGGGTATCAGGTTTGAAAGCCCGAATCTCCTCGCATTTTCCGCGACGAGATTCAGCGCTTGTTCGTCCTTTTCCACAGCATATACCACGCCCTCTTTGCAAAATAGCGCGGCTTCAACGGATATCGAACCCGTCCCGGCCCCTACGTCCCACAAAACCGAATCCCGCCTTAACCTCAGCTTTGCAAGGGAGACGGCCCTTACCTCCTCTTTCGTCATGGGGACGCTTCCCCTCACAAAAAGCTCGTCGGGGATTCCGAATCCGTATTCCCACATTTTTCTATCACCACCAGGTTGAGCTGAAAATTCTCTTCACTTGAGGCGAGTTCTTCCAATCTGTAGCTTTTTATCTTCTCGCAGTCATAGGAGAGGTTTTCTCCAACGTGGATTATCCTGCCCGCAATTTTATTTTCCAGAAGGGTTCGGGCTATCTTCTGCGGTGTATTCCGGCTGTCGGTGAAAACAGCCACTATGCGGTGGCTCTTTACCACCGGGACAATGTCCACCCGCCTGCCGTGCATGCTCAAAACGGCCGCATTTTTTGCCGGGAGCTTCAACCGGGCGAGCATGTACTGGACCGAGCTTATGCCGGGTACAACTTCCACGTCCCTTTTTCCCGCGTATTTTAAAACCGCATCCAGAATCCCGTAAATTCCCGGGTCGCCGGAAGAAAGGATAACTATGCGGCCCCGTCTTTTTATGAGTTTCGAAAGGTCCGTTTTTGAGTCGAAAATCACCTTTTCGCACCGCACATCCTCGAAAATCTCCAGGTGCCTTTTTGCCCCGATAAGGACGTCCGCCTCTTTTATCCTCTTTAGGGCGGCAATCGTGATGAAGTCCGGATTGCCAGGGCCTATTCCGACAACGCTTATCATCTTTTCACTCTCCCGCGCTTGCAAGTAACCCTCTTTCTCTGGAAATTAGATCAACCGCGATTTTTAACTTATACCGGGTAAACAAAAGGCATCTTTCCCTCACCCTGTTTGCAATAAAACTGCAAAAGCTTTCCAGGTCCACACCGCCTTCTTCAAGGATGTCGAGGGCTTCCACGGTCGTCGCGGTATTTATCAGCTTTTTTAAAGTATCCTCTTTCGCGCCGAAGAGGGCCCCGTAAGCCGTTATTATCTCAGCTCTGGCATCGGCCACTTTGTTCGAAGTGTCGAAAATTCCTGCGGCCACTTTTACGAGTTTTCCCATGTCGCCGACAATGCGGACCTTTTCAAAACCATACTCCACGGCTTTTTGGAGGGCAAAGCCTATAAAATTCCCGCAGGAGATGATGACCCTATCGTCAAAACCAGCCTGCCTTGCAAAATCCCGGCCATAATTCCCAGGCGTAAGCACGAAGGATTTTACGCCTTCCGCCGAAAGCACCGAAAGTTCCAGGGCCAGCGTTTCCTTCAGGCTTTCGGTGGACATCGGCGTGACGATGCCGGTCGTGCCCAAAATCGAAAGCCCTCCTATTATTCCCAGCCTGGGGTTGAAGGTCTTTTCGGCCACTTTTTCTCCCCCAGGAATACTGAGGATAACCCTGACCCCCTCGCCTTCCGGGAGCACCTTAGAAACTTCTTTCCTTATCATCTCCATGGGTTTCGGGTTTATGGCGGGCCTGCCCGGCTTTACGGGAAGGCCGGGCTTTGTGACGATGCCTATGCCCTCGCCGGCCGCTATCTCTATGCCCTCGGAAGGTTTTTTTTCAACCCTCGCCCACACCAAAAGGCCGTGCGTCACATCGGGGTCGTCTCCTCCATCCTTTTTCACCGCGCATTTTGCCCAACCGTCGCCTTTTTCCCAGTCCTCCACCTTAATCGTCAGAACTTTCCCTGCCGGAGTTTCTATTTTTACATATTCCGGTGCGGTACCCGAAAATAGCGCCATCGTCGCGGCTTTGGCCGAAGCCGCAGCGCAGGACCCGGTGGTGTAACCCAGCCTCAGCCTTTTCCCATCTTTTAAAATGTAGTCACTCAAGCTTACCCCGCCTTTCGGCAAGAATCAGCAGCGCATTCATTATTGCCACTGCCGCGGGAGTCCCCCCTTTGCACCCCTGAACGACAATGCTTGGCACTGGAAGTTCAAGGAGCTCCTCTTTCGCCTCTTTTGCTCCAACAAATCCCACAGGTACCCCTACCACCAGCGCCGGGTTTATCTTGCCCTCTCTTATCAGCTCGTTGAGCTTAAAAAGGGCTGTGGGCGAATTTCCTATGACGAAAATCCTGTTTTTCGGCTCTTGAGCAGAAACTATGACACCAGCCATCGCCCTAGTGATGCCCTGCTCCTTCGCTATTTCGCTCACTTTTTTCGAAGAGGAATAGCATTTTACGCCGACTCCGAAATTTTTCGCCAACCCTCTTTTTACGCCGGCCCTGGCCATCCTGGTGTCGGTCACAATATCCCATCCTGCCTTTATGGCATCTATCCCCACATCTACGGCCTTGTGATTGAACCGGATTAGGTGTGCGAATTCAAAATCGGCAGTGGCGTGCACCACCCTTTTTACAACCTCCAGTTCTTCTTCTGAAAATAGTTTTTTATCTATCCCCCTTTCGATGATGGCAAAACTTTTTTCCTCTATCGCCCTCGGTTCTCTCAGGTATTCCACTCTCAATCCCTCATTTCCGTCTTTTCTCCGGCGAGCCTTTCAAAAATTATGTCCACCAGCCTTTCGTCATAGCAAAGAGGTCTTGTAAGGAAGACCCTGACATCTGGATGGGCCGTAGCCGCCTCCCGGAGCTGTCTGGGTATGTCATGCTTTACGTGAACCCCTTCGAAGAGAAAGACAGGGACTGCCCAAATCTCGCCTGCCCCCAAAGAGGCAAGTTTATCCACCGCTTCTTTAATAGTGGGACGCTGGAACTGGACATAGGCCGCCTCGACCAGCTCGAACTTGCCAAAGCTTTTTGCTTTTTTTATCATTTCTTCCATTACCTGGGTGCAGTTGCCATCCCTGCTCCCATGGGCCACCAAAAGAAGCGTTTTCACCGCAATTCTCCCTCCTTAAATCGGCGGCATTTTTCGATAAAATACCTGCCGAGCTCCGGATAGGCGTAAAAATCTACGTGCAAAAATGTTCCTAGGCAGTTTTTCTTTTTAAACCCGCAGTTGTAAGTCTTTCCGTTTCTTTTTCTAACGATGTAAGAAGTTTTTTCTTTCGAATTTATTACTTCCGAATAGTGAAACTCATGGCCCCTGATAAAGGCACCAGGGGGAGCTATAACCGTGTCCTCCATGACAGTGGCTTCGGCATACCCAAACCTCTTTAAGCCATCCGTCATAACCGAATCCATTTCAAATACCCCCACCATAGGAAAACGCCGTCCGCTTCCGTCGGTTATGCTTTTTCCAAGGTACATCAGCCCGCCGCACTCCGCGTAAATCGGCATACCGGCCTCGAAGGCCTCCCTTATCGATTTCATCATATCGTTATTGGAGCTCAACTTTTCAGCGAAAATTTCCGGGAAACCGCCGCCTATGATGAGCCCCGATATCCCCTCCGGAAGAGAAGAATCCCCAAGGGGGCTGAAAAATACAAGTTCTGCCCCCAGCTCTCTCAGGGTCTCCAGGCTTTGCGCGTAGTAAAAGTTGAAGGCTTCGTCCATTGCAACGCCGATTTTCACCACGGCTTCACTTATTGAGGATTTTTTATCATAGTAGGGATTTTCAACGATTTTGGCCGAAGAGGCGATGCTAAGGAGCTCCTCTAAATCGACGTATTTTTTTACTTTCTCAAAGAGTGTTTCGAATTTCTCCTCGAGATTTTTCATCTCCCACACGGGCAAAAGCCCTAAGTGTCTTTCCGGAAGAGAGAGCCCACCGTCGTAGGGCAAATATCCTAAAGCGGGAATTTTCAAATCCTGTTTTAGACATCGCTTTAAAAGCGAAAAGTGGCCTTCCCCGCTCACCCTGTTTAATATCACCCCTTTTACATTTAGCCCCTCGTCGAACTCCTTGTAACCCTTAACCATAGCGCTTATACTTCTTGCCATCCCCGACGCATCCACTACAAGTATAACGGGGAGGGACAGCAATTTCGCCACGTAGGCGCTGCTGGCATAGCCGGTGTCGTCCAGCCCATCGAAAAGTCCCATGACTCCTTCCACGACCGAGACAAATCGACCCTCTGACTTTTTTAGGTATAAATCCTTGAGTTTTTCTTCTCCTTGCATAAACACGTCCAGGTTGTACGACGGTGCTTTTGTAACAAACCTATGGTAGGCTGTATCTATATAATCCGGCCCGACTTTGAAGGCTGCCACTTCTCCCCTTTCGGCAAGTGCCCCCATTATTCCCAGGGCCAGCGTTGTCTTGCCGGAACCGCTGTGGGTTCCTGCAATCATGAACCCTTTTGCCAATTCAATCCCCTCCGTCATTTTCCAGCTTTGAGGCCAGCTGCTCAAAGTTTCTGGGGAAAGTGCCTTTAAGCAGCCCTTTCTTTTTAAGAAGGGTGCTGATTTTGACAATAAGCGGCATTTCTAGACCCGATTCCGATATAATATCTTCGTCGGTGAAAATTTCGACGGGGCTTCCCTGCGCTAGAACCCTGCCGTCCTTCATTACCACAATCCAATCCGCAAAGCTGAAGGCCAGGTCTACGTCATGGGTCGATATTACGATTTGTTTTCCCGAGAGATATAGTTTTTCCATGATTTCCACTAGCTCCGCCGAAGACTTCGGGTCTAAGTACGCCGTCGGCTCATCGAATACCAGCACATCCGGGCTCATTGCCAGCACCGACGCTATGGCGACCTTCTTTTTTTGCCCGTAGCTCAGGAAGTGTACCGGTCTATGCTTTAGGTCCTCTATTCCCATGACCTCAAGGGCCTTTAGGACCCTGTTTCTTACCTCGTGTTCTTCGAGGCCGAGATTCACAGGACCGAAGGAGACCTCTTGAAATACGCTACCTGCAAACATCTGGGTGTCCGGGTCCTGGAAGACCAACCCTACCTTTTGCCTCAGCCTTTTCAAGAAAGCCTTTGTATACTCCACCCTTGAGCCATCAAAATAAACAGCGCCTTTCTTCGGCTTCAATATCCCTATAAAGTGAAGGAGCAAAGTGGACTTGCCCGCACCGTTTGGTCCTAATATCGCAACTTTTTTTCTTTTCTCCAGCCTAAGGTTTATTCCTTTCAAAGCCCATTCGCCGCCGGGATATTTGTAATAAACATCTTTCAATTCCATCCAGCATTCTCCCATTTTATCCCTTACCCCATTTTAAATCGATTACCTTCAGCTCTCCACCGTCGTAGCCCCTGGCTTCCAGAGCCATCTGAAGTTTTTCAGAACATTCCATGGCCTTTGTAAAAAGCCCCGACACCAGCAGGCCCATAGAACGCAGCGAAGAAGCAAAACTCATATATCCGAGCCTAGCCGCCTGGGCGTTGTATATCATCGCAGCATAGTCGGCTAGGGTAAAAATCTGTCTATAAGTCAGAAACGAAAGTTCCACGAAAAGCCGGGGCACACCTAAAGCTCTCAGAGCTACCACCACTTCCAGAGCCGGTGTAGTGAGGCAAAGAAAATAAAAGCACGAAACCATGGCAAGGGAGCGGCTGAAAAGCAACGCCGCCCTCAACAGCGAATCACAAGAAAGAAAGACCACGAAAACACCGGGGAGCAGAAAAAATAGTGCCCCTGAAACTAGCCCTACGTAGACCTTAAGGTCGATGCCTGCTATAAAAACTGCTGCAATCGTCATCATAACGAAGATTAAAGCATGAATCCAAAGCCCTCCAGCGAATCCCAGGGCCATCATCAAAAATGCAAAGGCCATTTTTACGAGCGGGTTGACGTCTTTTAAACGGTTGGTGTAAGCGTACCTATCTAGAAACATCCTCTACCGCCTTCAGTTTTATGTAAAAATATATTCCAAACGCCAACCCCAGGGTCACCTGAAGGCCAAAAAGCAACTTCTCCATAAAGTCGCTTCCGGGCTCCCACAGGTTTGAAAGCCATGGCGTATAATCCGGATTTATATTTAAGATGAGCTCCATTGCCCTGTCGTCAGAACCTTCAAATCCAAGGTCCAGCTTAAATGACAGAAAAAGCAGCAACAAAAGGGTAATCACAAGGACAAGGGAAAGTCTCAAAAGCCGTCTATCTTTCATCGCAAACCCTCCTCCATAAGGTTTTCCACAGCACCTTTTGCCCTCTGCTCTAGCAAATCGAGGACAATCACCGTGACAATTCCTTCTGCTATCGCAAGGGGCACCTGAGTTACGGCAAAAATTCCGGCGAATTTCAAAAACGAAAGGAAAAAACCTCCGCTCTTGTCGGGAAATGCCAGGGCAAGCTGCAGCGAAGTCACGGCATAAGTTGCAAGGTCCCCAAAAGCGGCTCCGAGAAATACTGAAACATTGCGGGAAACTTTGGCCCTCCTCGCCGCCCGATACACCCAATAGGAAATGAAGGGACCGGCAACCGCCATAGAAAAGGAATTAGCCCCTAGGGTGCTCAGCCCGCCGTGGGCGAGGAGCAAGGCCTGGAAAAGCAGCACTATGCCACCGATCACCGCCATCGGAAGGGGCCCGAATAAGATAGCCCCAAGGCCCACTCCCGTGGGATGGGAGCAACTGCCTGTAACCGAAGGAAGTTTCAAAGCCGAAAGCACGAAGGCAAAGGCCCCGGCGAAACCCAGAACTACCTTAGCCGAGGCATCGTACATGATTTTTTTCCTTATGTGCGAAAGTCCCAATAATAGAAACGGGATGTAGACGGCATACCAGAAAAGGCACCAAAAAAGCGGCAAGAACCCTTCCATTATGTGCATCGCATAAACCTCGGCATGGTAAAAGAAAAGTAAAATTAAAGCTATGATTAAAATAGCTGTTCTCATTTTAAAAACCCCTTTCATTTTTTTGAAAATAAAAAACCTCTTAACTACGAAGTGTTAAGAGGTTTCATTAAAGTCCATCCTCTATACACCCCCTATCACCCGTAGGTAAGTGTATAAAAGATACAGGCAGGTCTCCTGGCTCTGGTTCACCGCCGCCTTATGCCTTCCCGGTTTCCCAGTGGCATTTTATAAGGCGGCTCCCCATCACAGTGGCGGGACCGCGCCGGATTTTCACCGGACTTCCCTCTTAGCCGGCATTTTGCCGGAACCTGTATCCCGTCTATTCAATTTTTCCTTTAAATAAAGATATAACATTTTTCGAAAGGTTTGTCAATTTTTTTGTAACGCACCCGAAAAGGTTGATGATGTTTTTTCTGATTGATATAATTTGTTTGAGAATTGATGAACCGAAGGGTGATTTTCGTGATAGAAAAATGTGTATCGGAGCTGAAGACTTTTTCCCCCCTTCACAGGAAATACATCCTTTGCGCGCTCGAGCGCATAATCGAATACTACGCAAATTCTCTCTTAGGCCTTGCAATTTTCGGTTCCTACGCCAGGGGGGAAAACCGGAAAAATTCAGACCTGGACCTTTTGATCATTTTAAAAGAAGCTCAAAGCTTGAGCGGGAGAATAAGAGAGTTTGTCGAAAACGTGGAACTTGCGCTCGAACCCTTGGGCCAGCAGCTATATGAAAACGAGGATATCCTGTGCGAACTTTCCCCGTATATTCTCGAAAAAGAAGAAGCCCTGAAGTTCCACCCCATTTATTTTGACCTTACCGAACACAATAAAATCTTGTTCGACCCCGAAGGCATTATATCCCGCATAATAAAGTCCACAAAAAGTTTAATGAAAGAGTACGGTGCAAAGAAGTCAGAGTTAGGCAACTTTTGGGAGTGGAAAATTGAAAGCGGAAAATTTTTAGGAGGTACCGAACTATGAAAATAGACTCGTTAACTTCAGCCTATCTTGAAAAAGCAAAAGTTCGATTCAAAGCCCTGGGCTTTTTTTACGAAAATGGAGCTTATTCAGATGTGGTCCGGGAAGCCCAAGAAATGGTAGAACTGTTATTGAAAGCTGTTTTGAGAGCAATTGGCGTTGAAGTGCCTAAAATACACGATGTAGGTCGAGTACTTGAAAAACATAAGGAATCGCTTCCTCAAATCCTGCAGGAACACCTCGACAAAATAAAAAGCATTTCGAAACGCCTGCGCAAGGAAAGGGAACTTAGCTTCTACGGCGCCGAGGATTTCATTCCCACCGAAGAGTACGGGCCTGAAGATGCCGAAATAGCCATCAAAGATGCGGAGTTTGTTCTTAAGACCGTTGAGGAAGCATTTAAAAAAGCATAAAAAGGGTTAATTAACTTTACAGAATGGGGAGAGAAGAATGCAAATTGAAGTGTATCCCACTTGTGACAGCGTAAAAGATTTGAGCGGGAAAACCGCAATAGTAATAGACGTGCTCAGGGCTACCAGCGTCATAACCACAGCTCTTTTTAACGGCGCAGAAAGGGTCATCCCAGTGCCTTCGGTGGATGACGCTTTGAATCTAGCAAGGGAATTTGAAGGTCACGTCCTCCTCGGCGGCGAGCGGGGCGCGGTTAAGATTCCCGGCTTTGACCTGGGAAATTCACCCCTGGAATACAAAAAAGAGTTGGTGGCAGGGAAAACGGTCATCCTCACCACCAGCAACGGCACGAGGGCCATAAAGGCCTCCGAAAGCGCCGAACACGTACTTATAGGGTGTTTTCTGAACGCATCGGCGGTGGCCGAAAAAGCCCTCCGGTTTGCTTTGTCCTCTGAAACCCCCTGTGTGGCCTTGGTGTGCGCTGGAACGCTGGGGGAATTCTCGCTTGACGATGCCGCCTGCGCCGGCCTTATTGTGGATATCCTGGTAAGGAACATAGAAAGGGAACAAGAACCACCGGAGCTTTCGGACCTGGCCTTCGCCTGCCGGGACCTTTACATAGGACACCGGCACGACCTGAAAGCATTCATATCCCATGCCGCACACTACAAAAGGCTTCTTGGCCTTGGCTTTGAAAAGGATATAGATTACTGCTTGCAGCGGGATGTGATTGACTGCGTGCCGGTGTATGATAAAAAAACTTTAGAAGTGAAGATCGTCCTGTGAAGGTGCCATAGCCGATATAAGCCACTGCATATTGCCATGGCTGACTTGGGAAATAAAGGCATTTCACACCGCTTTCTTTTTAAGCCAGGCCACGGTGTAATATGTCGGCCTATCCTGTACAATCGCATAGAATTCTGTTTCCAGCATCAGGCCGTTATACCTCATAACTATTTCCTTCAATTTTTCCTGCGATATGCTTTCAAGAAACGCAACTATAACCGCTTTCCTGGCTCTTCGCCTTCTCGCTGTCGCTTCTATGGACCTGTTGTCTATTGCCGGTATAATGTCGATAACCGTGCCGTCATCCCTTAACAAGGCCGCTACGAACGCAGGCCTAGGTGCCTTTGCAAGCCTTCGCCTTATTTCGAACACCACCGAATTCATATCCATTTTCCCCTCCTGAACGTTTTAAACCGCGAAATAGGACAAAGCTCCTTATACTACCTATATGTCGCCATACTCAGTTTTATGCCACGATTTTTGCGAACATTTGTTTTCTCCTTAAAATATATAACATCGGATTAAATTTTTCAACAGGCAAAAAAAATCCCGCCGAAATTTTCGGCGGGATTTTTTCGATTAATACATGTCGGGGTTGGGCATGGGCTGGTTCTTTTCTTTTTCGGGAATTTCCGCGACAACGGCTTCGGTGGTGAGGACCATGGCTGCAAGGCTTGCAGCGTTCTGGAGCGTAGAGCGGGTTACCTTCGTCGGGTCAACGATGCCTTTCTTGAACATGTCGCCGAATTCGCCGCGCAGAGCATCGAAACCGATGCCTTTTTCCATACTCTTCAGTTTCTCCACGATTACGGAGCCGTCCAAGCCAGCGTTGTATGCAATCTGTCTTACGGGTTCCTCCAAAGCCCTTCTTATTATGTCTACGCCGATTTTCTCATCGCCTTCAGCGTTGACTCTGTCGAGCGCGGGCAATGCGTTGATGAATGCCGTTCCGCCACCGGGCACGATACCCTCTTCAACCGCAGCTTTGGTAGCGGAGAGCGCATCCTCGATGCGGTGTTTCTTCTCTTTGAGTTCGGTTTCGGTAGCCGCACCGACCTTGATGACCGCTACGCCGCCAGCCAGTTTCGCCAGGCGCTCCTGAAGTTTTTCCCTGTCGAAGTCGGAGGTCGTCTCTTCGATTTGAGCTTTGATGGAGTTGATGCGTTTCTTGATTTCTTCCTTGCTGCCAGCACCGTCGACGATGATGGTCTTTTCTTTATTGACCTTGACCTGTCTTGCCCTTCCGAGCATGTCCAGCGTTGCGGACTTGAGGTCGATGCCGAGTTCTTCGGAAATCACCTGGCCACCGGTGAGGATGGCGATATCCTGGAGCATGGCTTTCCGGCGATCGCCGAATCCGGGGGCCTTCACGGCTACGCTCATGAGAGTGCCGCGGAGTTTATTCACTACCAGCGTCGCCAGAGCTTCGCCTTCAACATCTTCGGCTATAATGAGGAGTTTTCCGCCGGCCTGCACGACTTTTTCAAGAATGGGCAGCAGGTCCTGCACATTGGAGAGCTTTTTGTCGGTGATCAGGATGTATGGATCGTCCAAAACGGCTTCCATCTTCTCGGGATCCGTTACCATGTAGGGGGATATGTAGCCCCTGTCGAATTCCATACCTTCAACGACTTCCAGGGTGGTTCCCATGGTCTTGGACTCTTCAACGGTGATTACACCGTCTTTTCCGACCTTTTCCATGGCTTCGGCAATCAGGTTTCCGATTTCCTCGTCAGCCGCCGAAATGGACGCAACCTGAGCTATGGCCTCTCTGGTCTCTACGGGTTTGCTGAAGGTCTTCAGTTCTTCCACAACGGCCTTTACCGCTTTTTCGATACCCTTCTTGATGAGCATCGGGTTGGCACCGGCGACCACGTTCTTCATTCCTTCATGGATTATGGCCTGTGCCAGCAAGGTAGCGGTAGTTGTACCGTCTCCTGCCACATCCTGGGTCTTGGTAGCAACTTCTTTAATGAGCTGCGCACCCATGTTCTCGAAGGGGTCTTCCAGCTCGATTTCCCTTGCAATGGTAACGCCGTCATTGGTGATCGTCGGGGTCCCGAATTTTTTGTCGAGAACCACGTTGCGGCCTTTGGGTCCTAACGTTACTTTTACGGTATTTGCCAGCTTATCGATACCCCTCAAAAGGGCCCTTCTCGCTTCTTCGTTGAATTTAATCTGTTTTGCCATCCTTACATACCTCCCCCTTCAATTTATTCCAAGATGGCAAGGATGTCGCTTTGCCTGAGGATGAGGTATTCCTCGTCGTCGATCTTCACTTCGGTTCCCGCATATTTCGAGAAAATAACCTTGTCGCCCACCTTTACCTCAAGCGGCACTTTCTTGCCATCGATGATTTCTCCGGTTCCTACGGCGACTACTTCACCTTTCTGGGGTTTTTCCTTTGCGGTGTCGGGCAACACTATACCGCCTTTGGTCTTTTCTTCTTTGTCCAAAACTTTGATAACCACGCGATCACCTAATGGCTTTATGTTCATGTTAACCCTCCCTTTTTTAAATTCTTATCGCATTTATTATTAGCACTCTCAATTGGTGAGTGCTAATAGCAATTTATATCATATCTTATCAAAATTGTAAAATCAATTTTAAATCACGGCTCAAAACAACTAAAAATATCCTTTAACACCGCGTTTTTGGGCCATTTTTCCCTTATTCTCTTAAATTCAAGGTCAATCTTTTCTGTGCATTAGCTAATTATATTTTATCCCACCTGCTACGAAATATACATTATTTTTCCATCCTCCCGCAATCTTTTACAGTACCCTTTAAAAGTTCAACGGCGTGAGGTATGGCAGGCAGCACTACTTCCAGATTCTCCCGAACGGCTTTAGGGCTTCCCGGCAGGTTGATTATAAGAGTCGTGCCGCGGATGCCGGCTACAGCGCGCGAGAGCATGGCGTGGGGGGTCTTTTCCAGACTCCTTTGCCTCATGGCTTCCGGAATCCCGGGCACTTCCTTTTCTATCACCGCAAGGGTGGCCTCCGGTGTATTGTCCCGGGGAGAAAATCCGGTCCCGCCTGTGGTCAAAATCAGGTCCAATCCCTTTTCGCACATGGCCATCAGGGATTCCTTTATCGCATCCAAGTCATCGGGAACCAGGACGTACTCCTCCACCCTTCCGTTTACGGTCGCAATCAACTCCTCTATAACCTTGGCGCTTTTATCTTCCCTCTCCCCCCTGGCCCCCCGGTCGCTGGCGGTCAGTATCCCCACCCTGATTAAAGGAATCACCTTAATCTCGTCGCCTTCCGAAACAACGCCTCCCCGTAGAACCCTGGCGAAAATGCCTTCCCTCGGCATGATGCACTGTCCGACCTGTTTAAAGATGGCACATCCGCTGTGGCACTCCTTTCCTATCTGGGTTACTTCAAGCAGGGCATCGCCTATCTTCAGCCGCGTTCCCACGGGCAGGCGGGCAAGGTCGATTCCCTCGGTGGTTATGTTTTCCGCAAAATCCCCCGGTCCCACCGCAAGGCCCATTTTTTTCATCTTCTCTATGCTCTCTTTTGCAAGGAGGCTCACCTGCCTGTGCCATGAGCCCGCGTGGGCGTCGCCTTCAAGGCCGAAATCCTCTATGAGGCGGGCTTTCCCTACGTTTTGCTTTTTTTCTCCCTTTTTCTCGCTTATTGAAACCGCTACTACCCTTCCCACGGCACTTCCTGGTCATCTAAACTGTGACAAACTTCCCAGTTTAGAAGGCTGGGCTATTTATAGTCCGCCCTTTCAGAGAGTGCTCATTCCCAGCAGGCGGTATTTAAGCACTCCCATAGCCCCTGCCCCAAGAAGCAGGAAC
>JASUSP010000038.1 GCA_030446005.1 Tepidanaerobacteraceae bacterium | reverse complement strand
AAATACCGCCTGCTGGGAATAGGCACTCTCTGAAAGGGCGGAATACAAATAGCCCAGCCTTCTAAACTTGTGCAGTTTTGCACAGTTTAGATGACCAGGTAGGAGAATGCTGGATATTAAATTGATACGCTCCAATCCCGAAGAGATAAAAAGAGCTTTGGAAAAAAGAGGGACCCAGGCAAATCTCGAAGAATTTTTAAAACTCGACGAAGAAAGAAGAAATCTCCTGGTAGAGGTCGAGCAGCTCAAAAGCCTGCGGAACAGGGAATCCGAGGAGATAGCCCGCAGGAAAAAGCAGGGCGAGCCCGCAGATGACCTCATAGAAAAGATGAGGGAAGTTTCGAGCAAGATAAAAGAGATGGATGACCGCCTTAAGGAAATTGAAGGAAAGCTCGAACAGCTCCTATTAATGATTCCGAACATTCCCGATGAGTCGGTGCCGGTAGGCGAAAGCGATGCCGACAACGTAGAGCTAAGGCGCTGGGGGGACCCCAGGAAGTTTGATTTCGAACCAAAGCCCCACTGGGAATTGGGTGAGGCACTGGACATACTGGATTTTGAACGGGCTGCGAAAATAACGGGTTCCAGGTTTGTGGTGTATAAAGGGGCCGGGGCGAGACTGGAGAGGGCTTTGATAAACTTCATGCTGGACCTTCATATAGAAAAACACGGATACAAAGAGATATTTCCGCCTTTTATTGTGAACCGTGCCAGCATGATGGGGACAGGGCAGCTGCCGAAATTTGAGGAAGAAGCGTTTAAACTTTACAACAACACGGACTATTTCCTCATTCCTACTGCGGAAGTGCCGGTAACCAATCTTCACATGAACGAAATACTGGAGAAAGACGACCTTCCCATATACTACGTAGCTTACAGCGGATGTTTCAGAGCTGAAGCCGGGTCCGCCGGCAGGGATACCCGCGGAATTATAAGACAGCACCAGTTCAATAAAGTGGAACTGGTGAAATTCACAGAACCTGACAAGTCCATGGAGGAGCTAGAAAAATTAACGAAAGATGCGGAAGAAGTGCTGCAGCTTTTAGGGTTGCCGTACAGGGTAGTGGCTTTGTGCACCGGAGATTTGGGCTTTGCATCGGCAAAGACGTATGATATTGAAGTCTGGATGCCGAGCTACAACCGTTACGTGGAAATTTCCTCATGCAGCAACTTTAAGGATTACCAGGCCCGGAGAGCCAATATCCGATACAGGCCTGAAAAAGGCGCAAAACCCCAGTTCGTCCACACCCTCAACGGTTCGGGCCTCGCGGTGGGAAGGACGACCGCGGCTATACTTGAAAACTTCCAGCAGGCCGACGGCTCGGTGGTAATACCCGAGGTGCTGAGGCCTTACATGGGCGGTATGGAGGTAATAACTGCAAAATGAAAATGCGCCGGAAGGCGCATTTTTTTCTTGACTTTTGCCGCTCATCAATATAAAATGAAATCAATAAATTAAAAATTAATACCTCATCTCGTCAAGGGGTGCGGTAGAGGCGCGGTGTATCAAGAGTAACCCGTGGAGGCGGCGGCCAGTGAAGCGGGCGAAAGGGGTCACCGCCGAAGCTCTGCAGCCGGCGGGCTGCCGGGCTGGGACTGCATCGAACAGATGCAGTACTGTCACCTGAAGCTGCCCGGGCTTTAGGTGGAGCGCTATCACACGCCGGGGGAAGGGAGGGTAGTATTATTTGACCCCTGAACGGCTGTGGTAGTACTGCAGCCGTTTTTTGCATGTTGCATAATTTGGAATGGAGTGAAAATATGATTGAGAATGGCTTGCTATATTGTGAGGATATCATGGATTTCTTAGGGAAATTGGCCGAGTCCGAAAAAGTATATTTCTGCCAGAAAGATATGGCCGAAATTTACGCCGGCTTGATAAAGGAATTGATGTGGGTTGATATAAATTAGGAAATAGCGCACCTTATGGTGCGCTATTTCCTGTATATCCCGTCTACGTTCCTGGCCGCATTTCCCGCCGCCACAAAGGTTTTGCAGCAGGTCTCCATACACGATGAAACGGGGGTCTGCGGGGCGTTTGAAGCCTGCATCGCGTCGAAACTGTCGGGCATCTCGTCCCCTAGCTTATCGGAAGTAATCATGATTTCCGAGGCGTCGCAGATATTTCCGCTTTTCCAGTAATGGCAGTTGGAAACGCTGCAGTGAATTCTGGCCATCGGGATACCTCCTTTTTTTTTTCTCAATTATAATTTTTCATATTTGACGTTTGGTTATACGTGAAAAAATTTTTTTAAATCAGCTTTTCTCGTATAACCTTCCATATTCTGGGGTCTTCCAGCCCGAGACGCCATACTCCTATTCCACCCAGGTTGTAGCGGAGTACCAGGGCCAGTTTTGCCGAAAAGCTCCTGGCATCTTCGAACCAGACGATGTGCCTTACGCCGCCGGCAGTGTAGGTGAATGTGGATTCCTGGGCTTCTTCGTCATATTTTATGGAGGCACCGTACTGCCGCGCGAGGTCCACCGCAGTTTGATAGGACAGGGTGCGCGGCATACCGCCGGTTTCCACCCAGTCGTAACCGTAAACCGCCATTCCCAGTTTTATCTTATTAGGGGGGATTTTGGTAACGGCATAATCTAAAACCCTTTTTACAAATCCTATGGAAGCCACCGGGCCAGGAATGCTAAAGTGTTCGTCATACGCCAGGACATAAAGCTGGTCGGCAAACTGAGAAAGGGTTCCGTAATCGAATGCTCCCGAAAAAGGATGCTGGGGATTATCCTCGACCTGGGCGGGAACGGAAATTGTTACTCTGAATCCGGGAGAAAGCCTGCAGTACAGCTCTTTAATAAAGGTGTTCATGTAGGGTCTATCTTCGGGCGGCACGAACTCGAAATCTATATTGACCCCTGCGAAATTTTGAGTTATCAAAAGGTTTTCTATCGCCAATATTAGGTTCTGCCTGACTTTTGGAGTAGTTAGGACCTCATGGATGAGACCGGACATCTGAGGGTCCGAAAAATTATGCACTATTGCCAGGATCGGAAGATTGTTTCTACGGGCTAAAAGTAAAGCTTCGAGTTGAGATTGGTCTACTAAGGTGCCCTTTTCAGTTATACCGTACCAAAACGGGAGGAGAAAGTCGATTTCGTGGGCGTGGATTTCCAAATCCATAAGCGCCTGGCGTGTAGAAACGTAATACCAATTATTTTCCCGGTATCGGCAGTTTGAATCGTTCAAAATAAGACCCCCTTTATAAAACTAATAAAGCTCTTGCGTAAGTCTTCTTGATTTGCTTCATTTCTAGTTATATAATATGCAGGAAAGAATATTGGGTTATAAAGGATGACCGGGAGAATTAAAGATGGAAGAGAATATGGATAGGCTCATAGCTGTTATACTTTTTACGGCCACCATACATATGATAGATACCCTCTCTTATTCCGTGAGACTTGCCGGCATAAAGACAAAAAGGTTGGCCATGGCTTTGTCGCTTTTTAATATAATAGTGCTGGTGGCCAGGACTGCCAACATGATACAAGCGCCCTTGCTGGGGAGCATGGTGGACAGTGCCATAGCTCACGGTCGGGTGAGTATGCTGCTCAAGGACTTTAGAATGATAATATTCTCGGCTACGGTGGGAAGCCTTATCGGGGCGGCGCTGATACCCAGTTTTGTTGAGATTTTTTCAAAGGGTATAATGGCGCTAGAGCGAGCAGGGTCTGTACCTGGCTTAATTTCTGGCGTGGTGTACTATGGTTCTTTTAAAAAAATAAAGGGAAGCTTTAAAAAACCGCACCTTAGTATACTAAGACGTCTGCGCCTTGACAGAATTCCTCCTACTTTTTTAATCCTTAATCTAATCATTACATCTGTATCTACCATCGGAGTTCTATCGGCCATTTATGCAGGAGCTCTTCTTCCCGATTACCGCATTACCGCCAGCCAGCTTTCGGGGATTATAAACGGGGCTGCAACCATCCTGCTGGCGGTGGTAGTTGACCCCCAGGCCGCCATGATTACAGACCAGACCCTGCAGGGTATGCGGGAAAAGCAGGAAGCGAATACTATGGTGGTACTTTTGGTGGCGGGAAAAATTCTCGGAACTTTACTGAGCCAGTTCATTTTTCTACCTGCATCCAAAACGGTTGTAATACTAACAAAATTTTTGGTTTAAATTTGCAAGAAAAAATAAAAAGCGGGGATAAACCCCCGCTATAAGATTTTTAAAAATTACATCAGGAACAGCACCGCTGCAATAGTCGACACCGCCATGCCGATTATAACAGGCAGGAAATTTTTCCGCACTAAATCTAACACCGGTACTCCAACTATTCCTGCTACGGCTACCAGCGAGCTCCACGCTATAATGGTACCGCCTCCGGACCATATTGCACCCATCTGTCCTATGGCTGCCAGCGCCGAAGCCACAGACTGATTGCCGGCGGCTATTGCTCCCGCCAGAGTTCCGGTCATGGGTAGTCCAGAAAAGCCGGACCCGTCAAGTCCGGTGATTATGCCCAGTATCAGCATACCGAAGGCTGCCAGGAATCCTTTAGCGGGTATATAACTTGCCATTATTTTTCCGATATCAAATAAATACCCAGGAGCTCCCTCGCCCAAAATTTTCACCACTGCTTCCGGATTCCCGAGAAAGAAAAACCCTGCAATGGGAAGTATCTGGCCCATAACTTTAAAGGCGAACACTAGACCGTCAGTCAGGTGGTCGGCTATTTTATCAAGGCCTCCAGCGCCTTCTACCAGCAATGTGGCAACGGTCATTATTAGGATAGCGGTTCCGCCTAGAAGAGCTGAAGCATCTCCGCCTCTAATGTTAAAGCGGAACATAGCGAAGACCACAGCTGCCATGGATACAACGAGAAGCCCAACCAAAAGGGCGGCATAATTTTGCCCTTTCTTTTCTCCGGAGTGGATTTGAATAGCTGGATTTGGTTGGTTAGATTCAGCGGACCGTTGAATCCCCTTTGTCCTGAACAATTCTATATCTTTTCTAACCATTATATAACCTATAATGATTGCGGTAATACCGGTAATCGATGAAAGAATTGCACCGTCGCTTGTAACCATTGAAACAGGTACACCGGCAGCTTTTGCCGAAAGGCCCGGAGCGCCTTGAATAATGAAGTCTCCCGAGAGAGCCATTCCCTGTCCTGCCAATGCTAAAGCCATCGCAGCCACTATTGGAGGAAGACCGGCTTCTACAGCAGCCGGCACCAGAAGGGCGCCTATCAATGGAACTGCTGGTGTAGGCCAGAAGAAAAGTGATATTACATAAGTTGACAAAATCAGCACAACGTAACTTACGAAAGGAGATACCATCATTTTTTTCAAAGGTGATACCAAAAGCTCGTCGGCTCCGGTTACGCTCAGCGACTTTAACATCGCCATCATTAAAGCGATTATGAGGAATATGTTTCCGAGTTCAGAAAGGGCTGCAAGGTTTGCCTTAAAAACGACGACTACCGCCTCAACCAAGGAACCCGTAAATGAAAGACCAATCAGGAAGGTAGAAATGATGCACGGGATTAGGACGTTTCTCCTAAAAATCATTGTGATAACAACCGCTAAGGTTCCCAGGGCGTAAATCCAGTGAGCTAATGTCATCAGAATCCTCCTCCTCTTTGTTTTTTTTTCGCAAGATGAAATCTTAAAGGGATTATTACTTGTTAACAGTAAGCAGTTATTAAGTTAACACCTCCTCATCAAAGATGAGCAAGGAATTTTTATTATAAAATTCGACAAATTAATAGTACTTCCTCCCTGTCTAAAAAATTTTTTTAAAATAGCTATTTTTGAATAACTATTATACTATAAATATATGTGAAAGTATACTGGATTTTATTAATATGAAACAAATTATTGACTTGATTTCGTAAAGGATGTAAAATATGTTCTGTGGGCTGATGTAGCTCAGCGGCAGAGCAGCGCACTCGTAATGCGCAGGTCGTGGGTTCGAATCCCACCATCAGCTCCAGTGAACATAAGGCTTCCGGGAAATATCCCAGAAGCCTTTTTGGTTAGTTTCCGCCCAGTTTCCGCCCAAAATAAAAAAACCGGAAATCCGGGACTATTTAAGCAGCTGTTCCAGTTTCTCTACGGCTGTCCTCTGCATACCGGGCATGAGGTGTGAGTATATATCGTAAGTTATCCTAACGCTGCTGTGCCCGAGCCTTTCCGATATTATCTTAACGTCCACACCGGCTTTCAAAAGTAGGCTGGCGTGAGTATGCCGCAGGCAGTGGAAGTTAAGCCTGGGCAGGCCGATTCTTTCAAGGAATTCGGGGAACCAGCTACTTATGGTATCCGGATGCATGGGGAGTCCGTTGTCCTGGCAAAAGACCAGGTCGTAATCATTGTAATTAGGCCCAAGAAGCAGCTTTTTCTCATGCTGCTGCTTTCTATGGTTTTTCAGCACTTTTATAACGTCTTCGGAGACATCTATATTCCTCCTGCTGTTTTTTGTTTTCGGGGCTTTAAAGAATATGCCTTTTTCCGGAGTATATCCTATTGTCTGTCTCACCTTGATTATCTTTTGCCTTTCGCCTATATCCTTCCAGCGTAATGCCAGCAGCTCGCCTCTTCTCATTCCTGTCCTGACGGCAAGAAAGAGAAGGGCATAATAGGGAGTTTCTCTTGCTTTTTCCAGCATATACTTTACCTGCTGTTCGTCCAGGACTTTGACTGCCTGGGGGTTATCGATTTCATCGTCGGGGTCGTATGTTACAAGTTCCTTTTGAATTTTGGGAAGCTCGACCGAGTCTGCAATATTATAGGGTATGAGCTGCTGTTTCACTGCTGTATCGAGAGCTTTATGTATCACTCTGTGATGGTATACAAGGCTTGATTGAGATAAAGATCCATTTTTTCCATCTAGTCGAGGGCCTTCTATTAGTTCTTTATAGAATGTCTGCAAATGAAGCGGCCTCAATTTTTCTAAAGGTATAGTTCCTAATTTGGGAATAACCCTCAGGTTTAATATCTGAGAATAACGCCTGTATGTATTTGGAGATAGCCTGACCTTACAGTAATCTTCAAGCCATTTTTGGAGATATTCGCCAAAAGTTATTTTAGTATCCAGCAGAAGTCCTTTATCATATTCTGATATAAGTTTTGCCATTTCGATTTCCGCTTCTCTCTTTGTACCGCGGAAAGACCTGTATAATCTTTTGCGTTTTCCAGTTTCAGGGTCTCTCCCAAGCTCTATGACTATAGTCCAGGAGCTTTTTGACTTCTTTTCAAGATGGCCGGGCATTTGGTTCACCTCAATTCAAAAAGAGATTTTATTTCTTCCAAAGGTATTTTCATTTTTTCATAAGGTATGTTTTCAATTAAATATTTATCCATATCACCGGTGAACAGTTCATCCATAATCTCGTGAGGATCTTCAACGACATAGTATCTACCTTGCAGAGCTTTACAGTGCTCGCATGTATTTGCAAAATAGCTCTTGTTTTCTGTTTTGCTGAATTTTTTACAGATGGTATTATACTTTAGAGATAATAATTTATCGAGGGTTTCTATATCACCCAATCCGATAAAACCGATGCTTTCAAAGTAATCGTCTAACTCGCACAAATCGTAATTCAGAAAATACGAATAAACCTTGGTGGTTTTCCCGCACTTCCAGCAAATTCTATCCCAGGCATATATGTTAATGCCGTATGTCTTTATATATTCGAAAATCAACTCGTGAATTTTAAGTGTAGATCTACATTTGGGAAAATTTGAGCATCCCGCAAAGACACTGAATTTCCCAGATCTTAAAACGTAATGTCCGCTACATAGCCTGCATTTCACTTTTTTCACGTACAGCACCTCACTTTAATTAATTTTTCTGGGATGTTTAGCGCACTAGCAATCTGTTCTATAGTATATCCTTCGTATTCAGTCATATCAGTTGCGTACGTTAAAAGTTCAACGGCAAACTGGTTTGCCTCATTTTCGTATCTGGAAGATATAAAAAAGGTATTCCTTTCAAGAAATATGGCATTTATTGAAGGATGAATTATGCAGTGTCCTAATTCGTGGGCAGCAGTTGCTACCTGTTGCTTTTCGTCATATGCTTCATTAATTACCACTATTTTCCTCCGTAGTTTGGTAAAATAAAAACCTCTGATGTTCTTAGGCAGAGGTTGCTTTATGTATATTATGTCCAGCGCGTCCATTAATTCGAAAGGATCGCTGGTTTTATATTTTTTTACAAGGTTTCTTACAATACGCTTAATGTCCAAATAGGCCACCCCGCCTAATAGAGTTAACTTGAACGAGAAATTCTTTCAGAGTCTTGACAGCTAATATTATGTTTGATATTATAGAGTTGAACCACTGAAAGCGCGAATGCGCCGTAGGTGGTGTTTTTTATTGCCTTTTTGGCTTTGGGTAATTTACTATACCGAATTCGTTATCAGAAGCCGCTTTACAGTTTATGCGGGGTTTTATTATATTCAGGAAATTTATAACATCATCAAAGTCTAGTATTCGCTTAACTCTGTTTGCCCAGTCAACTTGTATAAATGTTTTCGAGCTATATAGATAGACTATGTATGCTATTAAATCTGCAATCTGTAAAAAGTACGATTCCTTTGATTCTTTTGGTAAAGGATCCTCTATCAAGAGTTTAATTTCGTTATATAAATATTTTCCTGGATATATTTTTGAAGGTATGGGGTTATATTTCTGCATTCTCCTGGAAGTTTTTCTCATTTTACCGATTCTACCCTCATCTGTAATAATAAGAAATTTCGAATTATCTGTTTCACTCAAATCGTTCTCTATTCTCTGTATGTTGTAAGAAAAAGCGGTGTCTAAGACGTTGTAATCGTCTTTTAAAATATTTGGTTTTACAATAACCACATTGATTATTTTTACTTCCAATTTTGCTATACAGTTGAAATAATCTGTAAGTATATTTTTCTTTGTTATCGGATCCCAGTTATATTTCCTGTAAGGGTTTTTGTCTGTTAAAAAATCTTTTGTATGGAACTCCAATTTTATAGGGAACTTATATTTTTGTTTTAATTCTTTGCGAAAATCCTTTACGATGTTATAATTATCTTTCCATACGGATTCGTCCATATATACGCTCGTCAAAACGAATAATTCAGAAGAATATTTAGGATAGCCATCGTCTCCACTTTCGTCGAAATATGCTATATACATACCTCTTCCTCCGGCTTTTTTGTTTTTAACTTCCGTTATTTTTTCTTCTTCTTCCTTCCATACTTCTCCTTATTCCTTATCTTCGCCATCTCCAATCCCACCCGCATGGCATTAATAATGGTGTCAACGTCCTCCTGACTGAGTATTTCGCCATCAAGCATGAGGCCTTCCGTATTCTCGATTCTCTGGCGGGTCTCTTCTATGATCTTTTCTATATCGCGCTCGTCTCTGCGCGTAAGCTTACGGTTATTGGAGCGGCCCAGGAGGTAGTCCACGGTCACGTCGAAATAGTCGGCGATTTTTTTCAGGGTCTCCTGGTCTGGCTTCCTTACGTTTGTTTCGTATTTTGCGATAGCGGAGTACGATACCTGTAGTGCTCTTGCAAGTTCTTCCCTACTAATTCCTTTTTCTTTCCTTAATTCTTGTAATCTTTCGCCGAAATCCATTACGTCCACCTCTTATATTAATTTTATCACATATTGTCCAATTGAAAATAATTTGGACGAAATGGGTAAATATATATTGACATTGGACTAAATGTCTAGTATAATTACGATTGAGATGATAAGACGGAGGTAAACTTACCTTGAGAGAAGCATTAAATACCGCAAGAAAAGTTAAAGGATTTACGGTTAAAGATATTGCCACAAAGTTAGGTATTTCAGAGTCATTTTACTATAAAATTGAAAAAGGTTTACGTAATCCGACGATAACTTTGGCAAAAAAGATTAGTGAGTTGCTTGAAAAAGATATTGAAGAACTTTTTTTTGACGAAAAATTGGACGAATCGTCCAGTTAAGGAAGTGACCTCTCATGAAAATCGCCATCCTGAAAACTAGCATATCCCGAAAGAAGCTCCTCAAAGGCGACTTTACCCCTGACAGTGAAGAAATAGTCGGCTACGAAGAAGTGGACGAAGACGAATTTTACGGACCGCTGGTCAAGATATTTTACGAGAAGATTAAAGAAGCATCCAAAGAATCTGTCCCTAATTAAATTCGTTTTATGGAATATTTTTCCTCCAATAAATGAAATAAAAAGCATGGATATTCCCATGCGCTTAAAAACGCAACTTAATTTTTGGGTTCTTTATATAATAAACGGCTTAATTTGCGTCACTTCCTTTCAACCATGCTTTTTATAAACTCAGCTAACTTTTGTGCCTGATCTGGGGTTAAATTTTTAATGTGGCTTAAAAGAGGTCTGATATGTTCCGGAATACGATCATCAATTTCTTTACCTAACAATTCCGATATAGATACTCCTAATGCATCGCAAATTTGCAAAAGAGTATCGATGCTTGGGCTTTTTATACCGCTTTCTAAGTAGCTAAGAGTAGACTGAGCAAGACCAGCACGGTGAGCTAGCTCGCTTTGACTGAACCCTAACTTTTCTCGCAACTGTTTAATACGAAACCCAACATTCATTAGCATTACCTCCAATTATTCACTATAGTGATTTTATCACATTTTTTGCGTTTTACTTCTTGACGAAATATCAAATTAGTGATAATATACAATCGAAAAGGTGATATGTAATGAATAAAATTAAAGTTCTTCGAGAACAAAGAAAAATAACTCAGCAGCAATTAGCTCGTATGGCTGGAGTGGCCCAATCGACTATTCATTATATTGAGACTGGGCAAAAAAGCCCAACTCTGAAGCTGTTAGAAAAGATTGCTTTGGCATTAGATGTTTCAGTAGTTGATTTAATAGAAAATACACAGAATAATATCTCCCCATAGTATTATTTTTTCTTTAGGAAGTGACCTCTCATGAAAATCGCCATCCTAAAAACTAGCATATCCCGAAAAAAGTTGCTAAAAGGCGACTTTACCCCTGACAGCGAAGAAATTGTCGGCTACGAGGAAATGGACGAAGACGAATTTTACGGACCGCTGGCTGTTTTATGAGAGGCTTAGGGAATTATGTAAGCCTGTCTCTAATTAAATTCGCCAGATGGAACAATTTACCTGCAATAAATATAATAAAAAGCATGGGTATTGCCATGCACTTAAAAATGCAGCTTAATTAATACAATTGAGGTGATTATATCGGTCCAGCTTACTTTCAATCCGGGAAAGGGTTTCAAGGATCCGGTCATTTACATCCAGCTGGACCTCACGGGCGTCGAAAAGAGCTTTAACTTTAGTCACTAATTCATCTTCCATTCGTATTTGAGATTCTTCTACTCGCCGGAGTTTTTCTTCCATGGAGGTTATTTTTTCTACTAAAAGCTCAAGGAGTTCGCGTTCAGTCATATTTATTCTCCCTTCTGGTCCTTCAAAGTCTGTATAAACCTTGCGAGAAGTTCGGCCTGCTCAGGCGTAAGGTTTTTGACCTCTTTCA
This sequence comes from Tepidanaerobacteraceae bacterium, assembly GCA_030446005.1. Lineage (GTDB taxonomy): Bacteria > Bacillota > Thermosediminibacteria > Thermosediminibacterales > Thermosediminibacteraceae > Fervidicola. Next base: position 9,996 of record JASUSP010000038.1, on the reverse strand, counting down.
TAAGGGAGGAAATCTCCGGAGGAATTTGCTCATCTTCTTCTGAAAAGAATTCGGCAAGCGTTATGCCGAGCGCATCGCAGATTTTCTTTAGGGTTTCGATTGTTGGGGTTTTCTCTCCAGCTTCTATGTAACTTAAATAGACATTTGTTATTCCAGCTTTTCTGGCTAAATCACTGCTTTTAATATTTTTTCTAACCCGGATTTCTTTGAGGCGTTTCCCAATATTCATAATATCATCCTTAATTACTTAAACTATTTGTTTAACTTCAATATATCTAACACATTTTAGAAAGTCAAGATAATGAGAGAAAAATAAAGAGAATATATGAAAAGTAATAATAACCTTAAACCATAAGTTTAAACAATATTTGATTATATTAAACCGTTAGTTTATTATTAAATTAGAGGTGATACAAATGCTTCAAATTAAAAAGGCAAGAGAGGCATTAGGGTTAACTCAAGAACAACTAGCAACCAAAGTTAATGTTACTAAGGAATACATTTCGTATATAGAAAATGGTCACAAGATACCTTCAATAGCATTACTTAAAAAGATTGCTAAAACCTTAAACGTAAGCGTCAAAGACTTAATGGAAGACGAATCCGCCTAGATTACATATTCTCCATCTTACATTATTTTCCTGCAAAGGAGGTTTTATAAATGCGGGACTTGAGTGGACTTATTCAGGAGCTGCGGGAGCTGGCCCAGCAGGCGACGGCCACTGCCGACGCACTGGAAAGGCTGCAGAACTTGAGGTATGAGACGAAGTGGACTGTTGATGTGGAAGAGGCGGCACAACTGTTAGGTATAGATAAGAATACGGTATATGAATACTGCAGGCAGAAACAGATTCCCCACATCAAGCTCGGCAAGAGGATACTGATCCCTACGCTCGCACTTATGAAGTGGCTCGAACAGGGGGTGGCATGACATGGATGCCTGGGTGGAATTTTCGCCGGTAAAGGACAGGAAAATGATATTCAACCTTGCAGAAAATTTGATGAGAATTAGGCCCGTAAGGCTTGAAAGTGTGCCGGAAGGATGGAAGTTAAGTATTTTTATTGGAAAGGAGAAGAAGGATGCAAAAAAGATGGTCTAGCTGGTCTGAGATGGAACAGCAGTATAGAGAGGGAGCCCTAGCACTGAAAACGGCGCGGGAAAGATTGAAAGATGAAGACTATTATGGGACGATTGCGGATAGAGAGATAATGGGCAGCATGATTCGGGATCTGGAGGATACGGCCAGGATATTGAAAAGGAAAGTTCTCTATGAATTCAGCTCCCTTTCAGAAGATGAATTGGCGCTTTTGACGGATAGGCAGAGGCAAATTGCTGAACTGAGGCAAAGGTATTCATACGCGGAAATAGCGAGGATGACGGGACTACGTGCAGATGAAGTGTTTCATATATTTCAACAGGCTGTAAATAAAATCAAAAAAATTAAACGTCAGCGAAAAGAGAATATACCAATAGGCCTAAGCCCGCAACAGGAGCAGATTTATATATTATTTAACCAAGGCAAAAAACCAAAAGAGATAGCCAATTTGATTGGCTCATCGTATTCAAATGTACGTAAACAATTATCTATAATAAACAAGAAAGTGTTACCGAAATTATGCAATAATTGACTACACTCTAACTATGCCCAAAAAAAGCTTTAAAATTATTGCAATAATTCCTTTTTTATGGTAATATGTTTACAAATAATTTCTAATGTGCCAAAAATAGGGATTAAATTCTTAACAAAAATATAGAAAAATGCCAACAGGCGAAATATGCCCAAAATCAGGAGCCGAAAAGGCTCTTTTATTATTACCCTTTTCTTATTCCGGGGGTGATATTTTGGACCCTGTTCTTCGATATCCCGGGGCGAAATGGTCCATAGCGGATTGGATCATTCAGCACTTTCCGCCACATACCGTCTATCTAGAGCCGTTTTTCGGCTCGGGGGCGGTGTTTTTCTGTAAGAAGCCTTCAAAGATTGAGACCGTTAATGATATCGATGGGGAGATTGTGAATTTATTCCGGGTCATCAGAGAAAAGCCTCAAGAATTAGCTTCCCTGATAGAGATGACTCCCTGGGCGAGGCAAGAGTACATTTTATCTTTTGAGAAAACCGGTGACCCTCTGGAAGATGCTCGGAGGTTTTTAGTTCGATGCTGGCAGGCCCATGGGAGCAATTATGTTACCAAGCCGGGATGGAGGAACTGCGTAGCAGGGAGAGATGCTAGCTACACCCCTGTATGGGCCCAGCTACCTCGACGAATTCTCGAGGTTGCTTATAGACTTAAGAATGCACAAATCGAAAACCAGCCTGCTATACAGCTTATTGAAAGATACAAAAGCCCCGAAGTATTAATTTACTGCGACCCACCATATCTGCAGTCGACCAGGTCGAGGAAATGCTGGTATTCCTATGAAATGAGCGAAAAGGAACATATTGAGCTGCTGGAAGTCCTTAATGAGCATCCCGGTCCCGTTATTATTTCGGGATACGAAAATCCGGTCTATGATAGTTATTTAAAACACTGGCATAAGGAATCTATAAAAGCATTATCGGAAAAGGGGCGTCCCAGGGAAGAAGTAATATGGCTTAATCCGGTAGCCGCAGAGTACAGAAAACAAATTAGTCTTTTTATAGGATGAAGGAAATAGTTAGCCGAAAGAAGGCTTTTTTTATTTTCTATTGAACATAAGGGCTGTGGATATGACGCATCCGTGGGCTTGATGGATAACCCTGCGGGTTACCCACAGGGCCCACGGATGCTTGGACAACTCTTCGAGTTGTCCACATATCGCACAGCCCCTACTGCTTTTTTATTTTCTCCAGATTATGACTAATACTTATAATCCTGACTCCGTGAATAAAAAATCCGATATCTAACGTATCTAGGAGGGATATTGTGAGGGTTTGCGTGAAGGTTTATGATATCTGTGAGAAATGTTCTTACTATGTTCCAGGGGATAAAGAACACTGTAAGATTAGTTCTCTTGTAAGGGAGGTGGATGGTACTTGCGATTCGTATAAGCCTAACTATGAGGAGTCTTTGAGGTTAAAGGTGTGTTGGTCTTGTAAACACTGGAACATGTTTCATAAACCATATATGTGCTGGCAGAATATTCCTTTTGGGGTTAGAAAGAAACAGTTGATGAGAGATGATGTTGAATATATGACTTGTGAGAATTACGAAGTTAAAGAGAGTTGGTTTGTCTATTTGAAAGAGATTGAGAGATATAGAACTAAAAGGAATATTTCAAACGTAGAGGAGCAGATTTCTCTATTTATTCTGTAAAAGGTGTGATTAAAATGGCGGGTAATTATTTCGCCCGATTCGGTGAAATTATAGCTCGAAACGGAATAGCAAGTATACCAGATGCCATCTTTTCTTTTCAGAAGGAACTCGGCTTAGGCGTTGGAGAGTGCTGGTTCATAGCACAAATACTACGGTTTAAATGGACCACAGAACTACCGCGGCCTTCTTTGCGGAAAATGGCAGCATATACGGGTGTGAGTGAAAGGACCCTTCATAATTACAAAAATTCTCTCGTCGAAAAAGGGTACCTTGTTTTACACAATCGCACAGATAAGACCGGCAGAAAGGATACAAACTACTACGATTTTTCTCCGCTTTTTGAAGTAATTATCGAACTTTTAAACGGCAATGATACTTCAGTTAATCCGATTGAAGAAGAGGATGAAGAATTAGAAGATGGTGAAGGGGTATCTGAAAATATTTCAGATAGGGGGGTATCTGAAAATTTTTCAGATACTATCTGCAAAAATTTCAGATACCTATCTGAAAATTTTTCAGAACACAAACAGAAGAATATACAAACAGAAGAATATATAAATAACAACAACCCGCCGTCTTATAACGGCGGAAATGATACCCGGCCAGAGGCCGGGGTTGTTGTTTCTTTAAAAAATCTTTATTTTGAAATAACCGGAAGAGACAAAGGCCGCTTTTTAGAAATGCTAGTGGCTAAATACGGCTGCGAAAAAGTGCAAAATGCAATCGAATACCTTCGCGAACAGCTCAAAAGGAACAACATCGAACGCCCGGAGGGATTCCTGGTACGATTATTGGAGGAAGACTGGGACCTTTCGACATTCGACAAAATTCGGCACATGGAGGAGAAAAGACGCATAAGAGAAGAAGAGGAAAAAAAGCGTATTCGAGAGATAATGAATATACGTGCTTCACCTGAAACAGCACAAAAGTATTTACGCTTGATAAGGAAAAAATTGCGAGGTGATGATGTTGAATCCGAAGACGATATCCTTCTGGAGTGCGGGCGGAGGGACGGGCAAGACCACGCTTGCGATAGCCTTCGCACTGGCGTTGAGGAAACACAAAACCGAGGTAGTCCTGGCTGACTTTAAGGAAGTTACCCCTCACGTCCATAAATATTTCGGCATCGACGCCCAGGACAAGTCGGACGTATACGAAGCCGTGGAAAACGGCCGGGGAGTCTATGAAGCGGTAAAACGTCACCTGGATAAAAGACAGGGTATATGGATTTTCACCGGTGTCGGACTGGACGATTTTGCAGAGTTCGAGGAAAGGCATTTTTCTGCCGTAATAGAAGTGCTTACGGAGGAGTTTGACCATGTCGTTATCGACGCCAGCCCAGGGATATTTTTTTCGTCCACATACGCTGCATTGAAAAAAAGCGAGTTAATATATGCCGTTTTGGTCCCCGACCGCTGGAGATTAGAAGACACCGCAGTGATGATGGAATTCATCTGTAAAAGGTGGAATGTAGGGAAAGACAGGTTTAAAGCGCTTTTAAACATGGCTGATTCGGAAGAAATAGACGTAAATACCGTAGAAAGGTTACTGGAAGTCGAAACCTTTCCCGTAAGGCGGGGGAAGAAGCATATAACCCAGGATGTCGCCAAAATAGCAAAAGCCGAATTGGAAAAAGAAACCGGAATGGGGTGCCGTATCAGAACAACCGGGGAGGTGGGAAGTTTTGGCGTTAATTAATCCTTTTACACCGGAAAATAACGATTGTCATTCTGGACCGGAAATGGACTCTGCCGTCATCAGTGCGGCGGATGAAGTTGTCGCCGAGGTGGTCTCCCGGTGCCCCGAACTGGTTGCAGGAGTGGAAAACGGGTCACATTCCAGGGCGCTCCTGGAAAGAAAAATAAAAGACGTTGTCGTGGAAAAAAGGCTCCACCACGGCAGTATTGATGTGTTTATACAAAAAGTGTTCGATACGCTTTTCGGCTACGGGCCGCTGCACCCTTATATTGAGGATCCCGAAGTCTCCGACATACTTGTGAATTCATTCAATACCGTGTATGTCAAAAAATTCGGCAGGAAATACCGGGTTCCGGTAAACTTCGGAAGCGAGGAAAACCTCACCAGATACTGTTATAAAATCGCCGCAATGTGCGGTGGAAAACTAGACGAAAACTCCAACGCCGAAGCAGTGCTGACCGATAGAAGGAGGAACCTGCGAATAGTAATTTCACTAAAGCCTATTAATGTTCTTTCTCCTTCAATATCAATCAGAAAGCCGACTACAGGATTTTCTCTTCCCGAGCTGGTGGAGAGAAACATGTTAACGAACGAACAGGCTGATTTCTTCCGAAACTCGGTCCTGGAGAAAAAGACAATAGTCATAGCCGGCAAGGGCGGCAGCGGCAAAACGACCCTTCTTGGAGCACTGATAGACCAAGTCCCTTACGAGGAACGAGGCCTTTTAATCCAGGAGACATTCGAAATCAGGCCCAGGCATCCGGATATAATCTGCAAGCTCGTAAGAATTTCGGATAACCCTGAAGTAAAAGACTATACTCTGTTCGAACTCACAAAGATAGGCCTGCTCATGAGTATGGACCGTATTTTCATTGGCGAGATCAAAGACCGTGAAGCGATGGACTTTTTCAATGCCGTATATACAGGCCACCGTGGGAGCATGGCCACGGTCCACGCAAACTCGGCCGGTGAGGTTATCAATAGATTAGTCCTGCTCATGAAGCGGTCCGGGACTGACGTTCCTGTCGACGACCTGCGGGAAATGCTCTACGCGTCCCTTGATCTGATTGTTTTCATGGAAGACTACAAAGTAAGGGAAATATTCGAGCCGAAAGGAGGCGGCGGTATTTGCCACACGTAGCTTTACTTCAGTTTGCGGTCTTATCCGCGCTTATATACATCACCGCTGCCGAAATTCTACGGGCAAAATTCAGGAGGCGGCTGGTTGAAAGCTATTTTTCACGATACAGGAAAGCCTTCGGTTTCCTGGAAAGCAGAAGTAACGTCTTGAAAGGCATGGAAGCGCTTTTAGCAAGGTCCGGCATAAAAGGCAAATTACCATTTCTCGACGCCAAAAACATGGTCTTTGCCAGCTGCATATTATTTTTGGCCGGCATCTACTTCTTCCGCCGGCTTGGATTTGCGGCGCTGTTCTATGCTGCCGCCCTGGTTTATATACCATACGCCGGCATGATGTTCCTTGCAACGATGAATGCGAAAAAAGTAAAAGCGGCATATCTCGCTTTCCTTTCCACCTTCACCGGGTTTTATAATATCGAAGGCAATATAATAAACGCCCTTAAATCCACCGCGGCTTACGTTTCGGAGCCCCTGAGCTCGATACTTAGAAGAAACGTCTTTTTGTTCGAAAAGACCCAGCGCAGTATCGCCGAATGTCTCGACAATATAGCCATTGAAGCCGGCGATAAGGAATTCAGGAAGTTCATCAATTTTGCCAAAATGAATGCAAAATACGGCGGTAACTTTGGGAAGGCCCTGGCGAAGCTCCGCGAGCAGGCGGAGAAACTGCACTCCCTCGAAGCGATCAAGTCGGCCAATGCGTCCGTAGGGAGCCTGGTCATACTTTTCATGATTGTGATAAACCTCGTCCTCATGTTCAATGTATCGAACGACCCGGAAGTGGCGGTTACAATCAGGAACACGGTTACCGGCCAGGCTATAGCGATTTGCAATGCCGCCGCCGTCATTTTTGGACTTTACATGATCAAAAACATCAATTCTTCCGCGTAAAAAGGAGGGATCAAGATTATTTACAGCCTTTTTCTTGTTCCTGTGATGGCGTTCGCGGTATACAGCCTTTTAAGGGAATACGAGATATATCGCCTCAAAAAGAGGATTTACCGGATAAGGCTGGTCGACGAACTCTCCAACTTCGTGGAGAGAGCGGTGAAAAGGGACGTGCTTTCAAGAATAGACGCCAATCTTAAGGCCGCCGGCAGGCCTTTAGGGCTCACCGCCGAGACCTACATCCTCGCCCGTGCAGGGCTCTTTTTATTTTCAATTTTTTATGCATACCTCACCCGCATGGGAGGTATCCAGGCGTTGATGATGGTTTTATTAGGGCTGTTCGGTCTCGACATATACATCCACTTTGCGAAAAAAGAGCGTGCGGAGGCCTTCCGTCGAGAAATGCCCGAAATAGTGGACCTGTTCGAGCTCGGGGCGGCGGCCGACGTGCCGCTGGAAGATATATTTATCATTGCTGCCGAATCGGCCCGTGCAAAGGAGGTGAGAAATGTCCTCACCAAGCTCGCCGCTGAGTATATCATGACCAGGGAAAAGGAGGGATGTTTAAGGAGGTTTTGTAACGAAGTCAACCTGCCCGAGGCCAACATATTAGCCATGGCTTTGCTACAGGGTGAAAGGACCGGGAGGACGCTGGAGATCCTCTCTACTCTTTCCTCCTCACTTTTCAACACCGCAGCGGCCAAGATAGCCCGACAGGACAAGGCGATGGAATACAAGGTCCTTGCAGCAACTTTCTTCCTAATGGCGTCTATAGTAACGCTGTATATGTATCCGTATTTCACAAATATTCAGGGTGGATTAAAATTACTATTTTAAGGAGGATGGTATAAATGTTCAATATGCTAAAGAAACTTTTTGAAAGGATTAAGGCGAGTGTATGCAACAAGAAGGGAAACGAAATTGTTGCAATAGCGCTGATACTCCTGTTCATCATCCTTGCCGCAGCTCCCTATATCAGGAACCTAGGCCAGACCACCAGCACCGGAATTTCAAACCTCAACAGCCAGATGCAGCAGGTATTGAACGGACAGTAAGGAGGTGCAAAGAGGGGGCGGTTTTCACCCGCCCCCTATTAAACTATGCTGGATAAAAGCTTTTGGAAAAGAGGAAGCGCCGAAATAGTCGCTTTCGTGCTTGTGCTGCCTTTTCTTATACTGCCGATAGCAAACACGGTGAATATGCTTACAGACCTGACACGTTATGATGTCCTGCGCCAGGCCGCAAGGGAAGCGATTTTGAGGATGGAAATAGAAGGCGGGATGACTGCCGATGCACTATATTCACTGGAGGCCTTCCTCCAGTCGAAGGGGATTGACCTGAGCAAAGTCCATATAGACTACACCCCCTACCCCGTAAGCTATGGGGAAGAAGTTAAGCTGCGGCTTGCTTATGACTATGCTATCAGGCGTTACACCATAACATTGGGCGGGATACGGAGGATTGACCAGAATGCAACTATGGTTTACGGCCCTATCAGTTCGGTTAGCAAAAAATATGAAAGATAGAAGGGGTAGCGGCACACTCATCTTCAGTCTACTTTTTCTTATCCCTTTTATGACGTTCAGTATGTTTTTGGTAGAAAGCAGGCTGCTTTATACAGTCAAAAACGCAGCCGACGATGCAGTTACAGCAGCAGCCCTGGCGGCGCTAAAAAGTACTAATCCTGTAGACGTAGCTTATGGAGAATATCTGCTGGATACCGACGCTGCAAGAGGTACATTTTACGAGTATCTCCGGAAAAACATGAAGCTCGATGTCGGCATGAATCCCATCCCAGGGAGCTTTGCCGCAGGGCCGGTATATGTCGATGAATTTATTGTATATAACCCCGGAAGCTACCCTACTTTTTGCCCCCGAGGCACTTACATACAAAACACGGCCATCCACGTGGTTGTAAGGTTTAAAACCAGAAGGCCGGCTTTAAAGGGATTGTTTGGAGAATACGTTGATATAGTGATTCACCGTGATGTAGATAATTTCTATAATCTGCAGGAGGAGTGATAAATGTTTTCATTCAGGAGAAAGACGACTCTCATTGCGATAAGTCTGATCCTCGCGGCGGGATTGTCTTTCCTGCAATATCGATATTTTAAAAGCCTGGCGGAAAGCGATAGAAAGATACAGGTTATCGTTGCAACATCTGATATCGAGGCTGGAGAGAGTGTGGAAGCAAAATTGGGGCTAAAAACTATACCACATTCGGCTTATGTGAAAGAAATGTATTTACCAAGCGAGAAAGTAACCGGTTACGCAAAAGTCGATATCAGCGCCGGTTCCTATATACTAAAAAATATGGTCTCTGCGGAAAAAGTGCCCGTCGTAGAAGAGGGTATGAGGAGGGTAACCATAGGCGTCAACCTCACATCTTCCCTGGCCGGAAAAATCAGGCCGGGAGACGTAGTTGATGTGGGATGGGTGCCTAAGGATCAGAAAGAGGCTTCAAAGATTATTGCTGAGAAGGTTGTAATTTTTGATGTCGTAAATAAAATGGGAGAAGACACGACTAAAAAAGAAGAAAAAAAGAATCAGTATGAAAAGGAGTCCAAGATACCTGCTGTAGTCACTATAATTGTTACGCCGGAGCAGGCAGTTGCCATAAAAGACTATGAGACCAGAGGCAGCCTGTTTTTGATGGGGTATTAAACGCCGGCCCTGCATCGAGCACCTTCGGGCTCCATGCAGGGCTAAAAATTAGGGCACCTCCGCTTAACGGGCTTACGCCCTTGCGGAAGTGCCCTTTTGTAAAAGGGTATAAAAAATAAACAACAACCCCGGCCTCCGGCCGGGTAAATTATCGCCTCACGGCCTTTGCCATTATAACATCCCGGCCTTGGGCTTCCGGCAAGGGGTCCGCTCCGCCGCGGTGAGCATAAACGGCCTCCGCCCCGTCCCCTTTGGGGCCGGGTCCCCTCCAATTATCCCTCCCCGCGCCCCTTGCCTCCGCCCGGCCGGGAC
>JASUSP010000037.1 GCA_030446005.1 Tepidanaerobacteraceae bacterium | reverse complement strand
CGGCACCTCTTAGCTTTATGCATACTTAACAACATTCATCATTACCTGATTAGTATTATACCGTTTTGCATTATCATCTCCAACTGTTGCTAACCTCCTATGTCCTCGTATGTCACCTTTTCCCGGTGGACTTCCGGGTTCTCCGCTCCTTTTATCCTTATTATGGTGTCCCTCGTTATTACGACGGGGCCACGAGGCGCCGTCCCTTCCACCGAGAAAATTTCATCCCCGCCGCTGAACTGGGGCACCGATACCCGGTCTCCCGTCGCTATGACCCGGCCCAAAAGATTTTTTTTGATTGCTGCCGGAACGTGCCTTTCCTGCTGGAAGTCTGGAAGGATGGGAGCGAGTACCACGGACCTTGCTTCCTGGGCCTCGTCTGGGACGACTTCCACCGTATTGCCAAGGCCCGTGCCAGCGTTTTGCCTTATTACCCCGTCCATCTGTATGCATCCCGCCGGGCAGCTTGCGGGAAAGCCGGGCAATATTTTCGCCACCGTCGAGCGCTTCCCGGTTATCTTTACGACATCGTTGGGTTTCAGGCCTAAAAGGGCCATGTCATCGCTCGGGATTCGCACGTAACCTTTTTTGGCATCCTGAATATCGGCTTTAACGACCTTAAATTTCATTTTGTTTTTCTCAGGCAAGAGGCTCCCCCCTTATGCTTTAGATTTTTTTCTTTTTAAACAATCTTTTCGGCGATGTCGGCATTTCCGTCGAAAAAAGCTTTTACCAGTCTCTTATGTTCTTCGGTGGCTTCTTGGGACCTTCCCGGGACGCTGTAGCCGACCTTGGCGAAAGAGGCGATGTAGTCCGAAAGTATGATGATCATCTGGAAAAGCCTGGGACTTTGGGCACTTTCGTAGATTGTCCGGTTGAATTCCATGTGAAGTGACTGCAGGTTTTCTTCGTCTCCTTTCTCCAAAGCTCTTTCCATGGCTTCTACAAGCTCATTAAGTCGCATCAACCTTTCGCGGCTTATCCGCCCTGCGGCGAGCCTTGCGGCAAGACCTTCCAAAACGGCGCGGATGGTGTAGATTTCGTGGACATCCTGGTCGGAAATGCACGATACCACGACGCCCTTCCGGGGAATATGGCGGATGAGGCCTTCTTGTTCTAATTTATGGATAACTTCCCGCACCGGGGTCCGGCTTACCCCTAATTTCCTTGCGATTTCCCGCTCAACCAGCCTCGTACCAGGCGAAAGCGCAGCTCAGGATGGCCTCTCTTAGGACTTTAAAAACCTCCCGGCTCACCGGTGGATATTCTTGAAAATCTAAGGGGGAAAGCTCGCACGACATGGTTATACCCCCCCCTTTTGTTTTGTACAATTTATACGGCGTGCCGCGCTCGGGTATTCCAGGTTTTTTCACAATTAAAATAGCTAAGCCGTGCCTCAAGGCACGGCTTTTTTTTAGAAGTTGTCGCCCAAAAGGAGCAGTATGAGAATTAGGAACACCAGGAAAGCTTTGCGGTCAAAGAAGTAATCTCTTCCATAGCCTCCGCCGCTTACTTCTGTCATTTTTCAAACCCTCCTTATTGTGGTGGTCTACTACAATATATGCGGGCTTTTTTCGGGAGGTTACATTGGAGGCTCTAAATCCGGGCTTTTAGGATATAATTGAATTGCGAAGATGCCGTACTGGTTGCACTTTTGCGGAATTATGTTTTTACCTCTTTGAAGGCGAATTTAAATTCTCACTTTTCATATTGAGCGAGGAACACAGAAAAAGTAGAATATGCTGCAATAATAAAGCCGTGCTTTTAGAGCACGGCCTTTGACTTAAAAGCATTTTTATACAATCCCAGCAAACAGCGCGCTGGAAATGGCGATGCTCAGGAAATTCACCAGGTCGTTGTTGACGAAGCCGAATCCCCGGACGAGCCGGTTTTCCCTGCCGAAAGAAAACCTCTTTTCCGTTTCGGTTTTCAGCTCTTCCGAATAGTACACGCCCTGGCACGTGGCGCCGAGGAGCGAATCTATGAGGGAACCCAGAAATCCGCCCAGGGTTATTATGAATGTATTTTCGAGCCCTGTTAAGGCCGGGTCGAAAAGTCCCATCAATTTGAATGCTACTGGGGTTAAGATGCCGATGAATAAGGCGCCTGAAAGGGCCGCCAAAGTCCCGGGGAGGCTCACCGCACCTGAGGTGCCCCGTTCCACCCTCCTGAAGTTACGAAGCGAAATCGGCCTTGCCGTGCTCAAAACCCCCAGCTCCGTGGCCCAGGTATCAGCATTGGCCGCCGCAAAGGATATGGCAAGCAGCACGAGGTACGACGGATTTTTAGTAATGTAATAAAGCACCGAATAAAAAAGCCCCACGCCGCCGTTGGCAAAAACCTGCATTGCGTCCCTGCGGCCCGTTTTGTCGAACTTTCGTGCAACTTCGCTTTTTGCGCTCTTTTTAAAGTGGGAAAGGAGACTCGAGGAAATGAAAAAGAGCACCATCAATAAGGAGCCGAAAATTCCTGACGTGGCGTACATCAATGTGCCAAGGAGCGTTGCGCCCGCGGAGCCGTCGAGGGTGAGGGAATTTTTCCTGTAAGCGGCGTACGCTATAAGAAAGCTCAGAGAAAATCCGATTGACGCCATATAGATAAAAAGAAAAACGCCGATGTCCTTTAAAACGTAAAGAAGATAGTACGAAGAAAGTGCGGTGGCCAAAGGAACGCTCAGGTTGTCCGTGCCGGAAGGCGAAAGGGCCTCTGCTGTCGAGGCAGTTAGGGCCGCCACGAAGCTTACCCTGAAGATGTGCGAGTTAAACCCCAGAAAAGCACCCAGCGATGCAGCTATGGATAAAAATGAAAAGACGAACATCGCCCCAGAGCCTTCCAGGCTCTTTTCGCTTTTAAAAACCCTGTACTTCAATTTCCCCCATTTTTTGCCAAAGATTGCCGCAAAACCGTCGCCGTATCCCATGGCCAGGACTCCTGCAAGGCCGATGTGTCCGAAATCACCTCCCAGGAGCCCGCCCTTCCACGTAAGGAGAATAAGAATCAAAAGCGACACTGGGAAGTACACCGTCCCCAGGTCGGAGCTTTCCTGCCTTTCCATGCCCTTGAACAAATTGTTCTTGTAAGAGTAGTAATTTAACGCCACGAAAAGAGCGGGAGGTATGAAGGCGTACCGCATGTCGTCGATTAAAAGCATGGCCAAAAGCCACCAGTGGGAAACCCCTATGTGCACGAATTTCCTGGTAAATTCGGAACCGAACTTTCCCGCTTTCCTCAAGACTTCCGAAATCATAATAATGCTGAAGACAAAAAGAATTGATGTGAGAACTCCCCAAAGGTCGTGCAATTTAAAAACCCCCAGTTTTTTATATTACAATTTTGAATAGTTTATTACATCCTCTAGAAAAGCATGGACGTCTTTTAAGTCGTTCTTCACGATGTTATATATCTCCCTGAAATCTATATCTCCGTACTGGTGGGCAAGCAGGTTGCGTAACCCTATCATACCTTTTAAAGGCTTTACAAGTTCTTTCCTTATTACTTTTTCCTTTGCTAAAATATCCGCCATATCCGATAAAAAGACGGGTTCTTCCATACCTTCATCGGAAATAATGTGGTTGCAGATGTCGATGACGTATTGCAGAATGATGAACAGATTGTGGCAAATTATGTCCTTTACATCATCGTTGCTCAAAAACTCCTCCAGTGAAACATTGCTTTTTGACGCGATTCTCTCCAGATGGTATCTTATCAGGTTTACTTTTTTTGAAATTATTTCCATCCTGACCATAGAATTTCTCCCTTCTTTAACGCAATTTTTCCCTTATCTTCTCTTTGGTTGATTTCAGATAGGTATTGATTATATACATTTGGTCCAGGTAAAAGTAAAAGTTTTTCCTTCGAAAGTCGGAGAGGAGAGAAGGGTCGGCATTTTTAATGAGAACACCGTCTTTAAAGATCTCGTGGTTTAAAAGGGGTGGAGCGCTGTTCATAATAACCACATCAACAGGTTTTTTAAAAATCTCTTCCAGTTCCGTTTTGAATTCCAGTTTGCACTTGAAAAATTCATCTTCCGAGGTGCCGGATAAATAAACGGCTATATCGATGTCGCTCGATTCTTTTTGTTTTTCTCGAGCGTACGAGCCGAAAAGGTACGCAAATGGCACGTTTTCTTTTTTGGCAAAATAACGGCGCAATGCGAAGGTAATATCATCTTTATGAATATTGCCGCAAGATTTCATGGGTGCCCCTTCCTTCCCCTTAATGTTACCGTATAACCACGATAAAAGTTTAATCCCCCGCTACTATGGTATACTAACCGGCGGCAAAAGACAAGGGAATTTGTTGATTTTGCCCGCGGCAGGCGTTATAATATTAATGCAAACAAATGTTCGAGAAGGTGGTTTTATGCTCACCATCCTCCACGTGGACATGAACGCCTTTTACGCCTCATGCCACCAGGCGGTAGACCCGTCGCTCAGGGGAAGGCCCGTGATAGTCGCCGGAGACCCCAAAAAGAGAAACGGCATAGTGCTCACCGCTTCCTATGAAGCAAGGAAGTTCGGGGTAAGGACCGCCATGCCCCTCTGGGAGGCAAAAAGGCTGTGCCCTAAAGCGGTTTTTCTAAAGCCCGACTACCGGCTCTACGTAGAATTCAGCCACCGGGCGATGGAAATCCTGAAGAGATTTACCCCCCTTGTGGAAGTCTTCAGCATAGACGAGGCCTGGCTGGACGTGGAAGGATGCGAGGGGCTTTTCGGGGATGCCCTGACCATAGCGGAGAAAATCCAAAAATCAATGATGGAGGAACTTTCACTGCCCTGCTCCGTGGGAGTCTCCTGCAACAAGCTTCTTTCAAAGATGGCCTCGGACATGAAAAAACCTATGGGCATTACCGTCATAACTCCCGACGACGTTCAAAAGATGCTCTGGCCCCTGCCGGTGGAGGAACTCTACGGCGTGGGGCCCAGGATGGCGAAACACCTCAAAAAGATGAACGTAAACACCATCGGAGACCTGGCGAGGATTCCCGCAGAATTCCTGCAGGCGGCCTTCGGAGTGGTGGGGCTTCGCCTTCACCGGTGGGCCAACGGCATCGACGATTCCCCGGTGGACCCCCATTCCGCGGATGAGGCCAAGTCCATGGGCCATTCGGTGACCTTGCCGCAGGACGTTACAACTCGGGAGGAAGCTGAGGCCGTGTTGCTTTCCCTTTCCGAACAGGTGGGGAGGAGGGTGAGGTGCGGCGGATACGTGGGGAGGGTGGTGACCGTTACCCTCCGGGACTCTTCTTTCGTCACCGTTACCCGCTCCGCCACGGTCCCCTACACGAACCTTACCGAAGACATATATAGGGCCGCAAAAAAACTCTTACACTCCAACTGGGACGGGAAAACGCCCCTCAGGCTCCTGGGGGTGAGCCTTTCCGGGCTCATAAAGGAATTCGACCAGATTTCCCTGTTCGCGGAGGACGAAAAGAAAAAGAGGCTCGACCGGGCCGTGGACGAAATAAGGGAAAGATTCGGGGATGACGCCATCTTCCGGGCTTCCCTTTCGTCCCGGGACCTTTTAGGACGAAAGGGAAGCGTGGACCTCCGCCTCAATGAAGCTCTTCATAAAGGGCCTTGCTTTTGGCGATAAAACACGATATCGTAAAGATAGAAGTATAATTGGGAGGAATTTTCTTTGATACTCGTTGCCACTTCTGGCTATTCTTACCGCGACTGGAAGGGGAAATATTACCCCGAAGACATGAAGGAAAGCGACATGCTTTCCTTTTACAGCAGGGAATTTCCCTTTACCGAGGTCAACTCCACTTACTACAGCCTGCCCTCTCCGTATATGTTTTACCAGATGATGAAAAAGACCCCGGAAAACTTCATCTTCGTGGTAAAGGCTTACGGTGGCATGACCCACCAGGGGGACCTGGGGGAAACGACCGTGGGCAAATTCAAGGATGCCTTAAAGCCGCTCATAGAAGCGCGAAGGCTCGGGTGCGTGCTGGCCCAGTTTCCTTATAGCTTCCACAACACGGAAAAAAACAGAGACTACCTCAAAAAGCTGCGGGAAAGGCTGGAAGGCCTTCCCCTTGCCGTCGAGTTCCGGTGCGACGACTGGTTAAGACTCGAGGTTTTAAAGCTTCTTCGGGAAAACGACATGGCCTTCGTGTGCGTGGACGAACCGCCAGTAAAAGGCCTTCTTCCGCCTGTAGTTATAGCAACCAGCTCCATAGGCTACGTGCGGTTCCACGGCAGAAACGCAGAAAAATGGTATAACCATCAAAAGTCCTACGAGCGATACGACTACCTTTATACCGAAAGGGAACTGGCCGAGTGGGTCCCAAGGATAAGGGAGCTTTCCCGCAAGACAGAAGTGGTTTTCATAGCCATGAACAATCACTTCAATGCTTCGGCGGTTATAAACGCAAGGCAGCTCCTCGGGCTCTTAAAGGAGGCAGGATTATGAGCACACCTTACAAAATGATAGCATTGGACGTGGACGGGACCTTGATTTCCAGCGGATACACCGTATCCAGCCGCACCCGGCAGGCTTTAAGAAAAGCGATAGGGATGGGGATGATAGTGACCCTTGCAACGGGTCGGTTTTGGGGAAGCGCGGTGCGCATTGCGAGGAGCATCCCCGTAAACGCACCGGTGGTTTCCAACGACGGGGCCTTGATAAAGGACGTGCATTCCGGAAAGGAACTCTTTTTCCGGCCGCTTCCCCTTGAGGTGGCAAAGCACGTATTGAAGAGAGCCGAACGATACCCGAGCTTCGAGGTGCAAATTTTTCTAAAAGAAAAAAAGATTTTTTCGGGTACGGCCTACTGGAAGATGCAGCTCAGGCGGTATTTTCGCTCCGCAAGGAAATTTTCATTGCCGGGTTTCTACAATTACATGAAGGACTTCGTGCTCTTGCCGGTGGAAAACGCCGGGAGTTTGGAAAGGGCGGCGTTGCTTTTAAAAGAGGCGCCCACCAAGATAGTGGTCTCAGGAAAGCCAGAAGAGATAAGAGACTTTTCCGGGGAGCTTGTAAAAGACCTGGGCGACAGGATTTATATAACTTCAGCAATTAAAAACAGCATAGATATTTTAGAAGGCAGCGTATCCAAGGCAAAGGGCCTTGAGGTGCTCTCGGGAATTCTAGGGATAAAAAGGGAAGAGATAATCGCTGTGGGGGATAATTTGAACGACATAGAGATGTTGAAATTCGCGGGCCTCGGGGTGGCGATGGGAAATGCGCCGGAGACGGTAAAGCAAAGGGCGGACTTCGTAACGGCGAAAAACGACGAGGACGGGGTAGCCTTCCTCGTTGAAAAAGTTTTGTGTTCGAAAAAAGGCGGGCGGATTTGGGCGGGGGTGTAGAAGGCCTCGAATGAAAAAAGGGTATCCATTCGGATACCCTTTTTAATTTAGCCCATATCTTTCCGCAGCGCTCCTTACTATGGCGCCTATGAACTCGGCCCTGCTCATGCCCAGGTTTTTGGCCATGTAGCCCATGTAGCCGTGATGGGTGCCGTCTTTTGACATGGTAAGTCCGGCGAAAGTGTTTATCTCCAGGAAATACGGGACGCCGTCATCCCCGAGTATCATGTCTATCCTGGCGTAATCCCTGGCGTTCAGTACCTTGTAAATCGCAAGGGCGGTTTCCTTTACCCTTTTTTCTTCTTCCTGCGAAAGCCTTGCGGGACAGTGGATTATCTCGTTGTCGTACATCTTATGCTCAAAAGTATTGGTCTTTACGGAATTGTACTCGATTTCCACCAGGGGCAGCACCTTTGGGTCCTTATAGCCTATGATTCCGACGGTGATCTCCCTTCCTTTGATGAATTCTTCCACTAAAGCGGCCTGCCCGATTTTGCCGGTTATCTTGGCCGCGACCCGGGGAAGGTCGTCAGCTCTTTCGACTATGTTTTCTTCGCTGATGCCGGCGCTGCCGCGCCCGCGGACGGGCTTTACGAAAAGGGGAAATTTGAGGTCGTGATTCGGAATCCTTGTCGGGTCCTCCACCACGATGAATTTGGGAGTGGGGAGGTTATGAAAAGCCACTATCTTTTTTCGAGCGGCTTTATCCATCGCCACGAGGTCGATGCCGGAACCGGCAAAGGGAATCCCGAAGGCTTCGAGCAAGGCCACTTCCTGCAGCGACGAGGCGTTGAAGACCAGGTCTACCTTTTCTTCCTGCACCTTTTGCAGCGTTTCCATCGGGTTTTCGCTTTTCCATTCTATTAAGGCAGCATCGTAGCCCGCTTCTTTTATCGCCGAGTAGTGCTGGTAGGCCTCTTCGTAGGCGTCGTCGTAGATATTTTCGCCGGAAACTTTCATCTGAAGTTCCACGTTGCGGAATTTCCGCCAGAAGACTCCTACCTTCATCTTCTCGCCCCCTTCGTGAATGATTTTGAAGACTAAATGCAACGAAAAAAGCTATGGAGGACCATAGCTTTTTGGCAAAAAATTTTCCGGCTATCAACCTCCTCTTCAAACGCTTGCGAGGTTAGCTGACGGGTTCGGGTCGAAGAGGTAACCCTACCCCTTCCGCGGGATTTCCCCGCGGGGAAGGAGATTCACCCCGAAAAGATTGGGTCCCCCGCTTCTTTCCGCAGCTTTAAGCGGAAAGAATTCAGCGCTTAAAAATTTTCACTTATATATCCTATTCTATCAAAAGTAAAGAATAATGTCAATTATCAAAAGGATTTTCCGTATTTACCAAATTTGGACAAAATTTGTTACAATTTGCTATAATATACTTAGCGGCTCTAAAAGATTATTAGGTATGGACCATAATTGCCTCAAAAACCGCCTGCTGGGGGTGAGGCACTTGAAAGGCGGACTACAAATACCCCAGCCGTCTAAACTAGGGGATTTGCCCCAGTTTAGGTGATTCGGTTCGAATATGAATGCCCAAAAAAATTTGGCAAAACTTGCATTTTATCTTTCACTGCCACCTGCCATTGTGTTATTTGCTGCAAATAGGCTCGGTGGGGGTTCAAAGGCTTTATTTGCCTTTCTTCTAGCCTTCATTGTAGCATTCATTGTCGATTATCTAATCTTAAAATCCTTATTCAAGCAGCTTTCGGCGATAGCCGAGGTCATCGGGCAGTTTTCCAGGGGGGAGCTACCTGCGATCAACCGCCTGAAAAATATGCGGGGAAACTTCGATTTTTTGGTGGAAGCGGTGCTTAAGGCCTTCGAACTGGTCTTCGGACTCATGGGCAAACTCCAGAGGGCTTCGGAGGAAATAAATTATTTTTTCGGCCGTTTTAACGAGAGTATGGACCACATAAACGAAGCTGCGGGGCAGATAGCAACCTCCATCGAAGAAATCGCCCAGGGGGCCGGGGAACAGGCCGAGGCCGCCCAGGAGACTTCGGACAACATGAGCTCGCTTTCTTCTCTTGCGGAAAAAATCGCCCAGCAGACCCGGGAAAGGGAAATGGGTGTAAAAACGATAATAGATAAGGTGAGGACAACGAGGAAGGTGCTTAAAGACCTCCTCGAGCAGCTCAGCCTTTCTTCAAAGACCAGCTCCCTTTCGGCGGCAAAAATGAAGGAACTGGAAAATCTCACCGCCGGGATTAACAATTTCGTCCAGACCATCACCGACATCGCTGACCAGACCAATCTCCTGGCGCTCAATGCGGCCATCGAAGCCGCCAGGGCCGGAGAGCAGGGGCGGGGATTTGCGGTGGTGGCCGACGAAGTGAGGAAGCTGGCCGAGCAGTCCGGCAGGGCGGCCGAGGAAATAAAGGAACTTTCCGAAAAGATTCAAAAGGAAGCCAGAGAGACGGCCTTGCAGGTGGAAAAAAGCCAGGAAGTGATTAACGAAAACATAAAAAAGGGGAACGAATCCATGGCGGCCTTCGACGAGATAGTGGAAGAAATTTCGGGCTTTAAGATTTCCATGGAGAAGATCAGCAACATGGTCAAGGAACAGGTGGAAAGGGTTCAAAAGGTTTCGCAAGCTGCGGAAAAAATGGCGGCGGTATCCCAGGAGACGGCGGCAGGGGTCGAAGAAATAGCCGCGTCCAGCCAGGAACAGAAGAACATGGTGAAGGCCATATCGGAGGAAGCTTCAAGGCTTTATCAGATGGCCGGTGAGCTTATAGCGCTTTCCGAAGCCTACAGCCGGAATTTCAACCTTTCGGACGCCGTGAAGGACAGGATAGATGAGATAAAGCAAAAGCTCCTGGACCTGGCCGGGAAGGATTTTGTCGTGAGAAAAGACGAAAAAGCTCAGAAAGAAGAATTTGACAAAGTAAAGCGGGAAAACCCCGCGATTTTGGAGCTCATCACCCTCGACGAAAAGGGAGATGTGGTCTGCGTTACGAGCAGCCTGCCAGTCAAAAACCTGGCCTTCAGGCCCTGGTTTCGCGAGGCCATAGCAGGAAGGGTATTCGTCTCAAAGCCCTACATAGACATCGCCGCCAACCGCATGGCCGTCACCGTATCGGTGCCGGTAAGGGCGAAGGGAGGCGAAATAACAGGCGTTCTCGCGGCCGACGTCGACATAAATTAGAGCTTTCAGGGAAAGAGGTCTCTTATTTCTTCGGGAGAAAGGACGGCCTCTATTACTACGGAAAGCTCCCTTTCCAGGTCCAGAATTTCACCAGAAGCCAATACCTTGACCTTGGGCCGGAAGGGGAGGAAATCGTTTTGCGATACCACGCAAGCGACTTTGCCGTTGCTGAGCTTCACGAAGGTGCCCGCCGGATAGGGTTTTACGCAGGACAAAAACGCGTGAATGACGTCTTTGTCGAATTTTACGTTTCCGGAGGCGAGGAGCATTTCGTAGACTTCATGGGCGGGAAAGGCCTTCCTGTAGACCCTGTCGGTAGTCATGGCGTTATACACGTCGGCTACGGCGCAGATGGCCGAAAATGGGTCTATCTCGCCTGCTTTCAGCTTTCTCGGGTAGCCGCTTCCGTCGTACCTTTCGTGGTGGTTCAGGATTACTTTTTTCGAACGGGGGTGAATCGCATCGCCGCCCCTTTCTTCCACCAGCTTCCAACCTTTGAGGGGGTGGGTCATTATAATTGCGAATTCCTGCCGCGTGAGTTTACCGGGCTTGTTTAAGATCTCCGGGTCGATGAGGATTTTCCCCAGGTCGTGCAAAATGGCCCCGATGCCCAAAGCCATGAGCTTTTCTCTATTAAAACCGAGTTTCATCCCGCACAGCAGCGAAAGCACGCATACGTCCACCGAATGGGCGAAGGTATAAAGGTCGGCGGAACATAGGTCTACAAGGTGGTCGATGATTTCTTTCCCCGAAAGGATTTCTTCGAGCAAGGCCTCCACCGTGTCTTTAATGTCGGCCACCGAAACATCATCCTTTTCCACAAAGGAACAAAGCTGCTGCATGGCGTTTATCCTGACAGTGATAGAAAGTTCTTCCTTTATTTCCATTTCGCCAAAAGGCACAGGCCCTTCTATCTCTACTACTAACACGTTGTTTTTTCTAAGCGCTTCTATATAGCGCTTAGTGAGCACAATTCCCCGATTTAACAGAAGTTCACCGCAGCTTCCGTAGACGGGCTTTTCAAGTTTCATGCCTGGTTTGAGGTGCGTGGTAGGAAGCTTCAAAAAGAATCCTCCTTTAACTGCAGGATGCACCCAACGAGGGTGCATCCTGCCTTTTTCGGCAATTGGAATTGTTATAATTTAAATTTTTCGCTCTCTTTCTTCAGGTTTTCCGCAAGGGCCACGAGCTCGCTCGCGCTTGCGCTTATCGTCTGGGCCGCCGAGCTCATTTCCTCGGCCGATGCGGCGATCTCCTCGGAAGATGCTGCGTTTTCCTCCGAGATGGCGGCGGCGTTGGCCACTTCCTCGCTTATCTTCCTGCTGTTTTCGCCTATGGCCCTGGCTTTTTCTTCTATGTCCTTCAAGAGCTCGGAAACCTTTCTTGCACCCTCCGCAATTTTTCTGAACTGTGACATGGCTTCTCCGCCTATGGAAGCCTGCTCCACTATGAGGCCAACCACTTCTTCCGAGACTTTGTTCGAAAGCTCGATGTTTTCCGTCACCTTTTTTACTATCCTGTTTATCTCGCTGGCCTGGTGGCTGGACTGTTCCGCCAGCTTTCTTATTTCCTCGGCGACGACGGCAAAGCCCCGTCCGGCTTCGCCGGCCCTTGCCGCTTCAATGGCTGCATTGAGGGCAAGGAGGTTGGTCTGCTCGGCTATGCCCGTTATTATGTCGGTGATGCCGGATATCTCCTTGGCGTGTCCCATGAGGCCTGCCATGGCCGACTTTATGTCTTCGGCCTTGGTGGAGACCAGGTCCATCTTGCTTATGAGCTCCTGCATGGTTTTGTCGCCCTTTTCCGTGCTTTCCGCGGTCTCGGCGGTATTCCGGGCTATGATCCCAATGTTTTCCACCAAGGCCTCGATCTGCTTGGTTGAGCCCTCAACGGCTTCCGAGATATTTTCCGCGTTCTGGGCCATGTCCTGGGCTCCCGCCGAAATCTGGTTTATCGTCTCCGCCACCTGCTCCGCGGCCTGGGCGGTATCCTGCGCACCCTGGGATATGTCCCTTACGGCCTTTTCCAGATTGTCTATGGAGTTTTTTATGACGTTGAGCACATCTTTAGTGTTCTCCACCATCTTCTTTAGAGAGGCGCCGAGGACGGAAAATTCGCCGAAAAAGTCGGTGGGGACGTCCACCCTCATATCGCCGGTGGCGATGGTGTCGGCTACGGCGCTTAGCTTAACGAGGGGCGTCGATATCTGCCGGCTGAAGACGAGCGATATTAATATCACTATAATCGCCGCAATTGCAATGACTGAAAGGGTCGTAAACAAAAAGCCGTTCAGTCCCGCGTACACCTCGGATGCCGGGGCCGTAACGCATACGGACCAGCCGGTGGTGGTCACCGGCGAAATGGCGGCAAGCTTTTCAGCGTTTTCGTATTCGTACCTCACCGTAGCCTCTTCGCCCTTAATCATGCGCTGCCCCACGCTGTTTAAGGAGTCGGAGCCGGTGTTCGTTATGTTTAAATTCATAATCTTACTTTCATCCGGGTGGGCGATGACCGTGCCTTTTTTGTCAACGATAAAAGCATACCCCGTGTGGCCGTATTTGTGGGAGTTTACGATGTCAGAAAGGATATTGGCGTTGACGTCGGCACCGACTATTCCCGTAATGCCGCTCGGGCCTTTTACCGGGGCGGCTATCACCACGATTTTGCCGCCGGTAACCTTGTCGATTACGACTTCCGACACCACGGTCTTGCCGGTTGCCATCAAGTCTTTAAAGTACTGACGGTCGGTGATTTCGCCTGCGGGAACGGTATAGTCCCCGCTGCTATACATATAAAATTTTCCATCAGGCGTAGCATACCAAAGGAGCTGCACGTCAGGTATTGTGGGCTGCAGGGTATTGAGCAATGGCACCAGGCTCTTTATATCGCCGCTTTTTACCACCGGATTTTCAGCAATGGCCTCCGCTATTTTTATCTTTTCTCCTATCCACCTTTCTATGGTGTCCGACGCGGAAACCGCTTTGCTGAGAAGTTCCCGGTCGGCCGCATGGGTGAGGTTGTTTTTGGAAATGGTGTAGTTAAAAAGGCCCAAGACCGCAAGGGGCAAAAGAGCGGTAATCAAAAACAAAGCGATGAGCCTTGTTCTTATTCCTCCCTTTGCTCTAAATGTTTTGGGAAGCTTCATCCTTCGTGCCCTCCTCCGATAAATTTTTAAGCTCTTTTTTCTCCATGGCGTTCAGAATTTCATCGGCTTTCAAAAGAATTACTATCCTTTCGCCCAGCTTTGCAAGGCCGTTGATAAAACGGCCTTCCAGTTCCAGCACGGCAGGAGGCGGTTCTATGTCCTCGTCCCTTACCGACGTCACTTCGCTCACGCGGTCGACGATGAGGCCCGCCGTCTGTCCTCCGACGTTTGCAACTATAATCCTTCTTTCGGAAGGATTATCGTCTCCCTTGATTCCGAACTTTTTCTTAAGGTCGATTACCGGGATGACCTTCCCCCGCAGGTTTATAACCCCTTCAATGAAGGAAGGCGCTTTCGGTATGTGAGTTATTTCGACCATCCGTATTATCTCCTGCAGCTCGTATATGTCCATGCCGTAAAGCTCGCTTCCTAGTCCAAATATGACTATTCTCTTCACCGGCTACCCCCTTCCCAACAAGTATATAAAAAATGCAGCCCATGGTAAAAAGGCTGCTAGCTTCAGTCAGCCGGCAGCCTGGCGACCGTAGCTCTTTTTGAGAGCCGTAGGCCCATGGCTTTGCGCCCCTGCCTTTCGACAGGTTTGCCCTTATCGGCGGTATTTTGTCGAATATTGCGTAAAAATGCTATTACTATTTTATAATTTACCACCAAGAGCAGTCAAGAAAAATTTACCATGGGTATATTATGAAGCTCTAGTATATACCGGAAGGAAAAGGTAGCTTTTTGGCGAATATTATCGCTAAGGAGGGAGATTTATGGCGATAAAGTGGACTGAAGACCTTTCGACGGGAATCGAACTTATTGACAAACAGCACAAAGAGCTTTTCAAACGGGTAAACGACCTGATGGATGCATGTACCAAGGGCAAAGGCAAGGAGGAAGTAGTGAAGGTTATTGATTTCCTAAGCAACTACGTAGTGATGCATTTCGGCGAAGAAGAGAAAATAATGAAGGCGGAAAACTACCCGGGCTATGATGGGCACAAAACTCAGCACGAGAGCTTTATAAAAAAATTCACGGAATTTAAGGAAAAACTCGAGCAAACCGGCCCGACAGTGGACCTGGTCGTAAAGATGAACGGATTTTTGGTCGATTGGCTCATAAACCACATAAAAAAGACCGACAGAGCTTTGGGGGATTACTTGAAAAGATAACCGGTGAAAGGGAGCCCTTATTTAAGTCCTACCGGTACCATTGCACCGAAATTGACGGACTTTTTGAGGTGAAAAGTATGATAAAAGTGCTCGTAGTGGACGACTCCGCCCTGATAAGGCTTATGATAAAGGATCTGCTCGAAAAAGATCCGGAGATAAAGGTGGTTGACACGGCAAAAAACGGAATTGAGGCCCTTGAAAAGGCGGAAAAATTGCGCCCGGATATCATAACGATGGACGTCAACATGCCGGGGATGGACGGGCTCTCGGCCCTTGAAAAGATTAAGGAGAAAAGGCTGGGGAATGTGTTGATGCTCTCTTCCGAGACAAAAAAAGGTGCCGATGTGACTCTGAGGGCTCTGGAACTTGGCGCCTTCGATTTTGTGGCAAAACCTCAAGGGGTGAGGCTGGGATTAAAGGATTTCGAAGAGGAGCTAATCGCCAAGGTAAAAGCGGGGGCGAGGACGATAGGATCTTCTAAGGAAAATCCGGTGAAGATGCCCGAAGAATACATTTTGTCCGATGGCGATATGAAGGCTGTGGTCATAGGGATCTCCACGGGAGGGCCGAGGTCCATCATGAAGGTGCTCCCTTATTTGCCCGCACGCCTTAACGCAGCTGTGTTCCTCGTGCAGCATATGCCCCCGGCCTTCACGGGCCCTTTTGCAAAAAGGCTTGACGAGCAATGTGCGATGAAGGTAGTCGAGGCAGAAGACGGCATGGAGATAAAACCCGGCGTATGCTATGTCGGGAAAGGCGGTTACAACCTCCTGGTATCGGGGGAGGGAAGGAAAAAGAAGATAGTGCTCACCGACAGCCCAAAGCACCGCTTCATGCCGTCGGCGGATGTCACCATGGAGTCCGTCCTTTCGCTCTTCGGCAAAGATACGGTGGGAGTCCTCATGACCGGCATGGGCGACGACGGAGCCGAGGCCATGGTCAAGATAAGGAAGTCCGGCGGCAGGACTATAGCCGAATCGTCTGAAACCGCGGTCATATTCGGCATGCCCCGGGCGGCCATCGAACGGAAGGGAGCGGAATTCGTGCTGCCGAACTACGAGATCGCGTCCAAAATAATCGAACTTGTTGGAGTGAGAAAGGAAAGTGGTTAGAATATAAGCGGCGGGTTTCAACCGCCGCTTTTTACTAAAATCTGGAAAAGAAGTTTTACAAGCTCCTCTCTGAGTCTTGCTTCGCTTTCATAAGGGAAATTATTTTCCCGAAGGCAGTTTCCATCTTTTTTATGCCTTTCCTCGTAAAGGCCCGCGATGAGCCTTGCGTCCTTCATATATTCCATGAGCGTTGCTTTGGCAAGTAGTATTTTGAGTTCCCGTCCGCAGGAAAGCAGGACCCGGCAGCCAGAGGCTTCCTCCGAAACCTTCTGGATCTCGTAATACGATAGGTACCCCACGGTGCCGTCGTTCTCGCTCAAAGGTCTTTCCCGGAACTTTACAGGGATGAGGATTAAAGAGGAAGAAAGGGGAATAGGCACGTAATTTTTCCGGTTTACAGCCTTTCCGTAATTCTTCCGAAGGGCGGAAAGGTCGGCCCCGTAAGCCCGGGCTATCCTTTTTATGACGGTCTTCACCGTATGGGAGACGAGGTGTTCCTTTCCGTCCGAAGTGATGAGCCTGGTCGCGTTTCCTTGGCCGCTTTCGTATACGGGCACTAAAGCCGCAATGCCCGTGCTTATAAACATTTCCACGTCCATCTACTTGACACCTCCAGATTCTGGCGAAGGCGGAACTTTAAGACAATTATAACCAAACAAATGTTCGATGTCAAGACCAAAAAGAAAACGAAAACCTGTCCCCGGGACATTCGGTGTTCGCACCTATGACTTCCGAATGCTGCAGCACCGACTGCGGGGGTATGAAGTAAACGTCCATCAAAAAGAATATCAGCTCCTTTAGAGCTTTGAGCTGGGCTGCGGTAGGGGTGGTATGGCCCTTCCTGCCCGAAGGGTTGTCCCGGGAGGAGAAGTTTCCCGTGAGGGCTATGCCTATAGACCGGGAATTCATACCAGCTGCGGCGCAGTGAGCCCCGGGGGCAAAATCGGACCTGCCCCTTTCCACGCTACCGTCTGCCCTAATGAGGTAGTGGTAGCCGATGCTCACGAAAGCTACATCGCCTTCACATGGGAAGCCCCGTTTTCGGTATTCTTCTACTAGGGAATGGGGCTCAGATATCTTTATCCCGTAACCCCTTGAAGCATGCATCCTGTTTATCTCTAAGGCGGAAACGTCGTGCCCTGCAGTATGGTGGACCACTATAAATCTAGGGTAGAGCCTTTCCATGTTTTCTATCCTCTTGTCTAAACTGCAACTTGCAGTTTAGACAGCTGGGCTATTTTTGCCGCCTTTTTGAAGAGCGCCCTTCCCAGCTGGCGGTATTTAGGCACTCCAAGAGTATTATTTAGGGACTTTGAGCCCTTCAATGACCTTCGAAAGCTCGTGGATGCTGACCGTGAGGCTCTCCATCTTGGATTCTATGCGCACGAGGAGATATATAGAAACCACGATGGGGAAGCCCACGTTGGCAACCTGAGCTATCAGTTCTTCCATGGGGCCACCTCCTTCAGGTTAAATTAAAGCCCCGGGCGAAAGCCCGGGGGAGAGAATTACCCGGCAGCGATGATTTCCACGGCGTCCCTTATGATTATCCTGGCCCCGAGGGCTTTTACGATGTCGCCGCCGCTCGTGGAGAAGATGTTCTTCGAAACCACCAGGTCCATCACCGGCTGCACTTCCTCGGGGGTCAGATTTTCCTTCGGGTCGGCGATGAGGATTCGGGCGGTTCTGCCGGCTTCGTTTTGAAAGCTGAGCTCTAAGGTCTGGGCCATGGGCTACACCTCCTTTCTAAGTTTCAGGTTTTCTTATTGTTCTTCGGTCAGGGCGATTTCCACCACCTTCACGATGGAGTCCACCGGGTGGGCCTGAAGGTTGGCAAAAGCCTTTGCCACCGCCATCACGTCGTCGTCCACGGCGGATGGCTTCAGGTTCCTGAAGGACCTTACCCTGGTGACGGGCCTTCCGCCGTCGTCGGTCCCGGTCTGGACCACTACCTGCAGGGTGGCGTCCACGGGAGTTGCGATAACCGCCATCGGCTTCACCTCCTTTCGCTTGCGATTTCACCTCCATTATATCCGGCGGCGCGAAAAAACAAAAAGGCCGGCCGGGAGCGGGCGAGCTCTCCGACCGGCTGCGGACGGTTTTTGTTTATGGATTTTCAAACTGTGCGGCAGGGCCTATGGAGCTTAACCGGCTGTATCACGAGTTGGCCTGGGATGAGTCATTTAAAATTTCATTTTTCATCCCTGTTCACTCCAATTATCAATTCTAGAGCCTTTTTATACCTCGGGTATACATCGGCATATTTTCGGCTAACGTGTTCTATAACATCTGAAACGACGTCCTCGTCTTTTATAAACATAGGTATTCCATACCGCAATATTTCAAAAGCGAGAATCACATTTGCATCCGTCACGGAAATAAGGTCGAAAGGATGCCCTTCGAAATTTCTCAAGGCAAGATGCAGTTTTTCCAAAAAAAGTTCAAGTTCAATTTCTGATTTTACTGCACCGGGTACCGTTATTATCCCTAAATCTATGTCGCTTTCGGGTCTCATTTTATCGACGGCGGAGCCGAAAAGATATACGCCGGCGATTTCTTTGAAACGATAAAGTTTTTCCGTAACATAGGCCTTCAGCTTTTCGCGGTCGATTTCGATAAGTTCTCTGGGCATTTTCGATTCCCCTTTTTGATATAAAGCCCTTAACAAAATTCTATTCCAGAAAATTGAGAAAGTCAAGGAAATTGATCGCAGCGCCGCATAGAGCCGCGATAATATGGTATAATGTACTCGAAAGTCAGCAATTTCCAACGCTAGAGGTGGCGATTATGAATTTTGCGGATCTAAAAGAAAAAATCGTGCCTTTGCTTAAAAAGAACGATGTTGTGAATGCAGCCGTATTTGGTTCATACGCGCGGGGAGAAGAAAAACCAAGTAGCGATTTAGATATAGTTATTAAATTTAGAGAAGGAAAGATAAAAACCTTATTTGATTTGATAAAACTGCAACAGGAATTGGAAAACATTCTAAGAATTAAGGTTGATATAAATACTTATGATTCACTCTCGCCTTTAATAAAAAAAGAAGTTGAGAGAGAAATGCGGGTGATAATTTGAAAATAAAAGTCATCCCCGAAGACTTTATAGTAAAAGAACTTGCCGACATAAAATACTCTGCGGACGGGCCTTACCGCATATACCTCCTCGAAAAAAGGCACTGGAACACCATGGACGCCCTCAAATTTATTTCCCGGGAAAACAAAGTGCCTCTTTCCAAAATAGGCTCGGGCGGCAGGAAGGACCGCCACGCCCTGACGAGCCAATACATATCGGTGCCGAAAAAGTATGAGCTAAAGTTCGAAAGGCCCAACGTAAAGCTCACCTTCGTGGGATTTGCCGACGACTTCGTATCCCCGGCGATACTCGAGGGCAATTACTTCGAGATAACGCTGAGGAAACTAAAACCTGAAGAGGAGGAAAAAATAAAAGAGAGGCTTCCTGAGGTGGAGAGGTTCGGCTACCCCAACTTCTTCGACGATCAGAGGTTCGGCAGCGTGGAAAACCCGCAGGAATTTTTTGCAGAGAGGATCGTAAAAAAGCATTACAACGGTGCCTTGAAACTTTACTTCACGGTAATTCATCCGGAGGACTCCAAATGGGAAAAGGAAAGGAAGAGGGAAATCGAAAGGCTCTGGGGGAACTGGGAAGCGATCCTTCCCCTTTGCAGGACTTCCGTGGAGAGGGAAATTATAAAAATCCTCATGAAAGGTGCGGGTAAGGCAGGCCTTTTGGCGGCCTTGAACGCCATTCCGAAAGAAGAACTTTCGATGTTCTTTTCTGCATACCAGAGCTTCCTGTGGAATCAGACTTTAAAGAAACTTTTGCCAAACTATGTTTCCGAGCTCTTCGAAGTAAAAGGCAAAATAATGGACTATTACTTTTACAGAACCCTTCCTGATGAGAGCTTAAAATGCCTTAGGAAACTGGAAATCCCAACAGTCTCGTCCCGGATTCCGGAATGCCTACCGGAGGTTAAAAAGGCCATCGATGAAGTCCTCGCCGAAAGAGGAGTAAAGCCTTCGGACTTCAACCTGAAGAAGATAAGGAAGTCTTTCTTTAAGTCCTTTATGAGGCCTGCCATAGTTTTTCCGGAAGGGCTTTACGCCAGCCCCTTCGAGGAGGACGACCTTTATCCCGGATACAAAAAGGTCACGCTGAAATTTACGCTGCCTCCCGGTTCCTTTGCCACAATGATGGTGAAGTCCTTGGGGCTGTAGTTATTTATTTATGGAAAATTGTGATATTGTTTGATATTATAGCGGTAGATGAAATTTTGGGGGAAGTGAAAGAATGAACAGAGGCCGTGATTGGCTGAAACAGGCCTTAAGGGATTACGAAAAAGCCCGAGACAAGGCCACGGCGAAGGAGGCGCTTGATGCTGCGGGAGAAATCATTCGGTTCTGTGAAAATATTGTCCGTGGACTATAATGCCCTGATTGAAACCCTAAAGGAAAGTACAAAAAAGATTTACGAATCTTGCCCTGAAGTCAAAAAAGTTTTTCTCTTTGGGTCTTTTGCCAGGGGTGACTACACGCCTGAAAGCGATGTGGACTTGCTGATAATAACAGATAGGGCGGATGACCCTTTCATCGCCCGGGCGGACCGCTATTTGGATTTTTTCCGGGCGATTCCCCTTGACGTCAACATCATTGTTTATACCGAAGAGGAATTAGAAAAAATGAAAAAGGGCAATAACCCTTTTATTGCGGAAGTTCTCAAATACGCCGTGGAATTAAAATAATTTCAGGGGGGACTTATAGTGAAGATAAAAAAAGCAGTGATACCCGCCGCCGGCCTCGGCACCCGCTTTTTGCCGGCTACCAAGGCCCAGCCCAAGGAGATGCTGCCCATAGTGGACAAACCCACCATCCAGTACATAGTGGAAGAGGCGGTGGCCTCCGGGATAGAGGAAATCCTGATTATTACGGGAAGGAATAAGAGAGCCATCGAAGACCATTTCGACAAATCCGTGGAACTGGAGCTAGAGCTGAAAAAGAAGGGAAACGGCGAGCTTTTGAAGCTGGTGGAGGACATATCCAACATGGTGGACATCCACTACGTCCGGCAAAAGGAGCCAAGAGGACTCGGACATGCCATCTACTGCGCCAGGACCTTCGTCGGCAACGAGCCCTTTGCGGTTATGCTAGGGGATGACGTGATGTGCTCACAAAAGCCGGTGCTGAAGCAGATGATGGAAATATACGAAAGATATAACTGCACCATACTAGGGGTTCAGCAGGTGAGAGAGGACGATGTGAGCAAGTACGGCATCGTGGACGGCGCCTTTATCGAAGATAGAATATACAAGGTAAACGACCTGGTGGAAAAGCCGAAAAAAGAAAAGGCACCGTCGCGCATGGCAATTCTGGGAAGGTATATAATAACCCCGCGGATTTTCGAAATTTTAGAACACACAAAGCCGAGAGCCGGAGGGTCAAAACAGTTGAAGATAATAATGCAAAAGGGTATAATTTCGATTAGGTGACAATTGACATTATTAAGTGTGCAAAAAAGAAAGCATATATAATACGCGGCAATTAGCAAGAGGCCTTATAGCGGTAGTAACTGACAATGAGGTGCGAAAAGGCATGGTAACAGTTCAGGCAAAGCTGATTTTTAACAGCAATGAAGATAAGCAGGAAGTATTAGACCTTATGAGAAGATGGACATCCTGCATGAGATACGCATATAACAGACTTCTAGAAGGAAAAAGCAGAAATGAACTCAAAAGAGAACTGCAAGGGATTTTCAATTTAAATTCGAGGTATGTAGATGATGCGATAATGAAGGCAAAAAGCGTT
>JASUSP010000036.1 GCA_030446005.1 Tepidanaerobacteraceae bacterium | reverse complement strand
GTGATCGGGTTGGACAGAAAGACTGAGCACCTCCACCTCTCTTTCCTTGCAGACTTTTCGGATCAGTCGTTCCAGTTCCTCGGCTACCGGACCCACCAAAATTTTGCGGCGGTACTTTGGTATCCACACGAAGTGATAGTTTATATTGTAGTGAGCGTACCTGGTCTTTTTGGTTTTCATAGCAATCTCAGTATACTACACTTGGGTAGAAAAAGCAACCCGGTTTTTGCCTTCTTGACCTAGCCGCCGCTCTCATCCCGCCCCCTAAAGGAGGCGGGTCTTCCCGCCGCGGTTTTATAATTTAATATGGCTGAAAAGTTAAAACAAAAAATTTGGTAAGCTGGGGGTTATAGCTTGGAAAATGAAATAATCGGTTTATTAAGTTCCATCGAGAAAAAGTTAAATTCCTCCTCCATTTCCCCGAGAATTCGAGCTTCAATGATTAAAGAGCTTGAAAAGGCAAAAAGTCGTTACCGGAACTTTGATTCGGGTATTATAAAAGGGGAAACCCAAAAACAGGTTTACGAATCCCTTCTAAAAAAAGGCAGGGCATTAGTAAAAAATGGCAAGAACTTAAATGAAGTTTACTCTTTTTTGCGGTACGCCAACGCCGCCTATTTCGATTTCACTGATGCGCTAGGACCTTTGAATGCGGGAATAAGACTATTTACTCTTACTTCCGCACTTTTTATAGCCCTTTCTCCTCAATTTCTGGGTGCAGCCTTTTCTTTAGTATTCATCCTTCCCATTTTTCTCGGCTTAAACGCCCTGAAAAAAAGGCGTACTTTAGGCTATACCATGGCTTTGTTCCTTTTACCCGTGTCGCTTGCGGTCTCGACACTCTGGCTCCGGTTTGGATACCGTGTTTTGACGGATTACTCAGGCGTGCTTTCCGAAACCGTCGAAGCTACCGGAAAATCACCGGAGTTTGCACGGTTTTTAATTACAATCCCGCCCCTTCTTTCAATATTGCTCCTTTTTTCAGCATGTCTCATGGCATATAAGCTTTTTAAAGCAAGGGACATGTTGGTATGAATAATCGTTGACAAAACAAAACTTAAATTTAAACCCCCGGGCATACCACCCGGGGGTTTAAAATGGGAGGGGTTTAGCAATTTTAAAGTATCTTGCTTAAAAACTCTTTTGTCCTTGGATTTTGAGGACTTTCGAAAATTTCTTCGGGAGTGCCTTCTTCCAGTATCTTTCCTTCATCCATGAAAAGCACCCTGTCTCCCACTTCCCTGGCAAACCTCATCTCGTGGGTCACGACCACCATAGTCATGCCATCCGAAGCCAGGTCCTTCATGACATCCAGCACTTCCTTTATCATCTCTGGGTCCAGGGCAGAGGTTGGCTCGTCAAAGAGCATTACTTTCGGATTCATGGCAAGGGCTCTGGCTATGGCAACCCGCTGTTTTTGCCCTCCTGAAAGGGAAGCGGGAAAACACTCCGCTTTATCGGCAAGGCCTACCCTTTCCAGCAATTCCATTGCTTTTTCTCTGGCATCTTTAGGGGATATTCCCTTTACCTTTATCGGCGCGAGAGTGATATTTTCTACTACCGTCTTGTGGGGAAAAAGGTTAAAGTGCTGGAAAACCATCCCCACGTCCTGCCTCACCTTGTTTATATCCGTCGACGGGTCAAGCAATGACTTGCCTTCGATTTTTATCTCTCCTCTTGTGGGTTTTTCCAGGAGGTTAAGGCACCTCAAAAAGGTACTCTTTCCGGAACCACTAGGGCCTATGACCACCACGACTTCTCCTTTTTCTATCCTGGCGTTGATGCCTTTCAATACTTCGAGTTTTCCGAAATTCTTATAAAGGTCTTTAACTTCAATCACTGGCCGCCAGCCTCCTTTCCAGCAACGACATCAGCCACGAAAAACTGACCGTCATAACGAAGTAAAATGCAGCCGCCGTCAAGTAAGGTTCAAAAGGCCTGTAGGTGTTTCCAGCCACTATTTGGGCCGCCCTGGTAAGTTCCGGAAAACCTATTGTGGTTGCAAGGGATGAATTTTTTAAAAGAGTCACGAATTCGTTGCCCAAAGGCGGAATCATTTTCTTAAAAGCCTGAGGCAGGATTATATGCCTCATGGCCTGACCGTACGTCATCCCCAGAGACCTTGCCGCTTCCATCTGCCCTCTGTCTACGGCGAGGATTCCTCCCCTTACTATTTCGGCCACATAACCTCCGCTATTAATCCCCAGTGCCAGCACCGCTGCCGGGAACTCGGGTATGGTAAATCCCAAAATCTGAGGAAGCCCAAAATAGAATATGAGTAGCTGCACGAGAAGGGGAGTGCCTCTTATGACCTCGACGTAAGCACTGCAGAGAAACCTAACCGGCAAAAGCCGCGACATCTTCCCTATTCCCATAAACGTTCCTATGACGATGCCGATGAGCACCGCAAGCAGGGTAATTTCAATGGCCGTGAGCGCTCCTCTGAAAAATAGATGGATGTAAGGTAGAACTATTGAAAAATTCAATTTGTCCAACTGGATTTTCTCCTTTCGGTCTTAAACCTAATTCGACGGTTTGTAGTCTATAAACCATTTTTTGACGAGTTTTTCATGCTCGCCGCTTTCCTTTAGCTGCTTTATGACCTTGTTTACTACTTCAAGGAGTTTTACATCTTCCTTTCGCAATACGACTGCTTTTGCCGCATCGTCCAGCATCTCGCCTATGAGCTCCAATTTGTCCGGATTATTGGCGGCATAAGCCTGAGCTACGGCAAAGTCTACAATCACAGCTTCGATGCGCTTGTTTAAAAGGTCCATCATTGCCGCATCTACAGTGTCAAACTGCTTTAGTTTTGCACCTTCTATTTTTTTGGCTTCTTCTTCTCCAGTCGTGCTTATCTGCACCCCTATGGTCTTGCCCTTCAGGTCTTCTTTGCTTTTTATGCCGCTTCCTTTATAGGTTATAATTTGCTGTCCTCCTTCGAGGTAGGGATCGGAAAAGCTGACGCTCTTTTTCCTTTCTTCGGTTATGGTGAAACCGGCGATGCCGATGTCGACCGTCTTTGTGAGCACAGCGGGAATTATGCTCTTAAAGTCCATATCCTTTATTTCCAGCTCCACTCCGAGTTCGTCCGCTATGGCTTTGGCCAAATCGATGTCAAAGCCCACTATTTCATCCTTACCGTTTACCACCTGGTGAAACTCAAAAGGCGGGTAGTCGGCGCTGGTCC
The DNA here is from genome assembly GCA_030446005.1 of Tepidanaerobacteraceae bacterium. Classification (GTDB taxonomy): domain Bacteria; phylum Bacillota; class Thermosediminibacteria; order Thermosediminibacterales; family Thermosediminibacteraceae; genus Fervidicola. The sequence goes on along the minus strand of JASUSP010000036.1, from coordinate 18,651 downwards.
CAACCACCAATTTCCCGGCCTTCTTTATTCTGTCAACCGCATCTTCCTGGGCGCTTCCCTGGGCATTTGTAGTCCCCTGGGAGCTTTGCTGATTCGCCGTTTGCTTTTGTCCACACCCGACAGCGAACACCGCTGCAAAAACCAGAATCAATAGTATTGCGAAGATTTTTTTCATTACAGCTTTGCCTCCTTTTTCACGCTTTTAGGTATAATTATACATTGCCCGGAATAATATTTCAATACGTTTTTTAAAAAATAAAAGGCCCGGTATCCCGGACCTCTATTTACGTTAGTCAATCTTACTTAAATTTCGCTTGCAACTCTGTGCTTCCTGAAGCATTCGCTGCAGTACACCGGCCTGTCGTTTCTGGGCTTGAAAGGAACCCTAGTGGGCGCGCCGCAGTCGGCACAAACTGCATCGTACAGCGTCCTCTGTGCTGTTTTCCTCCCGCCAAAGTCCCTCCTGCTTGCCTTTCTCGCGTCCCTGCATGCCTTGCAGCGGCTGGGCTCGTTTTCAAAGCCCTTCTGCGCGTAGAATTCCTGTTCGCCTGCTGTAAAGACGAACTCCTTCCCGCAGTCTTTGCATACTAATACCTTGTCCTGGAATGCCATTAAAAAAACCCCTCACTTTGATTTAGATTCTTCCGGCATTCCTTAGCTGACCTGGTCATCCCCTCCACCGGCCGCCGTGGGTATCAAATACCCGGAGGGAGTCGCTTTGCCCGCGGCAGGCATCGACTTTCAACCACAGACCTAAGCAATGCCTTATGCTAATTATATACCTGAAAAAGAAAAAAAGCAAGAAAAATTTATTTTTCTTTCATGCTTATGTAATATTGCATAACTTTTTTCACGTAATCCTGAGTCTCTCTGAAGGGGGGAATTCCTCCATATTTCTCGACATTAAAAGGCCCGGCATTGTATGCCGCCAAAGCCTTAACCACATCACCGTCGTAGCGTTCGAGGAGCTTTTTTAGATAAAAAACCCCTCCCAGCACGTTTTCTTCCACGTCGTAGGGATTCATCCCTAGACTCGCTGCAGTCGTCGGCATGAGCTGCATTACTCCTATTGCACCCTTCTTAGAAACAGCTTTCTGCTTAAAATTGGACTCCGCCTTGGCTACCGCAAGGGCTAAATCCGCATCCACACCTAAGGCTCTTGCCGTTCGTTCTATTATTTCCTTCGCCTTTTTTTCGGAGATATCTGCCTCCGGTGCATTATCTTTCGCTTTGTTTAGCTTTGCCTCATATTCACTTATCGCATTTTTTAAAATTCCGCCGAAACTCTTTTCTTCGTTTACGTTAAACCTTGCTTTTATCTCCTCTATTCGAGAAATTACCCGGTGTACGCCCGTCAAATCAACCATTTTAAAACCCCGCTCCCAAAAAAAAGTACTATTCTCTTCTATCGATAAAAAAACCTTCGCCGAAATTCGCTTTACTGAAGGGGTCGGTATATCGTTGCGTCACTTTTTTAGCAAAGTTTAAATCGCCGATCTTTTCCTCGATGCCTGAATAAAGTTTTTTTGCCAGCTTGCCGACTTCTTCATCGTGCATTTTTATTTCCAAAAGCTTTTCTTTAATACTTTTTTTAAAGCTTTCAATATCCTTCTCCTCGCCGGCAAATTCTCTTTTTATTTTCTCATCTATCTTCCCGGATATTTCTATGAGTTCCCTTCTTTTTTCCACCAGCTCCAGCAATGCTGACGTGTCCTCAGCAATTACCGCTTCTTTCATTTTTAAGGTAATGGCTAAAATTTCCTCCAGGTTTTTTATCTTTTCGCTAAATAGCACTTCCATACAATCGTCTCTTTTCCGTTTTTTTTATATTATAGCATAATTATAACGCCGTCTTTTTTGCCTTCATGACCTCGACGTAGGCTTCCTGCCAGGCTTCCTTTAGCCCTTCCAGCAACCCTTCTACCTCTTCCAATTTACTTAAATCCTTTTTTATATTCGCCTCTATTAGCTTCTCATAGATGAAGTTGTAAAGGCTTCTCAGATTTTTCGAAAGCTCGTAATTCATGTCGAGGCTCATGTTGAGTTCCATTATTATATCTTCCACTCTCACAATGTAGTTATTTGCATCGGCATAATTTTTTTCTTCTACGGCCTTTTTGGCAAGCCTTAAAAACCTTAGCGCACCTTCATAAAGCATCAGCACCAACCTTTCCGGCGGCGCCGTCATTACCTGATTTTCCTGGTACTGCTGGTACGGATTCACCACCGAAGACCCCCTTTTTTTTTCTTTATGAATTTGAGCTATAAAGCCCCAGCTGACTTGCGAGCCACATGCTCTGCTGGTTCATGGCCGATATGGCCTTTTCCATCTCCGTAAACTGCCGCCAGTAGCGGTCCTCGATTTCTTTGAGCTTTTCTTCCATTATCTTAATTCTGTCGTCTACTTCCCTTATCCTCCGTGCAAGCAAACTGTTGTCGAAAACCTCAAAATCCCCGCCTCCAGCCTTGTCCGTAATGCTCTTAATCCCTGCTTTAAGCACATCGTAAAGGCTTACTGCTATTCCCTTTCCGGTAGAGCTGTCACCCGCATTTGTAAAGAGCCTCATTACCGCATCGAGGTCCTTACTCAATGCTTCCCGCAATTTTGCCTCATCAAGGTACAGCTTTCCTTTTTCGTAATAAGACCCGGTTTTTATGCCTATGTCCAGAAGCGAATCGAATTCGGCAGGAAGCCCTTTTACCGGAGTATACAGGATTTCTCTCATCTTATCCCGTATGGACATCACAAGCTGGTCCGAACGCAGAAGACCGCTCCTTGCCCTTTCCTCCCAAAGCTTAATCTCGTCTTCCTTCATTTCCTTTTTCTGCTCATCAGTAAGGGGAAGGTAATCCCTGTAGCGCTGCTCGCTAAGCTCTTTGTTTATGTAGTCTATGGTTTCGTTGTACAACTCCACGAACTTCTTTATTGTGTCAACGACACCGTCGATATCCCGCTCCACTTTGAGTGTGGCGCTTTCTCCCGGAGCCATCTCCTTTTTCAGATTGAATGTAATACCGCTTATAGTAAAGGTGTTGGTGGATTTTTCTATAGTGATTCCTTTTATTACAACCTTAGCATTGCTTCCATAAACTTCTACATCGGAATTAATATTAAAAGCCCCTCCACTCCCAAAAAGGTTGCCATAGCCAGGTTCATTTACTATCTTGATACTAGCACTCGCACCGGTATCCTTGGTCTTAAACACGACCTTATCGGTTATGGGGTCGTAATACGCCGTTACGTTGATTTCGCTGTCTGATGATATCGCAGAAAGTATATAATTTAAGGAGTCCGTCGTCTTGAAGGTGAAGGTTTTGGACTTCCCGCTTGCCGTGATGGTAAACTTAAATTCGCTCAATGCATCGTTCCCGCCGAATGGATCGTTTGCAAAATACCTTCGCTGATCCGCTATGGATTTGGAAGGGTCTATTTGCTTATAAGTTGCGCCGTCGGAAAATCCAAGCGCTGAGAGAATGTCATTTTCGGAATTAGGGTAGCTTTTTAATGTTATTGTTATGGATTTATCGTAATTTTCAGCAGGTGCAATAATCAGATTCGAGTTTTGTCCGTTACTGACAGATATTTTGCCTTCTCCAAAAGCATTATTTATTGCAGTTTGCAAAGCTGCTTTTAATTCTTCTATATTATTGTACGTTTTCGCTTCTATTTCAATAGTCTTTTCAACACCATCTACTAACATGATAAATTTGTTTTTATTGGACGTTACCTCTATAGGAAAGCTAATCGTCCCACCCACTATCGGTTTGGAAATAGAACTTCCGCTTTCAAGCTTTGCGCTTTCTGCAAGATTTTCCACACTTACCGTATACTCTCCCGGAATGGCGGAAGCCCCGGCGCTGGCAGTAAAATAAGTATCCGCCGGCTGCCCGGAAGAAAGCGTGACTGTGGTCTTGTACTTCAAATACGTTCCCTGAAGCTTCATATTGAATACGAAGTCGTAAAGGGACTTTAACTTCAGATTTACGTTCCGGTAATCTTCCTTTTGCCACTCTAAAAGCTGTTTTTGCTGGTAGAGCTTATCAACCCTGGTGCGCTCTACTTTCATGAGGTCCGAAATGATCTGGTCTATGTCTATTCCCGAGGCAAGGCCGCCTATCCTCAAATTGCTGTAACCCATGTTTTCACCACCCGCTCGCATTATAATCGAATTATACCTTTTTATCTATTATTAGTCCCACCTGTTTCCAGATGTTCGCTATGAGGTCCAAGAACTTTTCCGGAGGTATTTCGCTTATGAGCTCGTTGCTTTCCTTATCGTAGATCCGCACGATGACTCTCTTGGTCTCTTCGTGAATGGAAAACTCGAACCGGGTGTTCTTTATCTCTATTGCAAAATCTTCCAGATCCTCGGCAATGTCTTTTAAGTCATTTTCCGTAAATTTTTTAATCGAGGCATCTGAAACAGTCTCTGGGCTTTCCGGGCTTTTTTTGAAGTTCTCCCTACTAATCTCCGCCTCTTTTGACGCCCTATTATTTGCATTGACAAGGTGAATATCAATACTTTTTACACCTTCAATACGCATGACCTTCACCCTTTTTGATTTTCTTCTCTTTTTATATCGAATAAAAAAATAAATAAATTAAGCCGAAATACGGGCAATTTCGGCCTAATTTTATGGAAAATCAAGGCTTCTTCCTCATTTTGCTTAGCTAATTATTTTTTTATTCCTTCCCCGTCATAAATATTTTTATATCACCCTTTTCAAAGCCCTTCAATTGGGACAGAAAAGCCGTTATCACCGCCTCAAAAGTTTTCTGGACAAAAGGCACCATCGGGACTTCCCTGCCGTTTATCCATACCTTTATGGAATTCTTAGCCCGACAATCCTCCCTGGACGCCCTTTTTTTCAATATATCTTCGGCCATCTTTCCGCAGCTTTTCCCACAACTTCCGCAACCTTTCCCTTCCAGATCGGGAAGCTTCTCAAATACCCTTTCCTCAATGAGGTCCACGAGCTTCCCTGTGTTTGTTTCGGCATTAATAACGGGAACATCACCATATCTTTTCATCTTGAGTGAAACAGCACCGCTAATCGCGAAAACGGTCCCGTCCAAAACCTTCGCTATTTCCTCCTCACTTTCTGCGCAAAGCAGTTTCGGAACCGCAGCAGCCGACACATCTTCTAATATTACAAAATCCTGCTTGTAAAAACCTATAATTTCGTTGAGAGAAAACTTCCTCGGAAAAGAAATTGCCGAGCTCTCCCGGCCCAAGAAAGCGATCATATCTGCATCATCTATTTTTCCATAATTACTAATGACACTATTCTCGTCCTTCAAAACGCCAACGGTATAACCCCGAAGCTTAAGTTCTTTTGTGATTTTGCCAGTAAGCCCATTCTTGCCTTTTGCGCGACCTATTATGGAAAATACTTTCAGAAATATCACTCCCCTTTTAAAAGCTCTCCTTCATCCTTTCCAGCGTCGGGGAAAAACAGAGGTTGTCCGAATCTATCTTTCCCGAATTCCCCAATAATTTTTTGAGCTTCTTCTCCTACCATGAAATCCACAAAAGCTTTTGCACCTTCAGAGTTTATCATCCTTGCCGCATTCGGATTGGTCTTTTTTACATATTCGGGATTTGTCTGCATGACGTGGTATATATTGAGAAGCTCCTTCGCACCTTCCACCAATATTTCCAGGCGAAGGTCATCACTTTTTGCAAGGTATGTCCCTCTGTCGGTAAGGGTGTAGCCTCCCTTTTCGGAAGCTATGTCGAGCGTAGCTCCCATGCCCTGGCCCGTCGATTGGTACCATTTACCCTCCGGATTTTCAACCCCCGCCTGTTTCCATATCTGGAGTTCCTTTTTGTGGGTGCCGGAATCGTCGCCCCTCGATATGAAGAGAGCCTGCTTTTCCGCAATCAATTTGAAGGCTTCCGCAGCGCTTCTGGCCTTTCTTATACCTGCGGGGTCTTCCGGCGGCCCTACCACGACGAAATCGTTGTGCATAACCAGCATCCGGTTAATCGCAGCGCCTTTTTTAACCAGTTCCATTTCCGCTTCCGGCGCATGAACCAACATGACATCGGCATCGCCCCTTTCTCCCATCGCAAGGGCCTGCCCCGTTCCAACCGCTATGGTCTTAACCTTGTAACCGGTCTTTTGTTCAAAAAGCGGGATGAGCACATCTAAAAGTCCCGTGTCCTGGGTACTCGTGGTGGTGGCAAGAATTATTTCTCCTTTACCTTGATTTTCGCCCTGCGAATCCGAAAGACTTTTATTTCCGCAGGATGTCACGATAAACACCATCAGCAACGTCGTTAAAAAAAACACCATAAAAGCGGACTTTTTTCTTAAGTACATAGCTTCCCCTCCATCGTTATGTCTTTTTTAGCATATCGCTTTTAAATAAAATATACCAAATAATAGACGACCTGTAAAGTAAAAAATATCTAAATTTTTCGCTTCACTCTATGGATTTTTGGTCTTCTCCGCTATGCAGGGAAATACCTTGCAGCCTTTCAATTTCCTTTCTTGCCTCTTCCAGTTGCTTTTCCATGCCCGCTATTTTCAGCCTGAACTCCCTTATTTTTAAAAGCATCCTCACCCTGGAAAAGAGTCCTAAAAGGAGAGTTACAATGGCTCCGAAGACCGCCGCCCCAAGGTGACGATGGCCTGGGAAACGGTATATACGGCCCCGAAAAACTTGATATTCACCTTTTCGGCATTAGAAATTGCAAAAACGGCAACCAGAAGGGCAAAGACCAAAGCCAATACCAGAATTACCTGCATTTTGTCGCTCATTTATTTCATCCTCTCAAAGAAGTAATGCTTTATTTTAATAAACTTCTATATTTAATTTTTATTTCCTTCTTTTTCGACCTATTTTTTCTTTCTATAACGGTAATAATAATTATTTTTATATAAAATTATGTCCATTTGCCAAAAAAAGTGCTAAAATTGATATAGACAATACGCAGTATTGAAAGGCGGAGGGCCCATGAGCATAAACTATACCGGCAAAATCCTGCTCGTAGAGGACAGCAAATTGAGCGCCAAGATGACTGAAGATATTTTAAGAAAATACGGATTTGAGTCGGAAACGGTAAAAAACGGAGAAGAGGCCTTAGAGAGGATCAACAAGGGAGAAAAATACTGTCTTGTACTTATGGACATCGAACTTGTGGGAAAACTCAACGGAATTGACACCGCATTGTTGATTCAGAAAATCACCGACATCCCCATTGTATTTTTTACATCGCACGTCAACAGGGAAATTATGGAGAAAATCAAGGCTGTTACCAGCTATGGTTATATCAAAAAAGGATCCGATGAAAACGTGCTGATTTATACCATAGAAACGGCCTTAAAGCTTTACAGGGCTAATGTTTTGTTAAAGCAAAGCGAAGAACTTTTCAGAAACATGTTTGAAACAAATAAACTCGTCATGATGCTGGTGGAGCCTAAAACGGGAAAGATAATCGATGCGAATAAATCCGCTTTAGATTTTTACGGCTACGAAAAGGAAGAGTTTTTGGCCATGAACCTTGAAAAGATTCTTGCTGAGGTGGAAGGCAAAAAATGCGAAAGAGAATGCCTGGAAATTTTAAAAAGAGAGTGCAATCCATGCCTCTGCTCCCACCGCCTTTCAAACGGCTCCGTCCGCTTCGTGGAGGTATACTCATCGCTTATTAGTTATCAAAACAGGGAAAGTTTATACCTCATCATATTCGACGTGACAAGCCGCCTTCAAGCGGAAAAAGAGCTGAAACTTTACCAGCACATATTCGAATACTCTCCGAACGAAAAGTACATATTCTATCCCGACACGTTAAAATTCTTCTCCGCCAACAAAAAGGCAATAGAAAATTCCGGTTACAGCATCTGGGAATTGAAAGAAATGACCCCCCTCGACATCCAGAAAGATGTGCGGGAGGAGGCTTTTAGAAAGCTTCTCGAACCCCTTTATACAGGCGAAAAAGAGGTAATCATCATTTCCACAACCCATTACAGGAAGGACGGCACTTCTTATCCCGTCGAAGTCCATATTATGACAGAGGAATATGACGGAAAAAAGGTTTTCTCCGCGGTAGCCTTTGATGAAACCAAATGCATGAATTTAGAAAGGGAACTTCATGAAACGGAGGAAATCCTGCACACAATCTTGAATCACGCCGGTGATGCTATAGTGATAACAGATGGAAGCGGAAACATAATATTCTGGAATCCTACAGCAGAGCGAATGTTCGGCTATAAAGCGGCGGAAGCTGCAGGAAAAAGGTTCCACGACTTAATCATCCGGGAAGATTTAAGGGAACCTTTCATAAACGACATTCGAAGGTTTCTAAAAGATGCAGAGAAATCTCCCCAAATTAGGAAGATGGAACTGGAGGCAAAAAAACGGGACGGACGTTCAATCGAGGTGGAGCTTTCGCTTTCGGCCGTAAAGATAAACGAGGAGTGGCACGCCATCGGTATTCTCAGGGACATTACGGAGCGGAAGAAAAACGAAAGACTCCTCTTTCTCCAGGCCATAACAGACCCCCTAACCGGCATTTATAACCGGCGATACTTTATTCAAATGTTGGAAAACGAGCTTAAGCGTTTCCAGCGCACCGGAAAACCCTTTTCGATTATTATCTTCGACCTGGACCACTTCAAGAAGGTAAACGATAACTTCGGTCATGCGGTCGGCGACATAACTTTAAAAAAAGTGGCAGATATCATCAAAAGAAGGATTAGAAAGACGGACTTCTTCGCGCGGTGGGGCGGCGAGGAATTTATAATTCTCCTGCCGGAAACTCCCCTTGAAAGCACCGTAATTTTGGCAGAAGAACTAAAGGAAAAATTAGAATCTGCAATTTTCCCAAAAGTGGGCAAAATAACGGCCAGCTTCGGAGTCACCAGCAGCAGGACTGAGGATAACGTAGATGCCATCATTTCTAGGGCCGACGGGCTATTGTATAAAGCCAAGGCCTCGGGGAGGAATTGTGTGATAAGCGATGGAGGTATTTAAAAGTATAAAAATATACTCAATCGGGCAAAGGGGGAATTCAAATGCGGGAAATCCATGTGGACCAGATAATCTCCGCAGTTGAAAGGCTATGCATTGATGCGAATGTTAAGCTTCCTGAAGATGTAAAGGCCGCCTTAAACCGCGCGCTGGAAAAAGAAACCTCTCCTCTCGGCAAAGAAATATTGAGCGATATAATCAAAAACTACCAGATTGCCGAAGAAAAAGATCTGGCAATATGTCAGGATACCGGGTTTGCCGTATTTTTCGTCAAATTAGGACAGGACGTCAGAATAGTCGGCGGAAACTTTTCCGATGCCATAAATGAAGGAGTCCGCAGAGGGTATAAAAACGGCTATCTAAGGAAATCCATAGTAAACGATCCGCTAATCTATAGAAAAAATACCGGCGACAATACTCCAGCTATAATTCACCTTGAAATGGTTCCCGGAGATAAAATCCATATCACCTTTGCTCCAAAAGGCGGCGGAAGCGAAAACATGAGCGCCCTGCGGATGTTAAAACCGGCCGACGGCGTGGAAGGCGTTAAAAAATTCGTATTGGAAACGGTAAGGCAGGCCGGCCCCAATCCGTGTCCACCCATAGTCGTCGGTGTTGGAATTGGCGGCACCATTGAAGTTGCCACATTGATAGCGAAAAAAGCATTACTGCGCCCGATCGGCGAACATCATCCGATGCCCGAGATAGCCAAGCTGGAAAAAGAACTGCTGGAAGAGGTGAACAAACTCGGTATCGGACCACAAGGTTTCGGCGGCAAAACCACCGCACTTGCGGTAAATATAGAAACTTTCCCGGCCCACATTGCCAGTCTGCCAGTCGCGATTAATATCCAGTGCCATGTGGCGAGACACATGGAAATAGAAATCTAGTACTCGGGAGGTGCGGTAAATCATGATAAAGCACATAACCACCCCATTGACGCCGGAAACGATAAATTCCCTGCAGGCGGGAGACAAAGTTTTGATAAGCGGGATAATTTATTCGGCAAGGGACGCTGCCCACAAGCGACTTTTCGAAATGATAAAAAAGGGAGAAAAACTCCCGATACAGTTAGAAGGACAGATAATATATTACGTCGGACCGTGCCCGGCAAAGCCGGGGACCGTCATCGGTTCCGCCGGTCCTACAACCAGTGGAAGGATGGACGCTTATACTCCCCTACTGCTGGAAAAAGGTTTGAAAGGCATGATCGGCAAGGGTTTTCGCTCTAAGGAAGTCGTGGACGCCATAGTGAAAAACGAGGCCGTATATTTTGGGGCAATAGGCGGTGCTGGAGCGCTTCTTGCGGATTCTATAAAGAGTTCTAAAATAGTGGCTTTCGATGACCTGGGTCCCGAAGCTATTTACGAATTTAAAGTGGAAAACTTCCCCGCCATCGTAATTATAGACAAATACGGCAATGACCTTTATAAAATAGGCGTGGAAAAGTACAGGGAAATTTAAACTTGAGGAGGTAAACCTATGTCATTGAGAGAAGATGCATTAAAACTCCATTTCGAAAATAAAGGGAAAATCGAAGTTATAAGCAAGGTCCCGGTAAGCAGCAAGGAAGACCTTAGCTTGGCTTACACTCCGGGTGTGGCCGAACCCTGTAAGGAAATTGCCGCGGACCCCAGAAAGATATACGACTATACCGCAAAAGGAAATATGGTTGCCGTGGTAACCAACGGTACGGCTGTACTTGGCCTCGGAAACATCGGAGCAAAGGCGGCCCTCCCGGTTATGGAAGGAAAAGCCGTCCTTTTCAAGTGTTTTGCAGGTGTCGACGCTTTCCCAATATGTATAGATTCTACCGACATAGATACCATCGTTGAAACGGTAAAGCTTATTGAACCGGTCTTTGGCGGCATCAACCTGGAGGACATCGCCGCTCCCTCCTGTTTCGAAATCGAAAACCGCCTGAAGGAAAGCCTGTCCATTCCCGTATTCCACGACGACCAGCACGGAACAGCCATAATCACTTTAGCAGCTCTCTTAAACGCCCTGAAACTGGTAAAGAAGGAGATTAACGATATAACGGTGGTCATCAACGGAGCCGGCGCTGCTGGGGTCGCCATCGCGAAAATTCTATTAACCGCGGGCGTCAAGGACATCCTGCTCTGCGACCGCGAAGGAATAATATACGAGGGCAGAAAAAAGGGTATGAACTGGGCTAAAGAAGAGCTTGCAAAAGTAACCAACAAAGAAAAGAGGACCGGCAAGCTTGCCGATGCGTTTGTAGATGCCGACGTCTTCATAGGCGTATCCACCGCTAACATAGTGAGCAAGGAAATGGTAAAGAGCATGAAAAAAGATCCCATAATCTTCGCAATGGCAAACCCCGTTCCCGAAATAAATCCGGCGGATGCCTTCGAAGCAGGCGCGAAGATTGTCGGCACCGGAAGGTCGGACTACCCCAACCAGATAAACAACGTCCTCGCATTCCCCGGCGTATTCAGGGGAGCCCTCGACGTAATGGCCTCCGATATAAACGACAAGATGAAGCTGGCTGCAGCATACGCCCTTGCGGATATAATCCCCTACAGCGAGCTGAAGGAAGACTACATAATTCCCAAGCCCTTTGATCCTAGAGTTGCCCCGACAGTCGCAAAAGCCGTAGCAGTTGCTGCCATGGAGTGCAACATTGCGAGGAAAACCGTAGATCCCGCCGAAATCGAAAAGAGAACGGTAGAACTGGTAAAGAAAGCAAATTCCTATTTTCAATAATAAATAACAAAAATCGCTACTAATCCTTAGATTTCATTTTTTAGAAAATGACGTCAATCGCTTTTTTATGGGTTGGCGTCACTTTTTTTATAAAAAAACGGGCATATAAGCCCGTAAACTATAGATGCTTCACTCTTTTCCTATATCTTTCTACCAATTTTAAATTGTGTTCTTCTGCACCATCGACGTTTCCACTGATAAAAACGGGAGGAGCTATCCCTTTTTCAAGCATTATTGATATTATTTCTGCAACTAACATATTGAGTATTACCGTATTAAGCACGGTCGAAAGCGGAGCAAAGGAAGTGTTAAAGCCCTCTTTTTCTATTTTCAGCGATGCATCTCCGTAGTTCCCACAGTTGTCTATTACTACGTCAGCCACATCTTCCAGAAATTTTCCCGAAGAATGCCTGGAAGATGTTCTTCCCTTATACTCCCTTGAAGTCACCGCCACCACTTTCAAGCCCCTTCTTTTTGCCTCATAAGCCGCTTCTACCGGAGCACCGTTTCTACCCGAGTGGGATACTATGATGATGCATTCACCTTCTCTCATATCATACCTATCAAAAATTAGACTTATGATATCTTCCTTCCTTTCATATTGAGAACTTTTCAGAGCTCCTTCATGGAGCATCAATTCTGCCGGCAATATGGGATTTACGCAAGCGAGGCCTCCGGCTCGATAAAAGAGTTCCTCTGCGGCTATGTGCGAATGGCCGCAGCCGAATACGTGAAAAACGCTGTCCTCTTTTTTTAGCGAATCGGCTATTAATTCCGCTGCCTTTTTTATATTTTCAACCTGAGTTGTTTTTATTCTTTCTATACCTTTACTGACTTTTTCCAGATAATTATATAGCAAATTACCGCCCTCCCAGTTTCACATTCCTTTCAATTCGTTAACCGCAGCTATAAGTTTTTCCCGCAGTTTATCTTTATTGAAAAAATCATCGATGGCAACCACGACCTTTGCGGCATCCTTGACCTTTTCTTCGTGGAAGGTCTGAACCACCACTATGTCAGGATTTGCACTCTTTACACTCCCTATATCCGCGTGTTCTACCGACGCGTTTATACCCAATTCCCTTATTATATCTTCTATCGTCATTTTCAGTATTAAACTGCTCCCCATGCCAACACCGCAGGCTGCTACGATTTTTATCTTCTCGCTCATCAATAAAAACCTCCTGTGTTAGAATAGAATTACGTTAGAATATAGATCCAATCAATTTGCCGGCTCCTATTATTATCCATGTTATTATATACCAGTCGGGGTCTGCGAGAACCGCAAGCTCAGGAGCAGTATTGCTGAGCATTGGCCAGGTCAGTGCTTGGCCGAATGCTAAAAATAGCCCGTTTATCGCTCCACCCAATACGGCTCCCTTCCAGCCGCCAACCGCGTTTCCAAAAACCGCAGCACCGGCCGCCGGGAAAAACAGCATTATCATCGATGGCACTATAGTGGCAAAACCTGTCAAGCCGAATATAACCATGAAAATCAAGAATACAACCGTAGAACTGATAAACCCAATCAAAACAGCTGTTGGCGCGTAAGGAAATACCACGGGAACGTCCAAGGCTGGTTTTCCGCCGGGGATGAGCTTTTGGGAAATTCCTCTAAAAGCGGGAACAATTTCTGCAAGAAATAGTCTCACGCCGTAGAGCAAAATCGTTATACCCGCAGCAAATCTGAAGCCCTGGATTACCGCCCATACTACAAAGTTTAAATCCCCGGCCTGCTTGGAAACTACGGCTTTTTCGGCAAAGAAGCTGGCAACCAACATTATAATCGTAATTATAAACGCGGTTCCAACGGTTATATCCTTCATAAATTCGATTTTCTTCGGTATTTTTATTTTTTCGGTGCTCTCCTCGGGTTTTCCAAAAAGATGCCCGAAACGCCCCGCCAGGTAAGCCGCAATAGAAGAAGTATGGCCGTATCCTATTTCGTCGCTATTCGTCACTTTTTTCATGTATCTATGCACGTAAACCGGTTGAAAAGTAAAGTAAAGAGCTATCAAAATCGCCCCTACCAGTATTAAAGTCCCCTGATTGATATCGGGAAATGCCTCCAGCAAACTTGCGGTAATGACGAGAGAAATCCACCACATCAAATGTCCCGTAAGATATACGAACTTAGTGTTGAACACTCTTACTACTATAAGATGAATTAAAAATCCCAAAGCCATTATAGAAACCGCAGTGCTGCCGAATTTACTCGTGAAGTCCTGCAAAGTATTGTTAGCAACGGGCGGTGCAATTTTAAATGCCGAAGATACTATAGTTTGAAAAGATGTAAGGCCGGCTATAAAGACGTCCGTTCCGGCAATCATTATCAATATACCAACCATTGCCTTTATGGTGCCTGAAATCGTTTCTTCAAAGCTTTTCTTTTGTAAAAGAAGTCCGATTAAGGTTACGAAACCTATTAAAACTGATACCTGGTTAAAAATATTTTTAACCAAAAAATCAATAAGTGCCATTAAAATCTACCCCCTATATTTTATTATTGGCTTATCAGACTAATAACTTCTTTTACTTCCTTAGCTTCTGATATCTTTTTAACCTTTTCTTTATCTCCCAAAAGCTGCACCAGTTCTGCTAAGGCCTTCAGGTGCGACGAATGGTCAACCGCACAAAGACAGACCACCATTTTTACAGGGTCGTTATCCTTATTTCCAAAATTGACCGGATTTTTAAGGGTAATGAGGCTCATACCTACCCTTTTTGCACCTTCCTCAGGTCTTGCATGGGGCATGGCTATACCGGGCGCTATTACAATGTAAGGCCCTGTCTTTTTAACATTATTTACCATTGCTTCGACATAACCCGACATAGCATATCCATTTTCTACAAGGAGCTCACCCCCTATCCTTATAGCCTCTTCCCAATCTTTTGCTTCCACGTTGAGTTTAATCGTATCTTCCACCAAGACATCCTTTAACATGGGCTGAACATCTCCTCTCTCGCAGCCGTGAATGAACGGTATTTTAAACAATCTCATTAAATCCTTCTTTAACTTTTCTCTCTCCTTTATGTCCGCATATTTTTCAACAACGTTTATAATCTCATCGACCTTATTTTCTCCGTCGTATTGCCGTTTGACAGTCGTAATATAGCTTTTTAGCCGCCGTATATCCCCTTCTTTCAATAAAGGATTAACAACTAATACTTTCAAACCCATTTCTTCTTCCCGCACGGGAATACTAGATACTATCAAATCAACCTTTTTTTCTTTCAAAACCTCCTTAGCCTGTCTGTAGGGGACAGCGTCGACAATGTCTATATCAAAGATAGATTGCAATCTCGACGACAAAAGCTTTGCCGTGCCTATTCCTGTCCCGCAGACTACCAAAATTTTAGGTTTTGCGATATCCTTACTCTTTAGCCTTTCCAAAGCTGCACCGAAATGTAGCACAAAATAACCTACTTCTTCGTCGGGTATGCTTTTTTGGGTGTAGACCTCTAAAGGCTTTAACGATATTTTTACAATTTCGAAAAGCTCTTTATAATTTAACTTAATTTCGTCCAGTATAGGGTTTTTTATGCCAAGGTCGTGCCTCAACCTGTAAACTGTGGGTCTCAAGTGCTCTAATAAGCCATCAAATAATTGCTTATCCTTAGACAAATCTATACTCAAATTATTGCTTACGAGTGAAATAATTTGGTGAACCAAAATTTGATATTCCATCCAATTTTCGTCTTCTATATTTTTTGCCTTCGTTGTTGTACTTCCAAGTAGGTGAACGGCTATATATCCAATTTCTTCAATTGGAATCGAAACATTATAATATTCTTCCAGCATTTTTGCTATATTCGAAGCCACCGCAAATTCCTTTGTTATTTTTAATGACTCCAGCTCTTCCTGCGGCATGACTATGTCCTTGCCCAATTTTATCCTCTTTATAGCCATTGCGATATGAACCACAAACCCCGAAAAAGCAGCATCAGAAAAAACTATGTTCAGTTCCCTTTCCGCAACTTTCAAGCATTCTTCTATATACTTTATGTCTATATCTTTAAAAAGCTTTGCCCCATATCCATCGAACAGCTCTTCTCTTGAAAAGTGCAAGCTCTCTTTGAACACTTCCAAAAACCTGTATATATCAACGGTTTCCGTTAAAAGTTCGATTGCTACTCGCCTCAGTTGTTTTTCCTCTCCTATTATCTTCAACCCACGCCTCGGCAGTGCTACTAGTTCCAGGCCGTGACTGCTCAGCCAATTCCTTACTTTTTTCAGGTCCTTTAAAACAGTACTCCTTGAAACCTTGAGCATGTCCGCAA
This sequence comes from Tepidanaerobacteraceae bacterium, assembly GCA_030446005.1. Classification (GTDB taxonomy): domain Bacteria; phylum Bacillota; class Thermosediminibacteria; order Thermosediminibacterales; family Thermosediminibacteraceae; genus Fervidicola. Next base: position 2,666 of record JASUSP010000036.1, on the reverse strand, counting down.
GCTGATTTGTATTGATATAATCTTTCTGCTGTATGAGCTCGCTTATTATAAAATTAATTCTCTCCTTTTGGGACAGGACGTAATCTGCAAAATTGGATTGATTTAAGAGAGAAAAAAGTCTCTTTTCGTCCTCCAACGTTCCGCTGAATTTCACTCCTACATTCGGCTTTCGCAATAATTGTGGCAAATTGTTATCCTTTAAAAAATTGTCGATCGCATCTAACTCATACCTTACGGTCCTTTTGCTGACCTGAAACATTCCGGCTAGTTCCGCTATTTTAAGCGGCCTTTTTGAGTTTATAAGTTTTTTGAGAATCTTAATAGATCTTTCATTGAGAGGAATAGCAAATCACCTCTTCAATTTTTATTTTATTTCAACAATATTCATCTTAAAAGCTTAACCTTTTGCAATACATTTGTGGCAAAGCATACACTAAATATAAAAAGGGAGCACGTAAAGCTCCCTTTTGCCAAATACCATATCCTTTTTTATATCTCCAAATTGCTTCCCAACCCCTGCTCCACAGCTTTCTCGTATATTTTTGCCGCCGTCACTATATCCTGCACGGCAAGTCCTACGGACTTAAATATCGTTATTTCATCTTCCGAGTTCCTTCCCCGGATTTTCCCCAAAAGAACCTCTCCTATTTCCCCTGTTATCTTCTCCTCGCCCATCAACCCCTTCTTCATGGGCACAAGCAAGTCTCCCGCTTCGGCAAGACAGGCCTCCCTTGAATCGACGAAAACCCTATCGGCTTTCAAAACTACCTCTTCCGGAAGCTCCTGCATTTCCGGAGTGAAGGAACCTATTGCATTTATATGAACCCCTTTTTTGACAAGCGAACCGTCGAACACGGGCGTTCTCGAAGTCGTCGCGGTCGTTATAATGTCCACCTCTGAAAGCACCCCATCCGCTTTTTCCACCGCCGTTATTTTAGCGCCATAGTCCTCAAATTCCCGGCTCATTCGCCCGGCAAACTCCTTCGCCTTTTCAAAGTCCTTGCCGCAAACGTACACTTCCTCAAGCTTTCTCACCGAAAGCAGGGCCCAAAGCTGCTCCCTCGCCTGCCCTCCGGTGCCGAAAAGGATCGCCTTTTTTGCGTCCTTTTTCGCAAGGGCTTCCGTCGCCGCTCCTGAAGCCGCACCGGTCCTGAGCCTCGTCAGGTACGTGCCGTCCATTACCGCCTTTACAATGCCAGTCGTGCCATCTATCAAAACCATGGTGGCCGGCACCGACGGCAACCCCTTTTTTGCGTTTTCGGGATATACCGAAACTATCTTTACCCCCGCAAAACCAATTCCATCCACATAGCCCGGCATGAAGAGGATTTGTCCGTTATGCCCCACGCTTATGTTGGTCCTAAGCGGGACATAGCACCTCTCTTCCGACACCATCTTGTAAGCTTCCTTTACGGCTTCAATGGCCTCTTTCATGGGAAGGAGTTTTTTCATTTCTTCAGTGCCGATAACAAGCATCCGAATCACTCCTTGGAAGAAATAGTTATCTTACTTCGTAAAATTAACATAACAAATTTCAAGGCGATTTTAACGAAGCAAGAAATTCATTAGCTGCTTCTGCCAGCAGTTTTGCCCTCTCTATGACGAAATCTGCGTAACGTTGCTTGAGATTGCTTTCACCCCAGCTTTTTTGCAGCACTTCCTTACTTTGGGAAGCCCTTTCTGTCATAGCGGTTGAGAAATTCGACAGGATCAATTTCCTGCTGAACTTTTTAAGAACCTCTACAAGCCTCGCCCTGCCGTCACCTATACCCGTCATCGTGCGGATAAAAATTCCGGGATCGAGATCCCAGCCCCGTTCTTCGATTGCGAAATTTTTACATTGGGTATTTATTGATTAATCATGCTTTGCGCTAGTCCAGTTAAATCTTCCACCTTATCTTTTGAGTTGAACTAAAGTTTAGTTCGACAACCGATACACAAACTCCTCTTAACTAGGCACATTAAACTGATATTTTTATTTCTTAAAATACTCTACACCTCTTGTTGTCAAAAAAATTTATACTAAAATTTTTTATAGGACGTTTAAAAATCATCAAAAATAAAGGTGATTCCTGTGACTTCTGAAAAAACAAGGATTAAACATTCAGAAATGTTTTTGCGGCCAAGATGAGAATTTCCTCGCCGAATTAAAAAAATCCTTTTCAAAGGCCATCGAAATAATCACAGGTACATACTTGAACATTTGATTCTTAGGAATTCAAAACTGTCCTTTTTGTCGCCCATCGAGAAGAAATCGAAAATATATATACAAGCATGAAAAAAAGCACGGATCCTTCGATAAATGTTTTCAAAGACTACATTACATTCCTGAAAAACAACAATGAAATTGATAAAGATGAAGCACAAAAGATTTTAGAAACTGGTCCAAAGAAGAATACGTAAGACTAGCTAAAAAAAATCCGGAAAAATATCTTATCGAGTCACACCCGCAGTTTTTTTACAACGATGGAGATCACTTTTGTTTAAGCGAACAACTCCTACCATTAACGAATATTTTATTCTTCATTTCAAAGATGCCATTGATTATAGAATAATGAAGTATTACAAGCATTCCTGTAATAAATTGAAATAGCCTTTGCAAACTAAAAACCCTCCTGGTAAAAAAGTAATTGGAAAAACCAATCAACCAGGAGGGCGAAAGACAT
>JASUSP010000035.1 GCA_030446005.1 Tepidanaerobacteraceae bacterium | reverse complement strand
AAGAAAAGGCAACTAAAGGAGATAGACGAAGCAATAAAACTAATACAAAGCCTTGGGAGTGAGCCGGGGAAGGCACTAATACCTCTGGATGGAACAAGTGTTGGTGCCTATAGCGAAAGCTATAAACTCTGGCGAGTTCTCAAGGTAGCGGTGGTGACGCCACTCTCCCCTGAGAGGGTATTAAGAGATGTCTCTGTCCTGAAAGGTGTATTACATTCAGGGCAAGTGGGGAGACCCGGCTAAGGGCGCGAGTTCCTGCTTCTTGGGGCAGGGGCTATAGTTGTCCCAAATACCGCCTGCTGGGGCAGGGACAACTTGAAAGGCGGTAAAAAATACCCTAGCCGTCTAAACTGGTGCGGTTTTGCACAGTTTAGATGACCAGGCGAGATCCAGCTCACCGACGCATTAAAGGAGCTTTTGAACTACGAAGTTATATACGCCTACGAATTCGAAGGAAAGAGGTACGACGTTGGAGACAAGTTGGGCTACCTTATCGCAACGGTGGAGTTTGCCATGATGAGGGACGACCTGAAGGAAGACTTCAAAAAATACCTGATCGACCTCATCAAAGAGGACCTTCCCGGCTACCGCGAAGCTGCAATGGGGGACGGTATGAATTGATTTATATCGAAAGGAAGAAAGTATTATGATCAAATACGGCAGAAAGCTACCAAAAGATATATTGACAAAAGCTATAGAAAGACTTCCTGCCATTTTCGAAAAAAAGCCCGAAATCGTAGCGGCTTATATTTACGGCTCCTTTGCTACCGGGAAGACCACCGATCTTAGCGACATTGATATAGCCGTATTATTGCGAGATAAAGGTAGTTTAGAGCTGCAACTTGAGTTAATCGGGGATATAGCAGAAGCTCTGAAGACCGACGATTTTGACCTGGTAATTCTGAATGACTGTCCTCCTTACATGCAATATGAAGTTGTTTCTTCAGGAAAAATAATATACGAAAAAGACCGCGAGGCCAGGTGCGAATTTCAGGTAAGAGCCCTTCAGCGATATTTTGATGTAAAACATATCTACGATGAATATAATTATTACCTTAAAAAGAGGATAAAAGAAGGTAGGATGCTGAAATGAATTAAGAAGGCTGCAACCGCAGCCTTCTTTATTATTTTTCCTTCAGCATATTTGCAATCATCGAAGCTGTGAGGTTCTGAAACTCTGGCGTCTTCATAAGCCCCAGAAACATCGGAAGCCAGGCGGAGCTCAAAGCGGCTGCGCTTCCTATGCCGTCCTTTTTGCCTGCACTGCTCAAGATTTCCCTGGCCTTTTCCACCACCTGTGCCATGCTCTCCACCGCCGACTTTGTAGCTTCCAGGGAACCTGAGACGTTTCCCAGGGCGAGAGATAATTTGCCGCTTGCCACTGCCTCCCGCAGGGCCTTCTTAAACATCGGCGGAAATTTCTCCATGGTAATTTCGGCATCTTTCTCCTTTGAACTTTTTCTTTCCCCGTCGAATTCCCTAACCTCTTCATTTTTTTCCATTTCTTCCATCGACCTTCATCCCCCCTTTATTGCTTTCTTCATCTTTATGATATGCTAATTCACCTGCGGTTGCCCCATTGAATAATTTAGTATTAGACTTTACGAAAGGGGGACTTAAAGTGATTCCTGCGCTTTTTTTATACTACTCCTTCTTTGCCCTATCACTGGGAGCCTTTTGTAAAAAAAGAAAGAAAAAGAGCTACAAAATAGTGGGCTTTAAACAGGGTGTGGGAGTTCTGCAGTCCCGGAATATTCTCGAAACTTACGGAATAAAGATTAAAAAGGAACTGCCGCTTGTAGATGCCTGCCTTTGCGAGGTGGAGCCGCATAATGCCAGAATCCAGCAGCTTTCCGAAGACCCCTTCATCGAATACATCGAAGACGATTACGAGGCCGCCATTCAGGTTATGCCTTATGCCGTAAGCGTAAAGCCCAAAGGCCAGGAGATACCCTGGGGGGTCAAAAAAATCTCGGCCCAGCCGGTGTGGAAGACCTGTAAAGGCGAGGGAGTGCGCGTGGGCATTGTGGATACCGGCGTGGACCTATCCCACCCGGATTTAAAGGACAATATTAAAGAAGCCCACGGCGTTTTGGATTGCAAAAACATCCTCGACGATAACGGGCACGGCACCCACGTGGCCGGGACCATCGCTGCTTTAGACAACGACATCGGCGTGGTGGGCGTTGCACCCAAGGTGGAAATCTATGCGGTAAAGGCCTTTGACAAAAACGGCCGCGGCAACATTTCCGGCATCGTAGAAGCTCTGAACTGGTGCCTGGAGAAAAAGGTCCACGTGGTCAATATGAGCTTCGGTATAAAAAACAAGAGCTTCACCCTCCGGCGGGCGATTCAAGCCCTTCACAAAAACAACGTCGTCCTGGTAGCGGCGGCGGGAAATGCAGGAGGAGAAAATTCGGTACTTTATCCCGCCAAATACCCCGAGGTAATCGCCGTTGCCGCCTGCGGCCAGGACGAGAGACCCGCAAGCTTTACGAGCAGCGGCCCCGAAGTGGATATAACTGCACCCGGGGTCGACATCCTCTCCACCTACAAAAACGGCCATTACAAGCTGATGAGCGGTACTTCCATGGCGGCGCCTCACGTATCAGGTGCAGCGGCGCTGCTTCTTTCGATTCACCAAATGAAGGCCGAAGAAGTAAAGGAACTCCTGAAGAGTGCCGCAAGGGACCTGGGCTTCCCCAAAGAAAAGCAGGGGGCGGGCCTTGTAGACGTCGAAAAGGCGGTAATGAGCATAAATAAAGTCAGGAGGGGGAAAGATGAAGGAATTTGAGGAAATCAGGAAGGAAATAGAAAAATCCGGGAAGACCCCGGAAGAAATCGCGCGGATCTTTTCGTCCTTCGGTCTTACCCCGGATAACCCGGCACTTGCAAGAAAGCTTCTTGAGGATGCAGGCCTTGAAGATTTAACTCCGGAAAAAATTTCCGAGATGCTTAAAAAAATCTCCGACAGCATCCCGCCGGAACTCAAAAAACAAATGGCCGAATTAATCCTGGAGGTATCGAAGTATATCCCCGCCGCCCCGATGCCCGAGGATGTGAAGGACTTTCTTGAAAGCTGGAGAAATTCTCCCGAGGAAAAATGATCTATGCCCCGGAAAACTGGGGCTTTTTTATTTGTCCTGCCGGAAAGATTTTTCCAGAAAGAAGGAAATTTGAGTTTTTGTGTAGAATGAAAAATAATGTCGAGAAATCAGGTTAGAGCTAAAAAAGCCCTTTATGCATTTATGCAAAAGATACGCTTAAGGAGGATTGCGATGGAAGAAGAAATAAGCCTTCGGGAACTAATTGAAATACTTATCCGCGGCCGCTGGCTGATCGCCAGCATAACCCTGGTTGCTGTTATCGTAAGCGGCATCTTTAGCTTTTTCGTAATACCCCCCACCTACGAAGCAAGTGTAACGCTTATGGCATCGCCGCTTTCGGCAAAGAATCAACCGCAGGATTCCGCTTATGATGCTCTTTTAAATTTTCTTTCCCAGTTTCCCCAGATGACCCTGGAGACCTACAGGGTGCAGGTTACAAATCCGCACATCTTAAACCAGGTAATAAAGGAGCTTAACCTGGACCCGAATAAGTACAGCCTTTCTTCCCTCCCGGATTCTATAAACGTGGAAGCCATTAAGGACACCAATCTTATAAGAATAACCGTAAAGGATACCGACCCGGAGATGGCCGCCAAAATAGCCAATACCCTATCTTCCAAATTTGTGGATTTCGTATCCGATGCCCTGAAGGAACAGATGAGCAAAACCGCCGTTTTCCTGGAAAGTCAATTGCAGGAAGAACAAAAGAACCTGGATAAGGTTACGGAAGAGCTGAAAAACTTCATGGCCCAGCCCCAGAGTGTCAACGAGCTGCAGCAGGATATAGCAGCAAAGCTCCAGCTCCTCACCGAATTCAAGACCGAGCTCGTAAAGCTGGAAGTCCAGGAAAAGGCTATAAGGTCTTCTTTAGAAAGCATTAAGACCCGCCTCGCCGGCGAACCCCGTTACCTGGAACTTGAAAAATCCATTATCGACGACCCGGTCATGGCGGGAATAGCCGGCAGGTCCAAGAATTCTTCGGATATATCGGGGCTTACCCTAAAAAGCCAGGAGATAAATCAGACCTATGACGCATTAAGCCGAAAGGCGGCGGAACTGGAAGCAGAACTTGCGGGCATCGTCTCGCAAAAAACGGCCATGGAAAATTCTATTAAAAAGACTCAAAAAGAGCTGGAAAGCCTCCAGGTCGCTTTTGCCGAAAAGCAGACCGAATACAACCGCCTCCAGCAAAAGTACAATATCGCTCTGGAAACCTACAATACTTTCCTGAAAAAATACCAAGAAGCCCGCATAACCACCTCCAGCAAGATAGGCGACGCAAACATAATGATTGTATCCCCGGCACTGATACCGGAAAAACCGGTCGCCCCGAAGAAGATGCTAAACATCTCCCTGGCTGCCGTGTTGGGCATAATGGTCGGAGTTTTTGCAGTGTTCTTTGCTGATTACTGGAAGAGGTCCGGAATTGAAGCAAAAATGGAGAAGAGTGCATAAATTTGAAACAACGCCCCTTCTTAGAGAAGGGGTGTTGGTTCTAAAGGAGCTGGACAAGGTAAATGCGCGGATCCTGGGCATGGTACTAAACAAGGTAAATTCCTGTCTTGAAGCAGGAAAAAGGGCTTTTTTGTAGAATAAAAGGTAAATGGTGAAAAAAACGGCAAAATATGCAATACTAGGCGGTGAAGGATTTGAAGAAGGAAAAAAGGACAGAAAGAAAAAAAGAAACTGCAAAGATGCACCAACAACCCTCGACCGTATACTACATATTATTTTCAGCTCTCCTGGTGCTCCTTTTTTACCCTCCCTATTTCAGAGGGCTGTTTTTCGACAGGGAACTTTTACCTACACAGATATTAAGTGGGATACTGTTCCTTGCGTGGATCGTATATAAGGCATCGGCCCTTCGAGATACCCGGTTTTTCAGAAATCCCGCGGACTACGCGGCCCTTGCCGTCGCGGGAGCATACCTCATTTCCTTTTTCGGTGCGGCAAACTACCGCTTCGCCGCGGGAGAATTTTTGAAATACCTGACTTACTTTATCGTATATTACCTGGTATCCGACATGGCCCGGGGAGAAGGTGAAAAAAGGACGTTCCTGTGGACTTTCGTCCTTTCCGCCTTCGGCGTAGCCCTCATAGGAATAGGCGCCGCGGCTGGTACAGTAAAATACCCCGGCGCCTTCGTAGGGGGAAGGATAAACTCCACGCTGCAGTACCCGAACACCCTTGCTGCATACCTTACGGCAGCCCTGATGCTCGGGCTTGGCCTTCAGGCTGTGACGGAAAAGCGCTGGCAGCGGGCCGTCCTTTCGGCGGTAAACTACACCCTTTTCCTGGCGTTCCTCTTTACCCTTTCCAGGGCCGCCTGGCTCATGTTTCCGGTGTTTTATCTGATATTCATTACCGGCATTCCCACCGCTTATAAAATGAGGGTGTTCGGGTATTCCCTGCAGTGCTTTGCGGTGGGAATCCTCGCCTCTCCAGGATTCAGCTCCGGCATTTCCGGTGGGGATGGCGCGAAGGTGTGGCTTTGGTATGTGGCGGGGCTAATTCTCGCACCGGCGGTGTTTTACATATTCGACAGGCTCGGCGAGCGCTTTGCGGTCCGCATAAGGCCCGTAGTCTTGATTTCGGCACTGATTATAGTTGCGATACTGGCGGGAAGCGGAGCTTACATAGCTTTTACCACCGAAAAACCGCTGGTGCTTTCCCACGAAGAAAATGAATCTGAAAGCTGGAAGACCTCCTGGCACACCGTAGAGAACGTAAAGCCGGATACCGAATACGTGCTGAAGGTGACCGTAACATCAAAGCCCGGGAGCGAAGAAGGCCGCTGGGGTGCGGCGGTTTTGATAAACAGCGTGGACGAAAACAATAAATCGCAGAGGATAAAGAACGAGTACTTCAACGAGCAAATGGAAAATCAGCTGGTGGAAATCCGCTTCAAAACCCCGGAAAATGCCAGAAGACTTCAGATAGGCTTCAGCAACCGCTTCGCCGGGACGTATGCAGTTTTTTCCAATGCTGAAATATTCGAGGCGGGCGACAAAGCATCAAGACAGCGAATTATCCTGGCATACAAGTACATACCGGAAGCTATAGCAAAGAGGATCGAAAGCATAAGCTTCGGCGAGCACAGCGTTCAGGGAAGGCTTAGCTTTTACAAAGACGCCTTAAAGATGATAAAGGATCGCCCCGTCGTAGGCTGGGGCGGAGGCGGCTGGAAGGCGGCGTATTTTGCCTATCAGTCATACCGGTACTTCACCACGGAAGTTCATAGCTTTTTCCTGCAGCTAATGGTGGAGACGGGAATCTTAGGCCTTATAGCCTTTTTAGCGGTGCCGGTGCTGATTATAAGGAATATTGCATTAAATAAAGTCGACGATCCTGCATGCACTGCCGTCAACTGGTCCGTACTTTCTTCAGCCTTCGCAATTCTCGGCCATAGCGCCGTTGATTTTAACCTGTCCCTTTCGGCCGTTGCGATGTACCTGTGGGTGCTTTTCGGCCTTGCAGCTGCGGAAGGCGCATCATCGGTTGCAGCGGAGAGGAAAAGGTTCGCGGCTGAGGGCTCGTACGGAATATGGCTGGCAGGGATCCTCGCACTGCTTTTAGTCATCGGGTCGGGGACGCTCTACGCGGGCTATACCTACGGACAAAAGGCCGTGGCAGCGCTGAAAAAAGGCGACATAGCGGGGGCGAAAGAAGCCTTCGAAAAAGCGTCTAAATACGACCCGCTCACTGCTTCCTTCAAAGCGGATCTTTCGCAGATTTACGACATAATAGGGGCGCAAAAAGGAGGCGAGGAGTATAAGGAAAAGGCATTAAAGCTAAGAGAAGAAGCTGCAGCCCTCGATCCATATAACGCCAAAATGAAGATTTTGCTTGCTGCGACGTACTTAGAAAGAGGAAGGCTCGAAGAAGGCATTTCCCTTCTGGAAGAAGCAACAAAGCTTAACCCCTATAACGTCACTGTGTGGGAGACCTTTGCAGAGGCGTGTGAAAAGGCATCGGAAGTGTATATATTAAAGGACGAAACGCAAAAGGCGAAGGACCTTTTGCAAAAATGCCTTGCGGTATCTGAAAGGATAGTGGAGCTAAATCGGAAGTCGCCAAAAAGCGACCCTGGGGTAGAAAAGCTTACTGCGACGAAAAATTTAATGCTTTACCTTACAAAAGCCGAAAAGCTCCTGGAAAGCCCGGATGTAAAGACGGTGAAAACGCTGAAAGACCTCGTCTTTGCGGCCAACTTCGGAATGGACCTCGATGAGGACGGAACGCCCGACCTCTGGCGCGTTTCGGGCAAAGCAAAGATAGAGATAAAAGAGGGCAGTTACAGCAGGATAAAATCGGAAGGAAAATCGCAGGAAACATTCTACCTTTCAGAGGGCATAACCCTGGAAGAGGGCGAATCTTACGGGATGGAGCTGGAAGCGGAAGCACCGCAGGGCGGGTATAGGATAGAGATAATTGCGGACGGTAAAGTGGTATTCAGTTCGGAGGATAAAATATTGGAATTTACCGCGCCCGAGGAAATAAAGGATAAGGATGTGAGGATAAGGGTTGTTATATCACCTAAAAGTGACATCATCTTAAAAAGAATTTTGCTTTACGAAAGATAATAATCTAACTTTAACATAGAAAGGACGTCAAGCCGTGAAACTACAATTTTTAGACCTCAAAGCCCAGTATGAGACCATAAAAGAGGATATAACAAAGGCCATTATGGATGCCGTGGAAAGCGGCCAGTACATAATGGGCCCTAATGTAAAAGCCTTCGAAGAAGAAATAGCCGCATACTTGGGCGTAAAGCACGCCATCGCCGTTGCCAACGGAACCGACGCTTTGGTGCTGACATTGGATGCCTTGGGTATAGGCCCAGGCGACGAAGTGATCACATCGCCGTACACCTTTTTTGCTTCCGCCGAGTGCATATCCCGGGTGGGGGCAAAGCCCGTATTCGCTGACATAGATCCGGAAACTTTTAACATAAACCCCGAAGAAATAGAAAAAAGGATAAGCGAAAAGACAAAAGCCATAATCCCCGTCCATATCTTCGGGCAGGCTGCCGATATGGACAGGATAATGGCCCTCGCAGAAAGATACGGCCTTTACGTTGTAGAAGACGCCTGCCAGGCAATAGGCGCAGAGGTAAATGGCAGGAAGGTGGGCACAATAGGAAAGGCAGGTTGCTTTTCCTTCTTCCCGACCAAAAATTTGGGAGGTTACGGTGACGGCGGCTTAGTTGTGACGAACGACGATGAGCTTGCGGACAAGATAAGGCTGCTTCGCGTTCACGGAAGCAGGGAAAAATACTTCCACGAGACGATCGGTTACAACAGCCGCCTCGATGAAATCCAGGCGGCAATACTTAGGGTAAAGCTAAAGCATATCGATTCCTGGAACGAAGCGCGAAGGCAAAAGGCAAGGCTCTATAACGAGCTTTTGAAAAATGCCCCGGTAAAAACGCCGGACATAAAAGGCGAAAAAAGCCACGTATTTCACCTTTACACCATCCTTGCGCCTGATAGGGATGAACTGAAGAACTACTTAGAACAAAAGGGCATACCGACGGGTATATACTATCCTCTGCCCCTTCACCTGCAGGAAGCGTATAAAGATTTGGGCTACAAAAAGGGCGACTTGCCCGTAGCAGAAAAGACGTGCGAACAAAATTTGTCACTCCCACTTTATCCGGAGCTAACCGACGACCAAATTAAATACGTAGCGGATGCCGTTATCGAGTTTTACGAAAAAGGGTGAGCATGATGGATGTTTTAGAAAACCAACCGGCTGCTGAGCTTATAGAAAAAATAAGGGCAAAGACTGCAAAAATAGGCGTAATAGGCCTTGGCTACGTAGGCCTTCCCCTTGCGGTAGAGAAGGCCAAAGCAGGCTTTAGCGTTACGGGCTTTGACGTACAGCAGAAAAAGGTCGAAATGGTAAACCTTGGCATAAACTACATAGGCGACGTAGTGGACGGCGACCTAAAAGAAGTTGTAAAGTCCGGAAGGCTTAGAGCTTCCTCCGACTACGATGAGATAAATAATCTTGATGCGGTGGCAATATGCGTCCCAACTCCCATAGACAAGTACAAACAACCTGATCTTACCTATGTGGAAAATACCACAAAGGAAATAGCAAAAAGGCTCCATAAAGGGATGCTGGTGGTCTTAGAGAGCACCACCTATCCGGGTACTACCGAAGAAGTGCTAAAACCGATCCTTGAATCAACGGGCCTAAAATGCGGCGAGGACTTTTTCCTCGCGTATTCTCCCGAAAGGGTGGACCCGGGTAACAAAGTCTATAAGACAAAAAACACCCCAAAGGTGGTTGGTGGGGTAACTCCGGTTTGCACGAAGGTAGCTGCGGAGCTTTACAGGAACGTTCTCGAAGGAGAAGTATTCGAAGTTTCCAGCCCCAAAGTTGCGGAAATGGAAAAGATCTACGAAAATGTATTTCGCCACGTGAACATAGCCCTTGCTAACGAGATGGCCATCCTCTGCCGCAGAATGGGTATAGATGTATGGGAGGTAATAGAAGCGGCAAAGACAAAGCCCTACGGCTTTATGCCCTTTTACCCTGGTCCTGGCATAGGAGGCCACTGCATTCCCGTAGATCCGTATTATCTCGTCTGGAAGGCGAGGGAGTACGACTACCACACGAGGTTTATAGAACTTGCGGGGGAGATAAACGATTACATGCCGGCCTACACCGTCGAAAGGGCTGCTGAAATCCTGAACTCCTTCGGAAAGCCCCTTAACGGCTCGAAAATATTGATCCTCGGGGTGACCTACAAAAAGGACATAGATGACATGAGAGAAAGCCCTGTTCTCAAGATAATCGGCCTGCTGGAGAAAAACGGCGCCAAGGTTACTTACAGCGACCCTTACGTTCCGGAATTCGCACATAATGAGAAGCTTTATAAATCTGTAGAAATAAATGCAGAAACCCTTCAAAGCTCCGATCTTGTTATGATAACCACCGACCACGAAAAATTTGACTACGAACTCATATATAGACGCTCTCCTGCAATCCTCGATACGCGGAATGCGCTAAAAGATATTAAGGATCCCAAAATATTCAAACTGTAGGTGAATACCATGGAAAAACTCAAAGTAGGCATCATAGGATGCGGCAGCATTGTTCCCAAGCATCTCAAAGCTGTCGTGGAAAATTCCGACAAAATGGAACTTGCAGCTCTTTGCGACACCATCCCCGAAAAAATGGACATGGCACAAGCTGAATATATAAAATCAGATGGTACTTGCCAGGGTCGTATCAAAAAATACACCGACTACAGAAAATTATTGGAGGATCCGGAAATACACATAGTAACAGTTGCCACAATTAGTGGGATAAGGCCAAAGATTGCCCTGGATGCCCTCGATGCTGGAAAGCACGTAATTTTGGAAAAACCCATGGCCCTTTCGACGAAAGAGGCCGATGAGATAATAAAAAAATCCGAAGAAAAGGGATTGAAGGTATCGGTATGCCACCAATTGAGATTCCTGCCCTATATGATGAAACTTAAAGAAGAGGTGGACTTGGGCGCTTTCGGCAAGCTGGTCCACGCCTCGGCATCCATGCGCTGGAATCGAAGCGATGCTTACTATTCCTCAGCTCCCTGGAGGGGGACCTGGGAATACGACGGTGGAGCGTTCATGAACCAGGCCATCCATGTGATAGACCTTTTGCTTTGGCTCATGGGGGAGCCGGAAAGGGTCTATGCCGAAACCGGAACTTTCCTTAAAAAAATCGAAGCGGAGGATGCGGGAGCTGCCGTTATAAGGTTTAAAAATGGTGCTGTCGGTATAGTAGAAGCTAGCGTGTGCGTGTACCCGGAGAATTTAGAAGAAACCCTTGGCATATTCGGGGAAAATGGCACTGTCCTGATAGGCGGAAAGGCCCTGAACAAAATAGAGGTCTGGAATGTAAAAGGGAAGATGCCCTATGAGCCGAAAGAAATCCCTACAAACCTTCATATGCTGCTTTATGAAGATATGGCAGATGCCGTGGTGAATGACCGGCAGCCCCTTGTTAATGCAAGGGAAGGAAAAAGAGCGGTAGAACTCGTACTTTCAATATATAAGTCATCTCTTACGGGAAAACCTGTAGATATGCCTCTTGGTGACTTTTCTACAAAGGATATGTTAGGGGGAAAAATGTAAGTTATGAACTACGTATCTGAGAAGGCAAAGATAGGGCCCGGCGTAAAAATAGGGAGGTTTACGGTGATAGAAGATGATGTAATCATCGGAAAAGATACGGTGATAGGTAACAATGTAACCATATATAAAGGGAGCATCATAGGCGAAAACGTCCGTATAGATGACAATGCCGTAATAGGGAAGCAGCCGATGCGTGCCGCCAATAGCATTTTCAAAGATAAAAGTGAAAAGCCCCCCTGCAAAATAGGAAACGATTGTATCATAGGAACATCGGCAGTGATTTACGCAGGGTGTATTATAGGTGAAAAATGCCTCATTGCCGACCTTGCTACTGTACGGGAAGATGTGACGATAGGCGATATGACCATAATAGGAAGGGGAGCTGCCGTAGAAAACCACTGCAGGATAGGTTCCCGCTGCAAGATAGAGACAAATGCTTACATCACTGCCTACTCAGAGCTGGAAGATGATGTTTTCATTGCTCCCTGTGTGGCGACTTCCAACGATAATTCCGCCGGAAAGGACCCCGACCGTTTCAAAAAAATGAAGGGCGTCACTGTTAAAAAGGGCGGCAGGATAGGAGTGAACGCCACTATATTGCCCGGGAAAACCATTCATGAAGATGGCTTTGTGGGAGCAGGCAGCGTGGTTACGAAGGATGTGGAAAAAGGGCATGTAGTGGTGGGGAATCCGGCGAGGGAGAAATAGCGGTGACGGGAAAGCTATAAATTTAGGACTTTAAAGGAATGTGAAAAAAATGTATAGAGTAAAAGATAATGTTTTATTTAATCTGATTTTGTTCTTATTTTATAAAGTATCTTTAGATGTAGTATATTATTTTTTCATCTCGAATATTTTTTCCTATGAAGGTTATTATGCCGATTTTGATTTAGTTCGACTAATTTTCTCATATATTTTAGTAGTTTTTTCTTACATAACCCTTCCAAAGTCAGTAAATAAATTATCTTCCATTATAATTTGGATGTTAAATTTAATATCTTTTATTCCAATGACAACTTACTATGCTTTTACGTATGTGAATACACAGTTCATGTTTGCTGTGGCTTTTTTTTGGATATTTATTAATTTAGCCCTGGGGAAATCCCCCAATATAACGTTTGAAATCAGGATAAAATCTGAGGAGTCGAACAAAATATTTATCTTTTTATGTTTGATATTAAGTTTATACGTTATTGTAATGTTGTATATAAACTTCGGTATAAAAATAAATTTCGATTTAATTAAAGTATACGATATTCGCAGTCAATATAACCAAGTAAAATTTCCATTTTCAGGTTATTTTGTTAACTGGTTGGCGTATATTATTTACCCTATACTGTTTTCTATTTTTATCGTTAAGAAAAAAATTGTAAAAGCATTATTTGTTGTTTTATTACAACTCTATCTATTTTTCGTTAGTGGTATGAAAGCTTTCCTCTTCGCACCAGCATTCGTTTTGTGTTTGATGTGGATAGTAACTCGGAAAAATCCTTTTGCATATATCATTTTAGGATTAATCGGTGCTATAATGATAGGAATATTAAGCTATAACTTTTTTAATAATGTATTAGTGTTGTCTCTTTTTTGCAGGAGAACTCTTTTCGTTCCTGCGAGATTGTATTTTATCTATTACGATTACTTTACAGAACATGATATTATATTACTTTCTCATAGTATTTTCAAAGGTATATTTAATTACCCCTATGATCTTAATCCTGTAAACTTAATAGGATATGTTTATTTTGACAGAGCGACGATGAGTGCGAATACGGGGATAGTGGGAGATGCTTATATGAATTTTGGATATGCCGGATTAGTTTTTTGGGGTATCTTACTTATTATAATTTTAAAAATTGTTGATTGTTGTGCTAAAGGTTTAGACAAACGAATTAGTATGGCAGCTATGGCAATGCCAGTAATAGCTCTAACAAATAGTGCTTTATTAACCAGCTTATTAACTCATGGAATATTATTATCGATATTTATATTATATTTATTGCCAAGAGATAACCATTTAACAGATTAAGTTCTAACTATCTATTTTTTGGAGGCCAAAATGACTTACAAAATTGTACATCTAACATCAGTTCATAAACCTAATGATACTCGTATTTTTATAAAAGAATGTAAAACACTACAAAAAAAGTTTGGCGAAGTAATCCTTATTGCTCCTCATGATAAAAACGAAGTAATTGATGGCATTAAAATATACCCTGTTCCTAAACCTAAAAATCGAAAGGAAAGAATGTTAAAGACCATTTGGCGAGTTTATAAATACGCATTATCTTTGAATGCTGATATATATCATTTCCATGATCCGGAACTAATTCCTATAGGCTTGTTACTCAAAGCAAGAGGGAAAAAAGTAATTTACGACGTACATGAAGATGTGCCTAAACAGATTTTAAATAAATATTGGATTCCTGCTTATTTAAGAAAAATAGTTTCAGAACTTACGGCACTATTAGAGAAAATATCAGCGAATGTATTTGACGGAATAGTTGCTGCAACACCATCTATAGCAAAACGCTTTCCTGATAAAAAAACAGTAGTAGTGCAGAATTTCCCGATTATAAACGAGCTTGTTTCCGAAAAACATATTGAATACGGCCAAAGGCCAAATAACATAGTTTACATAGGTGGGATTGCAGAAATAAGAGGAATCAAGGAAATGGTACAAGCAGTTGAATTTTTACCTGACTATTTAAACGCAAAACTTGTTTTGGCTGGTAATTTTACACCACCAAGTTTGGAAGAGAAAATTAAAAATTTATCTGGGTGGAAATATGTAGAATTTAAGGGATGGGTTTCAAGAAGAGAAGCTTCTTATCTCTTAGGTAGCGCAAGAGTCGGTCTTGTGTTATTCCATCCAGTACCAAATCACATTGAGGCTCAACCAAATAAATTATTTGAATATATGTCCGCTGGGATACCAGTTGTGGCATCGGATTTTCCTTTATGGAGAGAAATAATCAAAGATGCTGATTGTGGGATACTGGTCGATCCACTAAACCCTGAAGCTATAGCTGATGCTATAAAGTGGCTGTTGGAACATCCTAAGGATGCTGAAGAAATGGGAAGGAAAGGCAGAGAAGCTATTATAAAAAAATATAATTGGGAAAGTGAAGCTAAAAAGCTAATAATTTTTTATGAAAAATTATTGATGAGGGGAAGCCAAAAATGAAAATAGTAACAATAATTGGTGCAAGACCTCAGTTCATAAAAGCCGCGGCCATTTCGAGGGTGTTGAAAGATTATAATGATTTAAAAGAAATTATTATACATACAGGACAGCATTACGATAATAATATGAGCGAAGTATTTTTCCAAGAACTAGAAATTCCAAAGCCTGATTACTATCTTGGAATAGGTTCGGGCGGCCACGGAGTTCAGACGGGCCGAATGCTTGAAAAAATAGAGGAGGTTTTAATAAAGGAAAATCCTGATGTAGTGTTAGTTTATGGTGATACGAACTCTACTCTAGCGGGGGTTCTCGTTGCTTCGAAATTACAAATACCCGTTGCCCATGTAGAAGCCGGGCTTCGTTCGTTTAATAAAAAGATGCCAGAGGAGATTAACCGCATAGTTGCAGACCACGTTTCGGATTTGCTTTTTGCTCCCACAAAAACAGCAGTAGATAATTTAATTAGAGAAGGTATACCTCGGGAGAAAATATTCAATGTTGGAGATGTGATGTTTGATGCAGCCCTATATTATGGGGAAAAGGCGGACAAGGAAAGCAATATATTAGAAAAATTAGAGTTGAAACCAGGTCAGTATATACTTTCTACCATTCACAGGGCTTATAATACCGATATTGCGGAGAGGTTAAAGGCAATTTTTGAGGGGTTATCCAGGATATCCCGAGAGGTTACGGTAGTTCTTCCCCTTCACCCGAGAACAAAAGTTGCATTGATTAGAGAAAGACTTTTTGAGTATGTATCCGAATATATAAAAATCATAGAACCGGTAGGTTATATCGATATGATAAAATTGGAAAAGAATTCTCGTCTTATAGTTACGGATTCCGGCGGTGTGCAAAAAGAGGCATTTTTCTATAAAGTCCCTTGCGTTACTCTTAGGGAAGAAACAGAATGGGTAGAATTGGTGGAGCTCGGGTGGAACCATCTTGTACCTCCTAGTTCTGCGGATATGGTAGAAGAAGGTATAAAGCAGGCTTTAAATTCTTCTTCTAGATTAGACGCTCAACCTTATGGAGATGGGAAAAGTTCTGAAAAGATTGTAAAGGTGTTAAGGAAATACCTATATCAATATTCATGAAGGCTACACTTAAAATTTAAAGGAGCGGAATCAAATGGGCTCAAAAACCATTCTTCTAATAAATCATTATGCTGGAGCTCCAGAACTTGGAATGGAATATCGCCCTTATTACTTGGCAAAAGAGTGGATAAGGCTTGGGCATAAGGTAATTATTGTAGCCTCTTCTTATTCTCATTTAAGGATTAAAAATGCTGATATGGATAAATATGTCAAAGAAGAAGAAATTGATGGAATTAAGTATGTTTGGCTGAAAACGATTCGGTATAAGGGTAACGGGTTAAAAAGAGTTTTAAATATGTTAAATTTTATTCTAAGATTATCCCAATATAATGAATATTTAGTGAAAAAGTATCACCCTAATGTTGTAATTGCTTCTTCTACATATCCTTTAGATATCTTTCCCGCGTATCTTATATCTAAGAAATCAAGAGCAAAATTGATTTTTGAAGTTCATGACCTATGGCCTTTGACTCCCATAGAATTGGGAGGTTATTCTAAATATCATCCATTTATAGTGATAATGCAAATAGCTGAGAATTTTGCATATAGAAAATCAGATTATGTTGTATCAATATTGCCAAAGGCATATGAGTACATGAAAGAACATGGTTTAGCATCTCATAAATTTGTACATATACCCAATGGTATATGTGTAGAAGAATGGGAAGGAAGAAATCAAGAAATTCCAAAAGAACATAAAAAATTAATAGAGAGATTAAAAAGCGAGGGGAAATTTATAGTAGGTTATACGGGAGCTCACGGAATAGCTAATGCTTTGGATACATTGATTGAGAGCGCTCAATTTTTGAAAGGCAGACCCGTGGCAATAGTTTTAGTAGGTGATGGTCCAGAAAAGGTGAAATTAAAAACTAAAGTTGATAGTATGGGTTTAGAGAACATTTTCTTTTTGCCACCAGTTCCAAAATCATCTATTTCTAAATTATTAAGTATGATGGATGCTTTGTACATCGGCCTTAAAAAACAATCATTATTTCGTTATGGTATAAGTCCGAATAAGTTGATAGATTATATGATGTCCGGGAAGCCTATAATTCAATCTATTACTGCTGGAAATGATATAGTAAAAGAAACTGGATGCGGCATTTCTGTTGAAGCTGAAGATCCTTCTCAAGTAGCTTATGCAATTGAAAAGCTAATGAATTTGTCAGAAGAAGAGAGGAAAATAATGGGGGGTAAGGGTAGAAATTATGTTAAAAAGTATCATTCTTATCAAAAATTAGCAGAGGATTTTGCGAAATTATTTTAAAGGGGGGTCTTTTCCTTGCGTAATACCTTTCTTCCTTTTTCGCCACCTGTCATAGGGGAAGAGGAAATATCGGAAGTAATTGATACCTTAAAATCTACCTGGATAACAACTGGACCAAAGACCAAAAAATTCGAAGAAGAATTTAAGACTTATATAGATGCTAAAGGAGCATTGGCACTAAATTCTTGCACTGCTGCCCTTCACTTGGCTTTAGTTACGTTGGGAATCGGTAGCGGTGATGAAGTAATAACTACTCCCATGACTTTTGCATCAACTGTAAATGTAATTGAGCATGTTGGCGCTAAACCTGTGTTAGTTGATGTTGAAGAAGAAACTCTGAATATCGATCCTAAAAAGATAGAAAGAGCTATTACTCCAAAAACGAAAGCTATTATTGTAGTACATTATGCGGGTCATCCTGCGGAAATGGATACTATAAACGAAATAGCTAATAAATATAATCTTCATGTGATAGAGGATGCAGCTCATGCATTGCCTGCAAAATATAAAGGACGGTATATAGGTTCAGGAGATAATTTAACTGCGTTTAGTTTTTATGCTACTAAGAATCTAACTACGGCTGAAGGAGGAATGTTGACTGGGCCTTCAGATTTAATTGAAAAAGCAAGAATCATAGGCTTACATGGAATGAGCCGAGATGCTTGGAAAAGGTACTCGAAAGAAGGTAGCTGGTATTATGAAGTAATTTTTCCGGGATTTAAGTATAATATGACTGATATTCAGGCCTCTCTTGGTTTGCACCAATTAAAAAAATTAGCGACCTTTCAAAAGCGCAGATACGAAATTGTTGAAATGTATAATTCTGCTTTTAAAGATATTGATTGCTTAGAAATACCTTGTGTGAAAAAAGAAGTTGAACATGCATGGCATCTTTATGTTTTACGCTTAAGGTTAGAAATGCTGAAGATTGACCGGAATCGTTTTATTGAAGAGCTAAAGAATCGCAATATAGGCACCTCCGTCCATTTCATACCAATACATATACATCCGTATTATAAGAACAAATATGGCTTTAAAGAAGATGACTTCCCCGTAGCTTATAATAATTATTTGAGATTGATATCTTTGCCTTTAAATCCTGGCCTTTCGGATCAGGATGTGGCGGATGTCATTGAGGCCGTGTTGGATGTTATCCGCCTGTATAGAAAATGAGGTGGAGTAAAAGGCTATTTGATATTTTTTGGTCTTTCATAGGGTTAATACTGTTATTACCTTTGTTTGTCATTGTAGCTGTCTTAATAAAAATAGAAGATGGAGGGCCTGTATTTTTTAGACAAGAGCGGATAGGGTTCAAAGGTAAAAAATTTAAAATATGGAAATTTAGGACAATGGTTGTTGACGCGGAAAAAAAAGGCAAGCAAATAACAGTATCTAATGATCCGAGAATAACGAAAATTGGAAGATTGCTGAGGAAGTATAAAATAGATGAGTTACCTCAATTGATAAATGTGTTAAAAGGCGATATGAGTTTGGTAGGTCCGAGGCCCGAAGTTGAAAGGTATGTTAGATTATATAATGATGAACAAAAACAAGTGTTGAATTTTGTTCCTGGTATAACAGACCCTGCTTCTTTAGCTTTTAGAAATGAAAATGAATTGCTTAGTTTAGAAAAAGACCCTGAAAAATTTTATATAGAAGAAATTATGCCTATAAAGATAAAAATGAATTTGGATTATCTTAAAAAAGCCAATCTTTGGACAGATTTTGTAGTAATTATAAAAACAATATTTGTACCTATTGTCGATAAATTGTGCCTAGGTGGTAGCAAAAACAATAATCAAAAAATGAATTATTATAGTAATTAACCATATTTATCCATCCCGGTAGGGATTTTTTATCTAAAATGAAAACAGCTTGTGCCTATTAAGCAATGGCATAGGGTGTCGGCCGTACTTCACGCCGATACACCTTCAGCCCTTCTACAGGGAAATGGGGTATAAGGAAGGAGACTTCCCGGTAACGGAAGCGGTGGCAAAGACTACCGTAGCCTTGCCGTTTTACAACAACCTGACCGAAAAAGAGATAGACTACGTGGTGGAAA
This sequence comes from Tepidanaerobacteraceae bacterium, assembly GCA_030446005.1. Classification (GTDB taxonomy): domain Bacteria; phylum Bacillota; class Thermosediminibacteria; order Thermosediminibacterales; family Thermosediminibacteraceae; genus Fervidicola. The sequence continues at coordinate 3,144 of JASUSP010000035.1, read as the reverse complement.
AACTAAAAGAAGCGATTTCCATGGCTTAATTTTTTGGATATAAAAGGAAATCAGCAGGAAAATGAAAAATTTTGGAGAAATATGTATCAATGAAAATAAAATAAGGTAAGGAGAAAGAGTTTATGGGGGCGCACTACATTAAAACCTTCAGAAAAAACCTCCTTTTATTTTTAATGGTCGTTTTAGATGCAGTTTTAATTAATCTTTCGCTGTACCTTTCATTTTACGTCAGGTTTGATGGAAATTTGGCCATTCAATACTATGCTCAATATGAAAATACATGGCCCGAGGTCGTGGCAATATGCCTTGTAGTTTTCGTTCTCTTCAATCTTTACCGCAGGCTCTGGAAGTTCGCGAGCATTGGGGAGCTTATTTCGATTACTTCGGCCACTTTTGTCGGCACGATGGGCGTTCTTTTTTACACCTTCATGATAGGAAATCCCTTCCCCAGGAGCATCTACTTTATTTTTTGGCTAATTCTTACATGCTTTATAGGTTTTTCAAGGCTCGTTTTTCGAGCATCCGGCGATTTTACAGAAAGCTTCAGGTACATAAAAAATGGAAAAAAGCGCGTGCTGATTGTTGGTGCGGGGCATGCAGGCTCCATGGTTATCAAGGAGTTTAAGCAAAATCCGGAGCTTGAAATGATTCCCGTGGGAATAATAGACGATGACAGGGCGAAGCACGGCCTTAGCATATACGGTGTTAAGGTGCTCGGCGGCAGGGATAAAATTCCGCAGGTAGTCGAGGAGAAAAAGGTAGAGGAGATAATAATAGCGATGCCCTCCGTCGACAGGAGGGAAGTGAAAAAAATCGCCGAAATCTGTTATGCCACCAAATGCAGGGTAAAAATTGTCCCGGGCATATATGAGCTTTTAAACGGAAAGGTGGATGTAAAAAAGATAAGGGATGTGAAAATTGAGGACCTCCTGGGGAGGGAGCCGGTACGAATAAATATTGAAGCGGCTGAGGGGTATCTCAAGGGCAGGAAAGTCTTGGTGACAGGTGCGGGAGGCTCCATAGGCTCGGAGCTTGTAAGGCAGGTGGCAAGGTTTGAGCCGCAGCTACTTTTGCTCTTCGACATAAGCGAAAACAACATATTCGACCTCGAGCACCAGCTGAAAACATATTTTCCAAAACAAAGGTACATACCGATTATAGGGAGTATCAGGGATGCGGCGAAGGTGGAGGCCGTCATGGGAAAATACAGGCCCGATGTGGTGTTCCATGCGGCGGCGCATAAACACGTCCCATTGATGGAGCTAAATCCTATGGAGGCCATAAAAAACAACGTGTTCGGCACTCTTTATGTGGCTGAGGCTGCTAAAAAATACAAAGCGGAAAGGTTTATATTGATATCTACCGACAAAGCCGTAAATCCCAAGAATGTAATGGGCGCTTCCAAGAGGGTGGCTGAAATAATAATCCAGATGATGGCCAAAAGCGGCGGCACCCGTTTTGCGGCCGTAAGGTTCGGGAACGTCCTCGGCAGCGCGGGAAGCGTAATACCGCTTTTCAGGAAGCAGATAGAGGCGGGCGGGCCGGTTACGGTCACCCACCCTGAGGTGACCCGATATTTTATGACCATACCCGAGGCCGTGCAGCTTGTAATTCAGGCGGGAGCTATGGCGGAAGGCGGCGAGATATTCGTGCTCGATATGGGCGAGCCTGTGAAGATTTTGGACCTCGCAAAAGAGATGATAAAGCTGAGCGGCCTAGAGCCCGAAAAGGATATAAAGATAGAGTTCATAGGCTTAAGGCCCGGCGAAAAGCTCCACGAAGAGCTGTTCTACGATAAGGAAGATGTTATAAAGACTGAGTGCGAAAAGATTTACCTTGCGAAAACAACGAGCAACTATTTGGATTTTAAAAAGGAGCTGGGAAACCTTAAAAATATACTGCTGCCTCCGGATGCCGAGGTGAGAATGCTATTTTCAAGATTTGAGGAGAGGCTTTTTGTGCATGAAGGCAGGAAGGTGACGTTTTTATAAATTTGTCTTGATTGGGCCTTTGGCATTATGATTTTGCTATGAAGGAGAATGGTTATGGCCTATCAGATTAAAGTCACGATAAGCAGAATTACTCCTCCTATTTGGCGAAGGCTGAGGATACCCGGAAATATTACCTTTTACCAGCTGCACAGAATCCTTCAGGTAGCTTTCGGATGGTTGGACTATCATCTTTATGAATTTGACTTCGGCGATGTTGTCATAGTAGAACCCGATCCAGAATTTGAAATGGCGGGTCTTTCCAAAGAAAGGGTAGAACTTGATCCGAGAGAGGCTCTTGTCGATCAGTTTTTTGATAAGTACGACAGATGCATTTATACTTACGATTTTGGCGATCGCTGGGAACACGAGATAAAGATTGAGAAAAAATTAAAGGACACGAAAAAGAACTCCGTCCCGAAATGTATTGACGGGGCCGGGCACAGGCCTCCCGAAGATGTAGGGGGCATAGGAGGATATGAGAGATTTTTGGCGATTATAAAGGACAAGAAGCACCCGGAGCGGGAGGAATATCTTGCATGGGCGGAGAAGGACACAAAGGGCAGGATGTTTGATTCGGAGTATTTTTACCTCCCGGAGATAAACCGCAAACTTCTGCACGTTCTAGAGGATGATGTGGATTCAGCTTTGAGGCTTTTTAAAGGGAGAAGAGGGCTTTCGGGGACGCTGAAGTTCGGCTGGTATGAACCCTGCGTTGAGACGGAGAACGGGACATACAGCTGGGAGCGAATTGGAGACCTCCTTACGTGGCTGTGCGATAGCGGTTACACCATAACGATTAAGGTTTCCAAAGTGCGAAAAAATGATATATAGATATCTTTCAGATAAGCCGGTTTTACACCGGCTTTTTATTTAAATGCCGCGCTAGATGATTATCGCCATTCCCGCTCTTTAACTCATTTGCCTATAAACCACCTTTTGTGTTATTTTTTTGGAGAAAAATCCGAAAAGGAGAGAATTTTTATGAGCCTTAGTCCAAGGCAGAGGAAGCTTTTAAAGTACCTATCCTGAAAATAATGTTTCGAAAAAAGGCAATAAAAAACTAACCCCATACCTAAATGTAAAAATATGGGATAAAAATGAATCTATATAAACATGATAACAAAGCCTAAAAAATTTAAGACGCTACCGTTTC
>JASUSP010000034.1 GCA_030446005.1 Tepidanaerobacteraceae bacterium | reverse complement strand
TGCTCGGGTTCCGGGTGGGACTCCCGGGCCGAGGTCCCCTGTCGCCCTGCCCCTCGGAGGGCAAATCAAATATCCGGAAAGGAGGCGAAAGCCTGGTCTAGGGGCCGACTTGGCTGGAGATAAAAACAGTCAAGTTTTTTGAACCAGGTATTAAATACTCTTGGAATACTTCACGGCGGCGTATCCGCCACTCTTTGCGACACTGCGATGGGATTTTCAGTAAAATCCCTCGGGAAAATCTCCACCACCGTAGAAATGAAAGTGAACTATTTATACCCGATAAATTTAGGCGAAAGAGTCAGGGCTTGCGGGAAAGTCATTAAAGTTGGCGAGAATATCTGCGTGGCAGAAGGTGAAATTATAAATGAAATTAATAAAGTTGCGGTAAAATCACTCGGAACTTACTTTATCTTGAAAAAGTATGGGAATTAACAGTTCTATGTCTTTATTAAAAGAATTTGCCCTCTGAAGTAATACTCACAATTTGCTTCAGAGGGCGATCATTTTCATCGCGGTTTTATTTTTCGCATCATCCCCCGGCTGCTATGGGAACCAAAAATATTTCATCGCCATCTTTCAGCTTTGTATCCTTCCCTTTTTTCGGACCCTTTACAATTTTTTCCGATGCCACTTTCGTGCCATCGGCTAATATCGCGCCGAAACCCTCTCTGCTGTGCTAATGCGGGATACAGCCCGGTGCTTCTTTGAATGCTTCTAACATCTTCGCGTGAACTTCTTTGAAAGCCTCTAATGCATTTGATTAAGGCCTGAACGTACCGTTCCTCATATCCACTTCGATTATCCTCTCCACTTCTTCACCTCGGAAGCCCACCAGATAGCTCGTCATGTTACAGGCGGCGCACGCATGGTTGGGGATTATCCGTATCTTTTCTCCTACTTCAAGTGAGGTTTTTCCATCCACTTCCAATTTACCCACTTCTTCCGAAAGGCTCACCAAAGTAAGCTCGGGATGGCCGACAACGGTGCCGTACCCCTTTAAAAGAGATATCCCGTGGGCTCCCCGGTCTAGGCCAAGGCATTTGCTTCCCACATCTACTATCAGGTTGCCGGGCCTCGGATTTGAAATTACGGTGCCCATTACAGAAAAGGCGCATCTTTCAAATGGCACGACTCCAAGCGCCACCTGAATCGAATCGTAAAACACGTAATTTCCGGGTCTCAAGACGTTTATTCTTTCGTCCTCTAGAACATGTCGAAAGGTTGGCGTGCTGCCGGTGGCAATAATCTCTAAGTTAAATCCTTCTTTTTCGAGAATTTCGGCGGCTGTTTTTAAGGCATTTATTTCTTCAAACGCTATCTTCTTTACTTCTTCTGGCCTACCAACCCCGTACACGTGCCCCGGGTGGGTGGCTATACCTATAAGCTTCAAACTTTTATAAGCCGCAAGCTCTTTGGCAAGCCTTGCCGCATCTTCCGCCAACACACCAAACCTCTTTAGACCGCTGTCCACTATTATCAGGTATTCAAGGGTAATTCCGCTTTCCTCAAGGGCCAGGTTGATTTGCTCTGCCACTTTTGCGCAATCTAAGCTGAGTATTATGCGGGCTTTTCTCGCCAGGTTTACAATTCTTCCTATATTTTCTTTTCCTGCCACCGGATATGCCACCATTATGTCGGTAAAGCCCTTTTCAACTAGCCTTTCCGCCTCCAAAAGGGTCCCCACCAGGAAACCTTCGGCACCGGCCGCCTTCTGCATCGCAGCGATTTCAGTGCTCTTGTGGGTCTTTACCATGGGCCAGAGGCGTTTTCCATTACCGCGCGCAAGCTCTGCCGCTTCTTTTATGTTTTTCTCCAGGATATCCAGGTCCACCATAAATGCAGGCGTGGCAAGGTCGTAAATTTTCATTTTGAAAACCTCCTGAATATACTTTTTGATGAATTTATTTAGAAAGCAAGAACTTTACTGACTTCTTCATCTCTTCCACATCATGAATAGAAACCGAACCGGGAAAATACCTTGGCCTCTGGTAAATATAGGTAATTTTTTCCACCAGTTCTCCGGCATCTTCAAAAGCCTTTTTAAGCTGCGGCATGAATTCCAGGGGCGTTTCGGAGCAACTTTTAGAATATCCCCTTTTTGCTGCTTCTTTTAAAATTTTAGCATAAATTCTCCTTATCTTCCCGGAAGGTGAATCTCCGTAAGTAATTTTTGCAAAAGAATTTAATATCGTGCCTGCTTTCGATATCAGATGAAAAAGACTTTTTTTAATGGCTCCGGGTTTTAATACCGGTTCTTTCTCATCCCCTTCAAAGTCATTTTTATCCCAAGAAGTGTACTTTTTAAGCACTATCAGTATAAGTACTGCAAATGCCAGTATAATGAGTATAAGACCCGTTATTTTTAAAAAAATTTCCATGCCTGCCGGCGTGACGTATTCTTGATATTCATAATTTGAAATGCTTTCTCCCGGTTCTCCCGTTCCCGCAGGAAAATACTGTGTTTTTGTGCGTTTTGAGAGGGCCGAAATAATAAAATCCAGGGCGTACACCACCGGCAACAGAACGGGAGTTAGTATCTTCATCACAATTTCTATCAGAGCGAAATACGTTTCTGTTAAAAAACCTAATAAAGCTGAAACATATTCAGGGCTGACGAATTCCGCAAAGAGGAGGGTAAAAAAGAATGTAGTAATTGAAACAATAAGAGCCGTCAGCAACCATCTTTCCCTGGAAATACCAGGAGAAACGGTCTCCATGTAATAGACAGATAGCACAACAAGCGAAATTGAAATATAACCCGTAAGCAGTAAAAGCAGTTCACCGGCTTTCCCCTTATAAAAAAGAAGGCTCAACAAGATTAAAAGTGAATACTTCTTTAGCCTTGACATCAGCTCGTAATGGCGCATCACCCATAAGCCCTGCCCCGCTCCCAGAATAAAGCAAAAAAAAGTAGCAACAAGCTCATAATAGCCGGAGCCGATTTTCAAGACCGTTATTAAGACCAAAACTGCAATAAAAAGCGGTTTTCTAAATCTTTCAAACCTGTTGTAAGCCGCATTAAAAATAAGCCCGGCAAAAAGCCACGATAAGACTTCAAAGACCGAAAAAATCATGCCGGGCGCGTACCGTTCGAATACCGAAAGTATAATGAGAGCGAATATACTGTTTATGATGTAAAAAAGTATTATTTTCAACAATCTATACCAATCGAATGAGGGAAATCTCACGCCATGCTTCCTCCCCGAGAGCGTGATACGTGAGGACACCTTCGGGCCCTTTTAGTTTAGCATTCTTTTTTCCCGCAAGAATTAAAACCACATCCATCCCCATTTTCTGCAGCAATTTAACGACCTTTTCGGTGTTTTTACCCCAGATGCCGGTTATGTATATAACTTTGCTGTCTTTTTTTAACATCCCCAGAGTTCTTGGCAATATTTCTTCAATTTTAAATATGCTGTAATTCGAAAGGCGGGCAAGGCATTCCAGGATATTCCTCAGGTGCATCGAACCCGAACCGTTTTATTTCGTCGGCGAGGAGAATATTGGTCATGATTGGCCCGGGGTTGAACACAAACTCTCCGGTCTTCTGGCTGTAGATATTTACGCCCAGCACATCCGCCGGCAGAAGATCCGGCGTAAACTGCACCCTCCTGAATTCCAGGTTCAAAGACCTGGCCAGAGCCTTGGCCATCAGAGTTTTTCCTACCCCCGGCACATCCTCCAGCAGCACGTGTCCGCCGGCTAGAAGCGCCGTCAGCACCAATTCGATAACCTGAGTCTTGCCTACAACTACTTTTCCAATGTTATCCACGACAGTAAATATCCTGCGGGAAAACTCAATCCCATCCATTTTACGCAATCCTTTCCAGGTGGTCTTTCAATTCTTTTATATTACCTTCGATTTCATTCAGCCTTTCTAAAAAGGCTTCCAGTTCTTTCAGCCTGTCCTTTATGCGGTCTTCTCCGGACTTTTTAAGCTCCACAGCCTCTCTTACCAATTCCATTATAACGTCGGCGGTTTCTGCAATTTTACCTTCAAGATAATTATAATACTCCTTGAAGGTTTTTTCCATTCTTTGGGCGATGTCGTACCTCACCCGACCGCACTGCCTATCAAATTGCTGTTCCAGCCAGTTTTTCAAATTGTTAAGGGCCATTTTTCGGGCAATAAAACCGGGGAGAAACGGAGCGATCGATAACGGCGTAAGCAAAAGATAGTTCTTTTCCGGTTCCATATTGTAGTAAAAATATCCCGCCTCTTTAAAATTCTCTATCCTCGTAAAACTCTCAAACTTTATATGAAATATGTTGGCCGTCAATTCCTGGAGTCCGGTAATAATCTTTTCCACCTTTTCCCCGAGCCTTCCCGTTATTCTTGCCGACGCCCCGGCCAGGCGTTTAAGTTCCCCTTCCTTCCAGGAATCTATGGCCTCAAGGGTCTTCCCGGTTATATATTCTCTGGTCTTTTCTATTAACTCTTTTAACGGCAAAGCGGCGTTGCTTTTGAAATACTTCTCCAGGGCAGCTTCCAGCTTCCTGTATTCGGAATTCTTGAATTTTTCATACTCAGCGTTGAATTGGGCAAGCAGCTCCCTGCTTTCCCCGTCAAAAACAAGCAGCACATCCTTTTTCTCTTCTTCGATCTCTTTCATTTTCTTTTTTAGGACATCTATATTTTTTTCCAGCTCTTCTACCGGCGTCCTGATGGCACCGGCCTCCAGTTCAATATCAAACCTCAACCTTGATATGAACCTCAGAGCACTGTTGCAGCTGGAAAGCAAGAGGGCCCTGCCTTTGTCCCTGGTTATGAATTCATCCAGTTTTGACAAAAACTCAGGCAACCCGCTGAGCCTCAATTTTTCCTCATCATGCGCCCTGCGGGCTTCCAGGGCCATCTTGGCAGAGATGGGGTATATTTTGATTTCTTCGTATCTCAGCTTCTCCTTCAAAACCCTGCAGGCAAAATCAAGTGCCTCCTTCACATCTTCCTCCTCGGCGTAATCTATCTTGTTCAGCACGAAAAATATTTTAACCGCATGATCCCGAACGTCCTTTAGAAATTCGTATTCATTTTGGGCGACAGGCGAATCTATTGTGAAAAGAAATATAGCCGCGTCGAGTTTCGGAAGAAACCCATAAGTTACGTCAGAGTTGTGCTGGTAGACAGACCCGACGCCCGGTGTATCTATCAGCGTTACGCCTTTTTTAAGAAACTCGGATGGATACTCTATGACTATTTCCTTTACATTTTTTTCATTACCCGGGTTGCCCCTTTCGGTGGCGTATTCGTCCAGTTCTTTAACAGTTATTTCCTCATCTGAACCGTCCAAAAAGTACACCGTCACTTTTAACTTTGGGCCGTACTTTATGATTGTGACTATGGAAGTAAGTGGCACTACTGCGGTCGGAACTATTTTTTCTCCCAGCACGGCATTAATAAATGTCGATTTTCCTCGTTTGAACTGGCCCACAACCGCCAGGTTGAACCGGTTCTTTAAAAGCTTATCTATTTCATAGTCTATAGCCTCAATCATTGATTTTTCTTTATCATTTGCTATCTTTTTTACCTCTTCTAAGCATTGAATCAGCTGTTCTTTTGCTCTTTCGAAATTAAGCACTCATCTCTCACCTCTCTGAAAATATAAAAGCTCCTACAATATCCGGTGATATTGTAGGAGCTATTAGCCTGAAAGGCAGTTTCGGTGAGCTCCATCACCTTTTCACTTATGCGATATATATTATATATTTTTTTCACATTTATTGCAACATCGTAGTATAGCAAAACGATCTTTATAGTTCGCATCATAAAGATAGAACTGAGGTCACTATATTTCCTTGTTATTCGCGTATTTGAGTACTTCCACATTCTCAATGGTTACTAGTCCTTCTTTTACGGTTTCATTTAGAAATGGAATGAGTTTATCTATCCTGTCTGCCCTGTCGACTATATCGATTACAATCGGAAGATCGCTGGAAAGCACCAGAATACGCGCTGTATGAATGCGACTATTGGCACCAAATCCCTCTATCCCTCTTACCACGGTAACCCCGGCCATTCCCAATTCCCTAGCTTTAAGCACTATAGCATGATAAAGAGGCATGCCATTATATTTATCATTTTCACCTATATAGATCCTAATGCGCCTGGCGGGCCCCGTTATATCCATCTTACATCAACCCTCTCATTGCATTAATTAGATTTGTCGCACTGATTCCCAAAAAAACCGCCACAAAACCTCCCAGGAGATTCGTCAGCACATTTAAAAAAGCCAGGGCAAAACTGCCTTCGTATATCAGAAGAAATGTTTCCAGCGAAAATGTGGAAAAAGTAGTAAAAGCACCTAAAAACCCCACCATTACTAGGGCTCGAACTATCTCTACCGGCATAATAAACTTCATCGATATTGAATATATTAACCCCAGTAAAAACGAACCAAGTAAATTTACAACGAGGGTCCCAATTGGAAACGCGGTAGCAATTTTATCATTCAACCATACTGACATAAAATACCTTAATAGCGCTCCTGCGGCTCCGCCTATTGCTATAAAAAGGTAAAACAATTTTTTCTCCATAAATTTTAATTTTGCTCCTTTCTATTGTCTACTTCTCTTATTGAGCGCATACACAAAGACTCCTGTGATTAAAATCTTCACAGGAGTCTTTTAAAATTACTTCATGAAAAGCGGAGCAAAAACCAATGCAACAATCGTCATGAGTTTTATCAATATGTTTAAAGATGGACCTGACGTATCCTTGAAGGGGTCGCCTACCGTATCTCCCACTACGGCTGCAGCATGAGTGGGTGTTCCCTTTCCACCGTAATTACCTTCTTCTATATACTTCTTGGCGTTGTCCCAGGCACCGCCGGAATTGGCCATCTGAATCGCAATCATAACGCCGGTCACCAGCGCGCCCGCTAGCAGACCGCCTAGAGCCTCCTTGCCGAAGATGAATCCTACCGTCAAAGGCGCGGCAACAGCCATAAGACCTGGAACTATCATTTCCCTGAGGGCCGCCTTCGTGCTTATGTCAACACACCTGGCGTAGTCGGGCTTTGCTTTTTCCTCCATTATGCCCGGGATTTCCCTGAACTGCCGGCGTACCTCTTCTATCATCTGATAGGCAGCTTTGCCTACCGCTTCCATTGTCATGGCAGAAAACAGGTAGGGCAGCATGCCACCGATGAAAAGACCGATTATGACGTCGGCCTTCAGCAGGTTTATACCTTCATTTAAACCTGCTGCAGTCGTGTACGCCGAAAATAACGCCAGAGCTGTTAACGCAGCGGAACCGATGGCAAATCCTTTGCCCATAGCCGCCGTTGTATTTCCTACTGCATCCAGTTTGTCGGTTACTTTTCTGACCGCAGGCTCGAGTTCGGCCATTTCCGCAATTCCGCCGGCGTTGTCGGCTATCGGTCCGTAAGCATCTACCGCCACGGTCATTCCAGTAGTTGAAAGCATACCTATGGCCGCAAGAGCTATGCCGTAAAGCCCGGCAAATTTATAGGAAATGATAACCGCCAGGGCAATGAAGAGCACCGGCAGCGCAGTGCTTTTCATTCCAACCGCCAGGCCTGTTATGATATTGGTGGCCGGGCCGGTCTGGGATGCCTTAGCTATCTCCTTCACCGGATTGTAGCTCGAGGAAGTGTAGTATTCGGTAAGCATTCCTATTATGATACCCACCAATATACCTGATGCGACCGCATAGAAAGCGTTTATCTCGTTCAAGAAGTAAATGCTGAGCAATAAAGTTGCCACAATCACAAGGATGCCGCTGGCAAAAGTACCGTTCCTCAATGCTTTCTGCGGGTCGGCTCCCTCTCCGGTCCTTACGAACAACGTGCCTATTATGGAGCTAATTATCCCTGCCGCCGCCACCAGCATCGGGAAAATTATGCCCTTTATGCCATACGGCTGACCCGTGCTTGCGCTCACAGCCACAGCACCAATGGCCATACCGGAAATAATGGAACCTACATAGGATTCAAAAAGGTCAGCCCCCATTCCGGCTACATCGCCGACGTTGTCGCCGACGTTGTCCGCTATAACCGCAGGATTCCTTGGGTCATCTTCCGGAATACCGGCTTCCACTTTTCCTACCAGGTCCGCTCCGACATCTGCGGCTTTGGTATAAATTCCTCCACCTACCCTGGCAAATAACGCAATGGAACTTGCCCCTAAAGCAAAGCCATTGATTACGTCAAAGCTCTTCACATTCGATGGGTCTCCGAAGATAAAATATAGCATGCCAAGGCCCAATAGGCCCAATCCTACCACTGACATTCCCATGACCGCACCGCCGGAAAACGCTATGGAAAGGGCCTTATTTATTCCCTCTCGCGCGGCATTTGCGGTTCTCACGTTGGCCCTGGTAGCTACGTTCATGCCTATAAATCCCGCGAGAACCGATGCCACCGACCCGGTTATGTAGCTTACGGCCGTCGGCCAGTTTATAAAAAAGCCTATGATAAGGAACATGACAACTACAAAAATCACCAAAGTCCTGTATTCCCTAAATAAAAAGGCCATGGCGCCTTCATGGATTGCATCGGATATTTCGCGCATTCTTTTGTTTCCGGCAGGACTCTTGATGATCCTCATGGCAAGCAAGTACGCGAATAAAAGCGCGAGCAATCCCGAGAGAGGTGCAAGTACTATTAAATTTTCCATCAGTCTCCCTCCAGAAAGTTTGTTATTTTAAAACTACCATCATTAAGATGGATAATCCCAAGAAAGCCACCGCTAAAATTTCTGTCAACTTTGCCAATTTATCGTCAATACCCTTTTTCTTTCCAAAAAAGACCTCCGCTCCTCCTGAAATGGTACCGGAAAGACCGGCGCTCTTTCCCGATTGCAAAAGGACCGTAGCTATGAGTCCTATGCAAATAAGAACGTAGACCACTGAAAAAACTATGCGAAAAGCCTGCACCCATTGCACCCCCTTTAATCAATTAACGAATGTAATTTTATCACAACATATCCAAAAACTCAATATTATCGGCCGTTTTACAAAAAGCAAATAAAGAAGACCCTTCTTTGAAGAAAGGGCTCGGAGAACCTCAATCACGATTCTTTGTCGGTAGATTTGTTGTCGAAGACGATTTCTTCTTTTTCACCGTTTTCTTTCTCTATCTGAATGGTACAGCGGGTCACCAATGCCGCTATCACCCCTATGGCAGCAAGATAAGGAGCTAAAATAGCACCTATGGCACCGACGGTGACGGGAATCTCAAGGAGCACCATGTCACCGTGCTTTATTCTCAGCCGGGTTACATTTCCTTTTCGTATCAGCTCCTTTATTTTTTCAAGAAGCATGTTCCCCTTCGTTCCAAGGTTGCCGAGCTTTAAAAAGTCTTTTTCCTCTTCCTCCAGAATTATCAATGCTTTTACCACATCGCCGTCTGCTGCTTCTAGAGCTTCTTTTGCTTTTCGGTAACTGCACCCCGTTCTTTCCCTCAGCAAGTCAATCTTCTCAAGATTTATTTCCATTTTTTTATAACCTCCCTTCACATTTATTCTACCTCACAAAGCACTGTTTATGCAACGAGGGAGAGGATAAAAAGCTCCCCGTTTTTAAGGGGAGCCTAAAATTATTTTCTTTCTATGTTGTAAAAGGCTGCTATGCCTGGATATTGCGCGGCAGTATCCAGTTCTTCTTCGATGCGCAATAGCTGGTTGTATTTCGCGACTCTGTCGGTGCGCGACGGAGCGCCAGTCTTTATCATGCCGGCGTTCACTCCAACCACCAGGTCGGCGATGGTAGTATCTTCAGTTTCACCGGAGCGGTGGGAAACTACAGCCGTATACCCCGCCCTTTCGGCCATTTTTATGGCATCCAGAGTTTCAGTAAGGGTCCCTATCTGGTTTAGTTTAATTAATATGGAGTTGGCAACTCCAAGCTCTATTCCTTTTGCCAGGCGCCCGGTATTGGTGACGAATAGGTCATCTCCTACCAGCTGTATCTTTTTCCCTAGGGCATCGGTGAGGAGCTTCCATCCTTCCCAGTCTTCTTCAGCCATACCGTCTTCTATGGAAATAATTGGATATTTTTCTGTAAGTTTCACGTAGTAATCGACCATTTCTGCCGGGTCAAGTTCAAGGCCTTCTCCCTTCAAGCTGTACTTGCCGTCTTCGTAGAATTCCGTAGCCGCGGCATCCAGTGCAATAAATATGTCCTTTCCGGGTGCGTAACCTGCTTTCTCTATAGCTTCCAGAATGTATTTTATTGCATCCTCGTTGGATGCCAAATTAGGCGCAAAGCCACCCTCATCTCCAACAGCGGTATTCAGGCCCTTTTCGCTCAATACCTTCTTCAGGCTGTGGAAGGTCTCGGCTCCCATTCTCAAGGCATGTGCAAAGCTTTCTGCTCCTACCGGCATTATCATGAATTCCTGCAGGTCTACGTTGTTGTCGGCGTGTTTTCCGCCGTTGAGTATATTCATCATAGGTATGGGAAGAACCTTGGCATTGGGCCCTCCGATGTATCTATAAAGGGGGATACCCAGGTAATTGGCAGCGGCCTTTGCCGTAGCCAAGGAGACTCCCAGTATGGCATTGGCTCCAAGCCGGCCTTTGTTTTCGGTGCCGTCAAGTTCGATTAATAATTTATCTATCGCCACCTGGTCTAATGCATCCATTCCCTCAAGTTCAGGCCCAATTATTTCGTTTACGTTTTCCACAGCTTTTAAAACGCCCTTGCCCTTGTACCTTTTCGGGTCGTTGTCCCGAAGCTCCACCGCTTCGAATTGCCCGGTCGAAGCTCCTGAAGGAACGGCAGCCCTTCCTAACGTGCCGTCTTCAAGAATAACCTCGACTTCAACGGTGGGATTCCCCCGGGAGTCCAAAATTTCCCTGGCAAAAACATCGGCAATTATTGACATCCAGTTCACCCCTTCATTTTTATTTATAGTTTTTCCTCTATCAGAGAACATCCGGTCATTTCTTCTGGCTTTGCTATTCCCAAAAGTTCCAGCATGGTCGGTGCGACATCTGCCAGGATTCCCTGACGGAGCCTGTAGTTCCTGTCGCTTACAAGAATAAATGGAACCGGGTCACTGGTGTGAGCCGTATGCGCTTCGCCTGTCTCGTAGTCCACCATTTTTTCCGCATTGCCGTGGTCTGCAGTAATTATGACAGTCCCGTTTTTTTTCAAAACGGCATCCACCACCTGGCCCATGCAGTGGTCCACCGCTTCTATGGCCTTTACAGCAGCCTCATAAACGCCCGTATGTCCTACCATATCGGGGTTCGCGTAGTTCATTATAATTACGTCGTATATATCCTCGTTTATCTTCTTTATGACTTCATCCGTCACTTCATAGGCACTCATTTCCGGCTTTAAGTCGTATGTGGAAACTTTAGGCGAGGGTATCAGTATCCTTTCCTCGCCGGGAAAGGGTTTTTCTATTCCGCCGTTGAAAAAGAACGTGACGTGGGCGTACTTTTCGGTCTCCGCTATGCGAAGCTGTCTTAAACCTTCTTTTGATATAACTTCAGCAAAAATGTTTTTCATCGACAGGGGTTCATAAGCAACCTGTGCGTTTTTAACTTTCGCGTCGTACTGGGTCATGCAAACAAAATGAACGGGGAAATATCCCTTTTTTCTCGTAAACCCTTGAAAGTCTTCTTCGCAAAAAGCATACGTCAGCTGCCGTGCCCTATCAGGCCTGAAGTTGAAAAATATTATTGAATCGCCTTCTTCCACCGTAGTGGTGGGCTTTCCGCTTTCGCCGACAATAACCGTGGGCAGCACGAATTCGTCGGTCTCACCCCTTTTGTACGCCTCCTCCAGGGCTTTTTTCGCACTTTCTGCTTGAAGCCCTTCTCCCAAAACCATGGCATTGTACGCCTTTTCCGTTCTGTCCCAGCGGCGGTCCCTGTCCATAGCGTAGTACCTTCCGGCTATGGTGGCTATTTTCCCAAGACCAATTCTCGACATTTCTCGTTCGAGCCTTTCGATGTATATAGCCGCATTGGCAGGCGGAACGTCCCTTCCGTCGAGGAATGCGTGGATGTACACTCTTTCCATGTCTTCCTTCTGGCAAAGCTCCAAAAGTGCAATCAAATGGTCTATGTGGCTGTGAACCCCTCCGTCGGATAAAAGGCCCATCAGGTGCAATGCCTTCCCGGTTTCCCGGGCCTGCCTTACGGCATTCAAGATTTTTTCGTTTTCGAAAAATCTCCCACTTTTTATGTCCTCGCTTATTCGGGTGAACTCCTGATACACGATGCGGCCAGCTCCAAGGTTTAAATGCCCCACTTCCGAGTTACCCATCTGACCTTCGGGCAGTCCCACTGCTAGCCCGCTCGACTCCAGCACGGTGTTCGGGAAATGCCTTAAAAAGCGGTCGAAATTGGGGGTACGGGCGTTTAAAATCGCGTTTCCCTGGACTTTTTCGTTAATGCCCCAACCATCCAAAATCATAAGTACGAGAGGTTTTTTCGTCACTTCGTTCAACTCCTAACCTCGATTGTATGTAGCTATATTGTAAAAAGTCTTTGCATCCAGGCTTGCGCCGCCCACCAAAGCTCCGTCTATATCCGGCTGAGCCATCAGGTCCTTGATATTATCAGGTTTCACACTTCCTCCGTAAAGTATGCGAATATTTTGCGCAATACTACCGTAAAGCTGGGAAAGCTTTTCCCTTATAGCCCCAATAACCTCCTGAGCATCGGAAGGTAAGGCTACTTTTCCCGTGCCTATAGCCCAGATAGGTTCGTAGGCGAAAATTAGGTCGTTTCCATCATTGATTCGCACTCCTGAAAGAGCTTTTTCCACTTGAGTTAAGACGACAGAAAGCGTCCTTCCCTTTTCTCTTTCCTCCAAACTTTCCCCCACGCAGATAACAGGGGTGATTCCGTACTTTATCGCCGATTTTACCTTTTTGTTTACTGTATCGTCGGTCTCGGCAAAATACTGGCGGCGCTCCGAATGGCCTATTATTACGTAATCGCAGGGTATTTCCTTTAGCATAGTGGGAGAAATTTCTCCTGTAAAGGCGCCCTTATCCTCCCAGTGCATGTTTTGCGCGCCCAATTTTATGCCGCTTCCCTTTATTTGCTCGGCTGCAGCGTAAAGGCTGGTAAACGGCGGGAAGATTGCTATTTCGGAGGAGATATCCTTCGCTAGGGGAAGAAACTCGTTCAGAAACTCTAACGTCTCCTTGACTGTTTTATGCATCTTCCAGTTTCCAGCAAAAAGCGGCATCCTTGACATGCCCTTCACTCCTATCACTTATCATTTAATGCTGCAACACCCGGCAGTTCCTTACCTTCCAGGAACTCCAGTGAAGCTCCGCCGCCCGTTGATATATGGGTCATAGCATCGGCAAAACCCAATTGCTCTACCGCCGCTGCAGAATCGCCACCGCCGACGATGGTGACGGCTCCAGATTCCGCCATAGCTTTCGCCACAGCAAGGGTACCTTCCGCGAAATCCTTTATTTCGAAAACGCCCATCGGACCGTTCCACACTACGGTCTTCGCCTCTTTTATAACTTTTGCAAACTTATCTCGTGTGGCTTCTCCGATATCGACGCCAATCATGTCATCGGGTATTTCGTTTACAGATACAGTCCTGTATTCAACTCCCTCTTTCACTTCAGGAGCTACGACCACGTCATCCGGAAGCAGAACCTTTACCCCTTTTTCCTCAGCTTCCTTCAGAAGATTTTTTGCCAGTCCAACCTTGTCTTCCTCAAGAAGGGACCTGCCGATATTATATCCCATGCTCTTCAGGAAAGTAAAGGCCATCCCCCCGCCTATCAAAAGGTAATCCACTTTGCTTAAAAGATTCTTTATAACACCTATTTTGTCGCTCACCTTAGCTCCGCCCAGAATTGCAACAAAAGGTCTTGCGGGGTCTTCAAGCGCTTTTCCCATAATTTCTATTTCTTTTTTCATCAAAAATCCTGCACCTGCTGGCAAAAACTCCGCCACCCCTGCGGTAGAGGCATGGGCCCTATGGGCTGTTCCGAAAGCATCGTTGATGTAAATATCGGCAAGTCTTGCAAGTTTTTCGGCAAATCCCCTATCGTTGGCCTCTTCTTCCGCATAAAAGCGGACATTTTCAAGAAGCATCACGTCACCGGATTTCATAGAAGCTACGGCTTTTTCTACCTCTTCCCCTATGCAATCTCCGGCCATTACGACATCCTTACCCAAAAGCTCGGAAAGTCTCCTCGCCACGGGTGCCAGGCTGTATTTGGGGTTTTTCTTGCCCTTGGGCCTTCCAAGGTGGGATGCCAGTATAACTTTCGCCTCATTTTTTAAAAGATACTGAATGGTGGGCAGTGCAGCCCTTATGCGGGTATCGTCGGTGATGTTGCCTTCTTCGTCCATGGGAACATTAAAGTCCACTCTCACCAGGACCCTTTTACCGGTTACGTCAAAATCTTCAACGGTCTTTTTATTCATCTGTCCTTCCCCCTTCCAACTCGATAAGTTTTCTTGCAGCTCCCTCGTCGGTAATGAGAGCTGTCGGGCAATGATATTTTAAAAAGGCCCTTATGGCGGGTGCCTTTTTGGCCCCGCCGGCCACCGATATAACCTTTCGGACATTTTTCAGGTCGTTAATACTGAGTCCCGCACTGGTGGTGGTAAATACCACTCTTCCTTCGCCGTCGAAGTAATAGCCGAAGGCTTCTGCCACGGCCCCACTTTTTAAAATTTTCCTTATGACACTTTCGTCAAGGCCACGCCGGCGGGCCATTTCCTCTGCTCCGCCTATGCCGTGAATTACAATGTCAGCTTTTTTAATGAGGGATAGAACTTCTTTTATCCTCGGTTCGTTGGTTATGGACTCCATCGCCTCAGGACCCAAGTTATCAGGGACATAAAGCAGTCTGTACCTGGCCCCCAGTCGCTCGGCAAGCTCCGCCGCTATGGTGTTGGCTTGAAACTCAACCTTCTCTCCCAGACCTCCCCTGGCGGCGACCACCACCACATCTTCGTAGCCTTCCAAACGCGGCATACCTTTTGGGACCCGGGCCATCGTGGTGCCACCGGTCACGGCAACGATATCACCGTTTTTCAAAAACGTTCTTAAATAAGAGGCGGCCTCTCTGCCCATGAGATTTTTTACGGTCTCATCTGCATCCGAATCACCAGGGGTAATGAGCACATCTTCGCAGCCGAATTTTTCCTTTATCTTATCGGCTATGAAGTTCAACCCTTTCAGAAAGTACACGAAATTCTCCAGGCGAGCTATGAGCGCCTCTCCTTCTTTAGAAACCCTCATCCCTTTAGGGTCGATTTCAAGCAGCCCTAGTTCCTCCAGGCGCTTTACCTCCTTCCTGAGGGGCCTTTCGGAAAGGGACATTACCGCGGACAGGGCTCTTCGGCCTATCGGCTGGTTGTAATAGATATTCTTCAAAATATCAAACCTCTGCTCAATTATTTGTGCCATCTCTGGAGCAATTTTTTTAAGTAGGCTTGCTATTTCATCCATTTAGAGTGCTTCTCCTTTTTTAGCAAAATAGCCCGAAAGGGCTATTTTGCTTTAAAGTCCTTTCTCTGCTATATATTTTACCAAATCCATTACGCGGCAGGAATATCCCCATTCGTTGTCGTACCAGGCTATAACTTTTACCAGGTCGCCTTCCATCACCATGGTGGAAAGTCCGTCCACTATCGAGGAAAGTTCCGACCCCTTGAAGTCCATAGAGACCAAAGGTTCTTCGTTATAGCCAAGTATACCTTTCATGGGGCCTTCCGCCGCCGCTTTTAAGACCTGGTTCACTTCTTCCACCGTAACGCTCTTTTCCAGCACTGCCGTAAAATCTACTATGGACACCGTGGGGGTTGGTACCCTCAGCGCAAAACCGTTGAGCTTGCCTGCAAGTTCCGGTATCACAAGGGCTACCGCTTTTGCAGCGCCGGTGGTGGTGGGAATAATGTTCAAAGCCGCAGCACGCGCCCTTCTCAAATCTTTATGTGGTAAATCCAAAATTCTCTGGTCGTTGGTGTAGGAGTGGACCGTATTCATGAGCCCCTTTTTAATGCCGAAATTATCCATCAATACCTTTGCTACTGGAGCAAGGCAGTTGGTGGTGCAGGAGGCGTTGGAAATTACATGATGCTCTTTTGGATTATATTTTTCGTGGTTTACCCCCATGACGATGGTAATGTCCTCGCCCTTGGCCGGTGCGGATATTATGACCTTTTTGGCTCCTCCTCCTTCGATGTGCTTTATCGCCTTGTCCTTCGAGGTAAACACTCCAGTAGATTCCACGACTATGTCAACTCCGAGGTCCTTCCAGGGAATGTTGGCAGGGTCTTTTTCTGCAAAAACCTTTATTTCCTTGCCGTTTACCACAATTGCATCCTCTTTGGCAGTCACTTCGCCTTCAAACCTACCGAAAACCGAATCGTATTTCAAAAGATGAGCCAAAGTGGCCGCATCGGTAAGGTCGTTGATGGCCACGATGTCTATGTCCGGATGGTTTTTAAGTGCAGCCTTGAAGGAATTCCTACCTATTCTTCCAAACCCGTTAATTCCAACTTTAACGCCCATAAAAATTCCTCCTTTGTCGCTTTTTTAATATTTTGCCTCAGTCGAATCGCAACTAATTCAATATGGCATAATTAAATTAATTCCCAGCATTCACCTCCCGGGATATTTTTAGTCCCTATGTTTCATTTTTTGTCCCATAGGTTATAAAAAAATATTACATTTACTATTATATATAATTCCACAAAAAACATCCAATTCCTGCTTTCGAATTTAATACCTCTTTCTTTTTGCAGAAGAAGGTATACCCAACTGCTCCCTGTATTTTGCCACAGTTCTCCGTGATATCCTTATACCTTTTTTCTTCAGGTCATCGGCTATCATCTGGTCGCTCAGGGGGTTATATGGGTCCTCCTTTGAAATCATTTCTTTCAGCATTTTTTTGATGGTCTCCGAACATGTGGAAGAACCATTAGCGTTTTCAAGACCGTTTTGGAAGAAAAATTTCAGTTCAAAAACCCCGCGGGGCGTTTGGACGTATTTTCCGTTTATCGCCCGGCTGACGGTGGATTCATGGACTCCTACTATATCAGCAATCTGTTTCAAGGTAAGAGGCTTTAAACCCGATATGCCTTTATCTAAAAATTCGCGCTGCACTTCCACAATGGCCTTTATAACTTTATAAAGCGTCATCCGTCGCTGTTCCAGGCTTTTTATGAGCCAGAGGGCTGCTTCTAACTTTCTTGTGAGAAACTTGGAAGTTACGGACTCTTTATCTTCCGACAGAAGCAAGGACCTGTAATAGGGGTTAATTGAAAGCCTCGGGGTTACCGAATCGTTCATTATCACCACATACTCATCGCCGACTTTTTCTATAACCGCATCGGGAACTACATACTGGGTTTCGTTAACCGAAGAAAAATTCCTTGCGGGCTTTGGGTCCAAACTGAGCACGATATCTTTTAATTCCTGAACCTTAGACAGTGGCACGTTTAACTTTTCCGCTATCCTCGTGTATCTTGCTTCCGCCAGGTCCTTCAGATGACATTCGATTAATTCCTTCAGTTTAGGGTCTTTAATACCCCTCTGTTCCACCTGAATTAAAAGGCACTCTTTTAGGTTCCTCGCCCCTACACCGGGCGGGTCAAGGGACTGTATAATCTTTAAGGCTTTCTCCACTTTGTTTACCGGAACTTTTAAAATCCTAGCAGCTTCCTGCACATCCACGGCAAGATACCCATTCCTATCCAGATTGCCTATGAGAAATTCCCCTATTTTGAAGATTCTTTTATCGTCAGTTACCAGCCGAAGCTGCATTAAAAGGTGCTCCTGCAAAGTCTGAGAGACCGAGACGAAATTTTCAAAGCTCGCTTCCTCTTCTTTTCTCTCTCCAGGAAATCTTAGAAAATCCCAATCGAAATAGTCCTGCAGGTATTCTTCCCATTCGATAGTGTCCTCGTTCGTCTTACCTTCACCAACCCTTATTTCGTCCTCTGCAAAGGCATGGTAATCATCTTCCTCTTTGTCCAAAAGTGGATTATTCAAAAGTTCCTGCTCTATATAGTTGTAAAGTTCCAGGCTCGATAGCTGCAGAATGGTTATAGCTTGTCTCAACTCCGGAGTCATCAGAAGTTTTTGGGTCTGCGAAAGGGTAAGACTGTAATTCATTTGCATAATTTTGAGCCCCCTAAGCCCATAAAATCCGAAATTCTAGTTTATTATTTATTATATTCGACAAAAACATCAATCTTACCTCTTTTGCAAATTTACATTTATTGAATACTTTTTTGATATCACAGGTCAATGTTATATAACATTTCTAGTTTTAATTATACCACAAAATAAAAAAACACGGGGGAAGAATTCACATTAATTCTCCCCCGTCAAGGCGCTAGTGGGTTTCCACATCCCTTGCACCGTTTTGCCTCATTATATCTGCCGCTTTTTGGACCTTCTGCTCATGGGTGCGAACCGCCGCTAAAATCTTACCTCTTTTAACTTCCTCTTCGTAATAACGCCCCCTTTCCTCGGGAATACCCCAGTCGAGAAGGCCACCTGCAATTCCGCCCGTTGCGGCACCGGAGAGAAGCCCTGCTATCGGCCCAGCAGCCACTATCGGACCAAGGCCCGGTATGGCCAGCGCCCCGGCTCCCACCGCAAGTCCTGCCAAACCGCCGAGAATTCCTCCCGTAGCGGTCCCATCCGCCACGGTGTCCATATTCATCATCTCGTCATTGTCGTTTCCTTGCTGCCTGCCTTTTGCCACCAGAGATATTTCGTTCGTATCAAAACCCGAATTTCTCATTTGATTTATGGCTCTCTCGGCTTGTTCCCGGCTTTCAAAAACTCCTATGACGGTCTTTGCCATTCTAAATACCCTCCTCCTCCTAGATTTTCACCATTTTTAGTGTCTCCGCATTTCTTAGTACTAATACGCGCATTATTTTACGCAAACAGGAAAAAATAAAATAAAAAGATAAGCTCTAGGAGGAGGAAAAATGTTAGACGACAAAAGTATAACCGCTATTTCTCAAAACCAGTTAGACCAAGACCTCCGGTGCATAGCGGATACGATTAGAGAGCAGCAAATGTCAACAGAACAGCAAATAAAAAGTTCGCTTTCTCAGGTCTCTACCAATGTAATGGACTCCCGGCGACTGGAAAATATACTAAATAATGCACAGCAACTGGAGCAGCTGGTTAAAATGGGTTTCTCCAACATACAGGCCAATTCCTCGCAATTCAGACAGACCCTGGATAGTATGGAAAAACAGTGTCACGAACAGCAGGTAGCCGCGGACATGCAGGTAATTCAGGCGATGCAGCAGGCTATTTCGGCCCTAGCAAGGGCGCAAAATGCTCTTCTACAGAGCCAGGCAATAAACAAAGTATTCGATACCATAACAAGGTGTGATGATGTTCTTTCCCAAATAGAAAAGGCTTCCACCGTGTTGCCTCAATAATTATTTGAATTCTTCCATAATGGCTACACCCGAGCTCGTCCCAATCCTTGTCGCCCCGGCCTTTAACATTTGCAGTGCGGTTTTTAAATCCCTTATTCCTCCGGAAGCCTTTACTCCCATTTCACCCCCAACCAATTTTGATATTAACCGCACATCTTCCACTGTAGCTCCGCCAGGGCCTAAACCAGTGGAAGTCTTAACAAAATCCGCTTTTGCATCCATGCATAATTTCACCGCTGTAACTTTTTCATTTTCAGTAAGATAACACGTTTCAATGATGACTTTTACTATAGCCTCTTGATTCGCCTCCTTCGCCGCTTTCACGACTCCTTCAATGTCCTCTTTTACCGCATAATAATCGCCGCTTTTTAAATACCCAAGATTTATCACCATATCCACTTCAGAAGCTCCGGCTTCAACGGCTTTTTTTGCTTCAAAAGCTTTGACTTCGGGCGAAGCAGTCCCATGCGGAAATCCCACGGTAGTTCCCACTTTTACATCGCTTCCCGAAAGTTTTTTAGCGGCGTAGCTCACATAACAGGGGCTCACGCACACTAAGTAAAACCCGTATTTTTTCGCTTCTTCGCAAAGCCTTTCGATATCATCAAGCGTGGCCGTGGGCTTTAAGAGAGTGTGGTCTATGAGTTTTGCCATCTGTTCTTTCGTAATCATCAAAAGTCCCCCTTCATATTATTGATTTTTCAAAGAAATCAAATGGAATTTGCAAAAATTCGGCAATAACCTTCAAAAAATCTCCATATTTTAATCCGTTAAATATTGAACAAACGCCGGATTTTGAATAAAATAATGTGCTGTCAACCCATCATCAGATCCTCCTAAAACCACCGATCGAGGAGGGGATGAAGATGATTCGGGACTGCATTTTTGCTTTTTTCCTCAACGTGATGTATACCTCGGTTCACACCTTAAAAACCATCATGATAAGCCGCAAGATACTCAAACCGGCTTACTTTATCGTATTTCTTGAAGCTATAATAACGGCCTTGGGTTTTCAGCTGATAGCCCAGAACAAACAAATTTTACTATTGCTGGCTTTCTCCCTAGGCAGGGTGGCTGGAGTCTGGCTGGGCCATATGATAGAAAACGCCATGGGAATAGGCGTTGTGGAAGTCACCGTTTTCGCAAAGAAGGAAAAGGCCAAAAAAATCGCCGACAACTTAAGGGACATGGGTTACTCTGTGACCACTCACAAAGGTTATGGTTACGCTGGAGCCGAACGGTTTTCCATAAACATAACGATAATAAGAAGGGAACTTCCATTATTAAAGGAACTTTTAAAAAGATACGGGTATGAGGAAGCCACAATGGTCGTAAGGGAAGTCGAAGCCGTAAGCGGTAAAATCAGCGTCACCAACAAGATTAGGGAAAAGAAGACTCTAAAAACCCCCTTCAAAATCTTTCATCAAAGCTCCGCTTAATCTAAAATCCCGCCGCTTAGCACCCTCCCTATATAAATTCTACGACTTTAAAATTAAACCTGCTTGTGAACAAAAAAAATTTATTTTAAAAAGAAGGAATCGAAGTCTTTTTGTAGTATTTTTATCAGTAATAAATATTATTTTCATCAAAGGAGGGGATATAATGGAATCCTTGAGCCTTCAGATTCAAAAGGATGACTGGAAAAAAGAAAAACATGTGCCGGTGATAGAGTTAAAGGAACCAGCTAAAAAGGGAGAGCCAATCAACATCCACCTTTGCGTGGGAAAAGAAATCCCGCATCCTAATACCACCGAACACCACATCAGGTGGATAAAGCTATTCTTCCAGCCCGACGGCGAAAAATTTTCGATTCACCTTGGAACTTACACGTTCGAAGCTCATGCCGAATCTGTAGAAGGACCCAACAAAGGTCCGGCAAAGTGCGAACCTTGCGTGCATACCAGCGTAATTTTGGAAAAACCCGGCACATTAATCGCCCTGAGTTATTGCAACATACACGGCCTCTGGGAAAACTCGCTAAGAGTTGATTTTGAAAATTAAAATAAGGCCCCGGGTCAAACTTTTTCCCCCGGGGCCTTACGCTTCTATTCATACTGCTGTGCGGCTTTGAAATTTCAGCACGGGCCTTGAAATGCCTCCAAGATTCACAGGACAAAATACAGGAAGGATTCAGCATAATGAGGATATACTATTTATAAATATAAATTAGGAGGATTAAAATGGCAGAAATTTACATCAACCTGGAGCAGGAAATTAACGATTACGATGTAAATGCCTTGAGAAGTAGGCTCAGGTCCATAAAACCCGGTGAAGAAGTCATCATCCGAATGGAAGCGGCCGATGCCCACCAGGCCGACCTGATAGTGAATGAGTTGAGGAATCAGGGTTTCGATTATCAACCTCACGGCGGCCATTCAGGCGAATATTTCCTGATAGCCAGGAAAAAGAACTGATAATTCCCCAGGCGACGGGGAATTTTTTTCGCTTTACGGAACTTATCTTCACAAAAGTTAATATTATTATAGTAGACTTCGGAAAGGAAGGAGGTCTCAAATTGATGGGCGAATATACGAACTACCCCGACTACAACGATTGTCCCGATTATCACGACCATTACGATCACAAACACGACTACTGCACCTACGACATGATTGAAGCCGAAATGATGTCTATGCACGATCCGCTGTGCCAGGAAATAATGCACCACGTGCGGATGGTATGCGATAGGCACGATGACCCCTGGAGATGTCCGTGTCCCACCCGTGAAATGGTAGAGCGCTGGTGCGATGAAGTTTTGTATTCGTGGTCCCCATCTTGGTATTCAGCCGAGGCAGAGACCCAGCAATTTGGTCGAAGACCGCTGAGGTCCCTGGTGCTAGCCCTTTTAATATTTGAATTATTGCGCAGAAGGCGCAGGTTATATAGATAAATAGATAAACGAGGAAGGGCTGCTGCTCTAAATCAGCAGCCCTTCCCATTTCAATCCTGAGTCAAATAAAGGAGCCTTCTGAAACCACAACGACCTTACGTCTTCATCTCTAAGCCCGAACTTTTTATAAAGCCTTTGACTTCCTCCCGCCCCCTAAAGGAGGCGGGATTCCTTCAGGCGACTCAGGTCGCCATCCGGCTACCGCTCGCTGCATGCAGCATACCGGCGGTAGA
>JASUSP010000033.1 GCA_030446005.1 Tepidanaerobacteraceae bacterium | reverse complement strand
GTGTACGCCTAATCTCTTTGCTGCTTCTCCAATGGATAAGAGTTCCATATTTTCTATGGTAGCAAAATAGTTAAGTACAGTCATTACAGTATAGTTTCTCGAAGCTGCTGCAAACCTCCTTAATTCAAAAATTTTTCCGGGTTTACAAGAGAGCCGTTCACCTTAACCATATAATGAACATGGGGTCCTGTGCTTCTGCCGCTGCTTCCCACTTTTCCTATAGTCTGGCCTTTGTTTACGTATTGCCCTTCCCTCACCGATATTTTCGAAAGGTGGCTGTAAGCCGTTTCGCACCCGTACCCGTGGCTAATTTCCACCGTGTAGCCGTATCCTGCCCTATATCCGGCAAAAGTTACCCGTCCATCCGCCGTCGCCTTAACGGCGCTGCCGTATGGAGCCGCAATGTCTATCCCATCGTGAAACTCTGTGCTTTTTCCAAAAGGAGAACGCCTATATCCAAAACGGGAAGTTATTCTCCCTTGTACGGGCCATATCGAAGGCGTCGCAGCAAGTCTCTTATTTCTCTGCTCTATAGCCGAAATTAACTCCTTCATGCTAGTTTTTCGTTCATCTAATTCTTGTTCCAGTTCCTCGAGCTTTTCTAACGCCGTTTCTCGGTCCACACCGCTTCTGCTGGCAAGTTCAGGTTGTAAATTTCTGGAGCTTGTCCTGTTCAGCTTGTCTTTTAAAAGCGGGTCGTCCTTCAGCAGTTGCCTTAAGCTGGCATCCAGCACTTCCATTTCCCTTATCTTTTGTTCCATGCTTTTTGTTTTTTCTTCGTAATAATTTAATCTCGCCTGTATTTCCGAGTACTTTTGCACCTTTGATGACAATTCCTCATTTTTTACCTTTAGTTCCCTGTATGATGCGAAAAAGTAAATGCCCACCGCCGCTAGTGAAAACGCCGTTCCGGCTGCTATGTACTTTAAGGCCTTTATAAAGGAACAGGAAATCGAAATTGAAAAAGTTGATTTTTCCGAGTGAGGTATTATCATAAATGTAACAAGCTTTTGCTTTTTGCCGCCCCTCACCTATTTCCCGCCCCCCTTCTGGCTGCTGCCGGGTTTCTGAAGGTTTAAAATTCGCTCTTTGAGTCCCAAAATCCTGCTTTACTTTTTGCTCTTTCGAGAACTTCTTTTTCTTCCGGGCTCAGTATATATGACGAATCGCCATTTACAACGGGTTTCAAATACACCCGGCTTTCTTCTCTCCCGTAAATGCCCGTTATTATGACCCCGCTATTTTCGCCGTTTAGAAGGGCTATCGAAAAACTCAGATTGCCGCCCACTTCGTCAAAGGCATTATATTTTTTAATGTGCACTTTCTGAACCGCCAAAAG
This sequence comes from Tepidanaerobacteraceae bacterium, assembly GCA_030446005.1. Taxonomy (GTDB): domain Bacteria; phylum Bacillota; class Thermosediminibacteria; order Thermosediminibacterales; family Thermosediminibacteraceae; genus Fervidicola. The sequence goes on along the minus strand of JASUSP010000033.1, from coordinate 22,028 downwards.
CATGTCCCTTTCCAGTACATTAACCCGTTCCTTGACGGCCGCCACCTCGGACATTGCCTGTCTTACGCTCTTAAAATATTCGATTAGCATTTCCTCCAATTTTTTGCCTTCGGTACCTTTCATAAGGACGGCGTAATTTTTCGCTATCCTGTTTAGCTTAACAATTATGGCTATGAATACAATAAGACTTGCGAGCGAAATGACGGTCAGCAAAATTAAAACCTCGTCCAGGTTTGCTTCAAAAAAACCGTGCAATAAATTCGTAAAATTTGGCGCCATATTAGACTCCTCCAACTTTTACAGCTTCGGAAACTTTGAAAACAGTATCGTAAAGGCAATGGCGGTAAAAACGGCGGGTAGCAAATTGCCAACTTTCACCCGGGATTTTCCCTCGAGCATATTGATTCCTATTCCGAAGATTAAAAGTCCGCCGGCAGCCGTCATTTCGGCAATTATGGCATCGGTAAGGTACGACTTTATAAATCCAGCCGCCAAAGCTATGCTACCCTGATAAAGGAATACAGTTATTGCCGAAAATGCCACCCCTATGCCTAAAGTGGACGAAAAGACCACCGCCGACACGCCATCTAATATGGACTTTACAAACAAAATGCTGTGATTTCCCGTAAGACCGCTTTCGATGGCCCCCATAATAGCCATGGCTCCAACGCAATAAATAAGGCTGGCAGATACAAAAGCCCTGGTAAAATCTCCATCGCCGTTGCCGAAGCGCCTTTCTAGCGTTTCTCCAAGCCGGTTCAACTTTTCCTCGATTCGCATAATTTCGCCCAGAATTGCCCCGCTAACGATGCTCAGGGTTACAATGAGGAGATTCTCCGTTTTTAAAGCCATCGAAAGTCCTATCAGCATCACTACCAGGCTGAGGCCCTGCATAAGAGTGGAACTGATGTTTTCTGGAAAGCGGCCCTTGAGGAGATTTCCCGTTAGCGCGCCTACTATGATGGCTGCCGAGTTTACTATCGTCCCAAACAAATCGATTTTTCCTCCTTTCGCGGATAAGAAATTACCCGATTTCGTTCGAAATCTCTTCCAGTGCAGAAAGAGCCTTTTCAACCTCCTCAATCGTGTTGAATATCGAAAAACTGAACCTTACGGTCCCCCTTTCAATGGTGCCAATGGTCTTATGTGCCATGGGGCTGCAGTGGAGTCCCGGCCGCACCTGAATGTCGTATCTGCTGTCCAACAAGAAGGCAAGCTCGGATGAATCCAGGTCCTTTAAGTTCAGGGAAATCACCGCTACTTCGCTTCTTTCCTTCGGGCGGCCGTAAACGGTAATGCCCTCGATTTCCTCGAGTCCTTCTAAAAACCTCCTGGCGAGCATTTCCTCGTGAGAGCGGATGCGGGAAAGCCCCATCTTTTTCAAAAACCGCACCCCCTCCGCGAGCCCTGCAATCCCAGGAGTGTTAAGAGTTCCGGATTCCAGTAAATCGGGAAGTATTTCGGGCTGCATGAGTTCTTCCGAAAAACTCCCGGTACCCCCCTGTTTTAACGGCGTCAGCTTAACCCCTTCCCTGACGTAAAGCCCGCCAGTGCCCTGGGGGCCGTAAAGGCCTTTGTGCCCCGGAAAAGCCAAAAGGTCTACGTTAAGTTTCTTCACGTCTATGTCAAGAACACCTATGGACTGAGCCGCATCGACCAGAAATATGATGTCCCTTTCGCGGGCTATCTTCCCGATTTCCTCAACGGGCATCACCGTTCCCGTAACATTGGAGGTATGGGTCATAGCGATGAGGCGGGTATTGGGCTTTATAGCTTTTATAACGTCTTCGGGGTCCAGAGTTCCGTCACTTGCGCATTTTACTATGTCCCACTCCACTCCGCATTTAGTCAGGGCGTATATGGGTCTTGCCACCGAATTGTGCTCCATGGAACTGGTTATAACGTGGTCTCCGGCTCGAAGGACCCCCTTTATAGCGATATTAAGGGCGTCGGTGGCGTTCATCGTAAACACTATGTTGGTGGGGCTTTCGGCGTTCAATAATTCTGCAATTAATTCTCTTGCCTCATATATAAGTCTCGCCGCTTCCAGGGCCTTCTTATGACCGCTTCTGCCCGGATTTCCCCCGAAATTTCTCATCACGTTTTCCACCGTCTTATACACTTCTTCCGGCTTCGGCCATGAAGTGGCGGCATTATCGAAATATGCCATCGGCAGCACCTCTTTTTTTTTGAAATCAATAATTACTTTACCATAAAAAAGAAACTGCGAAAAGCACTTTCGCAGACATACTTTAAAATTCTTTTATACTTTTTCTTTTATATATGGCGGGAGCTTCCTTTCCGTGCTCTTTATCAGTTCTACCGCCGTTTTCAGCGTTATCACCGCTTTGTTGGAGTAAATTTCGTAGGATTTTTTTAAATTCTGCGGTGTAAAATTAACCATGATTACGTTCGCCCCCGAAAGCAGGCCTCTTCTCTGTCCATCAGGGGATAAGGTGGCCATTGCAGTGGTAGAAGGTATGAAGACGTTTTTTAGAACCAATCTTGCCACAGCCACCATTTTCAGCGACATAAGTAAGTCCCCGGGAGGCATGTTTTCGAAAGGCGTATTTCTTGCAGGTATAAACGGCCCGATTCCGACCATGCCTATTCCCATCTCTTTTAAAAACATTATATCCTCGGCAAGATGTTCCGGTCGTTGTCCGGGAAGCCCCACTATGCTCCCGGACCCCGTTAAATAGCCGAGTTCCTTCAGGTCTTTTATGTTCCTAACCCTCACGTCGTAGTCGTCATCGGGATGGGCCAGCTCAAATATCTTTCGGTTTGCCGATTCTATTTTTAAAAGATAATTGTTGGCACCGGCTTTCCTGAAGGCTTCCAGCTCCCACCTGGGCCTTTCGCCTATGCTCAGCGTAATCCTCATACCCGTTTGTCTTTTGATTTCCCTAATGATGCCCACCATTATTTCTTCCGTGTACCACGGGTCTTCCCCTGATTGAAGGATTACGGTGGAAATTCCAAATTTCCTCATTTCGACTGCTGTTTCTACAATTTCTCTCGGAGTCATGCGGTATCTTTTCAAACTATTGTTCGCTTTGCGTAGACCGCAGTAGTTGCAGTTTTTTCGGCAATAATTTGAAAATTCCACAATGCCCCTTATTTCAACCACATCGCCCACAGCTTTTTTCCTCATCCTGTCCCCTGCCGAAAGCAGCACTTCTACCTCAGCCGGATTTTCGGCCGCCAAGAGACGCTCCACTTCCTTCAAAGTGAGGTCTTGTCCTGATTCGATTTTCCTGATGATATTTGCGAAGTCCTCTTTGACATTATTATCGTTCAAGAGAAGATTGTCTACCCTGAGTGGTTCTAGTTTGTAAATCCCGATATACTTAACCTTTTCTTTCCGCAGGATGGATTCGGCAGAAGACTTCAGTTCAGTTGGAATTACAATTGACGTGGTGCAGAGCTGGCCGTATTTTTTAGGAGTTGGGATTAACCTGACCGGGATGCCCTCCTTTCTCAATACCTTTTCACCTTTGAGCATGTGGCTTGTGTTTGAGCATACTATTATGTGTTCCGATATATGTTCCGACATGGCAGCCTCCCGTTAAAAGAAAAGGTCCCTTTCTCCTTTTTCAATTCTCTTTAACCTTTCCACCGTTTTTTCCCTTACGGCCGGGTTGGGAATGTCATCGAGGTTTTTTTCTATCACCCTTTCTCCCAGCTCCTTAAGTTTCGGGTCAGCGTAGTCCATGATGAATTCTTTGAATGTAAGTATGGCGTTGGGCTGGCAAAAGTTCTGTATATTTCCCGACTTAGCAAGTTCCATAAACCTGTCGCCGGTGCGACCTCTGCGGTAGCAGGCTGTGCAGTAGCTGGGAAGATATCCCCTTTCGCAGAGCGAAAGCAGAACTTCATTGGGGGTGCGGTGGTCCTCAACCTGAAACTGAGTGCAGGTCTTTCTCTCTTTTCTCGCTATTTCTTCATAGTATCCGCCGACTCCCGTACACGACCCCGCGCTTATCTGTGAAATCCCCACTGAAATTACTTCCTCTCTGAATTCCGGGCGTTCCCTGGTGGAAAGTATCATACCGGTATACGGAACCGCAAGTCGCATTATCGCAACTATTTTCTTGAATTCACCGTCGGACACAAGGTGCGGAAATTCCTTTACGTCAACGCCGAATGCCGGCTTAATCCTGGGGAAGGATATGGTGTGGGGACCAACTCCATAGGTCGCATACAGGTGTTTTGCGTGTTGGAGGAGGGCAAGCACTTCGTATTTGTAATCATAAAGACCAAACAAAACTCCCAACCCGACATCGTCAATACCTCCCGCCATGGCCCGGTCCATAGCCGTCGTGTGGTAATCGTAATCACTTTTTGGACCAGAGGGATGCATGTACTTATACGTCGGCCTGTGGTATGTCTCCTGAAAAAGAACGTAGGTGCCTATTCCGGCATCCTTTAATTTCCTGTAATTTTCTACAGTCGTCGCAGCTATGTTGATATTGACCCGGCGTATACTCCCGTTTTTCAGCCGAGTGTCGTATACGGTCTTTATTACTTCGAGTGTGTATTCGATAGGGCAGTTGACAGGGTCCTCGCCGGCTTCAAGGGCCAATCTTTTGTGACCCATTTCTTCCAGAATCTCCACTTCACGCCTTACTTCTTCCATCGTCAGCCTGCGGCGCGAAATATTGTTGTCCCTTCTGTATCCGCAATAGCGGCAGTTGTTTACACAGAAATCGCTGTAGTAAAGGGGAGCAAAGATGACTATCCTTTTGCCATAAATCTTTTCTTTCAATTCTTTGGCCACAGCATACATTTCTTCAAGGAGTTCTTCGTCTTTGCAGTAAAGCAGCTTTGCCACGTCTTCAAGGTCAAGGCCTTTTGCTTCTTTAGCCTTTTGAAGTATTTCTCTTACGCCATCTTTCGAAACTTTTTTTCCTGCTTCCAATGCCTTGTGAATTGCTTCATCGTCGATAAATTCGGCTTTGAGTTCTTCTAAATTCTTTTTTTTACTGATATACATGCTATCCTCTCCCTTTTAGTGAAATTTGTCACTAGTTATCCTATTTTAAATTTCCCCCAATGCCAATAAATCGCACAGGTGGAAGTAAAGGAGACAAAAAAAGCTTTTCCCGGAGGAAAAGCAGCGATAAACCAAAGATTACCCTTTTTGTGCCTTCCCCCCTTCGCTCAGGACTCCCCTTGCGTCAGGAAGAATTTTTCACTGAAATATGTATTCATTTTAATAAAATTATATTGTTTTTAATTTAAAAATTCAACAAGAATTTTTTGTGCCCAAATTTTCGGTTATCTGTTTTATCTGTTCAACCTTGCCCACAATTTGTGCTGGGTTACGGCAGCCTGACGTTCCGTAACGCAGCCTCTATCCTTGCGTTCAGCCCGAGGAGATTGGTTTGAATAGCAACTTTATTAATGAAGTTCAGTACATCGCTTACTTTACCTAAATGATTTTTTGCGTTTCCCGCAGCATCGTTAAGAGTCTAGCCTCTTGCCGCCAGTTCTTCAGTGGTAATAGAATGTTTCACGTGAAACACTCACTTCAAAAGAACCTCTAATACCCGATTATCACTTCCAAAATCCTTTCCAGTTCATCTTCAGAATAAAAATCGATTTCTATTTTTCCCCTTCTTTCGCTTCCTTTAATTCTCACTTTAGTGCCCAAAGCCTTTTGAAGCTGCTCTGTAACGTGGACTAGCGCGGGATTTATTTCCCGTCCATGATTACTTTTGGCCCTCTTCCCTGATTTTATGGACAGACTCTTTGTTATCTCTTCCGTCTCCCTGACCGATATATTTTCTTCGGCAATCCTCTTTGCGATTTTCATCCTTTCTTTCGGGTCTTCCACTGATAAAAGTGCCCGAGCGTGACCTGCCGTTATTTTCCCCTGGTTTATCATTTCCTGGATTTCTCTTTCAAGATTTAAAAGTCTCACTGTATTTGCAATCTGAGAGCGGCTTTTTCCAATTCTTGATGCCAGCTCTTCCTGAGTCATTCCGAATTCTTCCATCAACCTCTTATATGCCATTGCCTCTTCCAGCGGCGTTAGGTCTTCTCTTTGCAGGTTTTCTATTAATGCTATTTGCATTACTTCCGCATCCGTCAGATTCTTCACCACCGCCGGAATTTTATTTACTCCGGCAAGCTTGGCGGCTCTCCAGCGCCTCTCCCCAGCCACCAGTTCGTATCCGTTTTTTGCCTTCCTAAGAATTACTGGCTGAAGAACTCCGTGTTCTTTTATTGAAGAAGCCAGCTCTTTTATCCTTTCTTCATCAAACGCTTTTCTTGGCTGTCTTTCGTTTGGCTTAATTTCATTTATGTCAATCTCCTGGACGTTTTTTTCATCTTTTTCTTCAATCATCGGGATTAGAGCTCCCAAGCCCTTTCCGAGCCCCTTTTTATTCAATTCCCAGCACCTCCCTGGCGAGTTCCATATAAACCTCCGCTCCTTTTGACCTTGAATCATAAACTATAATTGGTTTCCCGTGACTCGGTGCCTCGCTCAATCTCACATTTCTCGGAATTATAGTTTTGTAAACCTTATCTTTGAAATACTTCTTTACCTCTTCTACCACCTGAATGGAAAGGTTTGTCCGTGCATCGAACATTGTAAGCAGCACGCCCTCCACTTCCAGCTCTTTATTTAAGTGTTTTTTCACCAAACTTATCGTATTCATCAGCTGGCCCAAGCCTTCTAAAGCGTAATACTCACACTGTATGGGAACCAAAACCGTATTTGCAGCGGTCAAAGCGTTTAAAGTTAAGAGTCCCAAAGAGGGAGGACAATCGATAAATATATAATCAAATTCTTCCTTTACTTCCTCAAGGGCATTTTTCAGTTTGTATTCTCTTGAAATCACCATCACCAGTTCAATTTCTGCACCGGCCAGCTGTATGTTGGAAGGGAGAAGGAAAAGGTTTTCATAGTTTGTCTTCACTATGTTTTCCTTTATGCTCTCATCGTTTATAAGAACGTTGTAAATGGATTTTTCTGTGGTATTTTTGTCCACCCCGATTCCGCTTGTGGCATTGCCCTGCGGGTCAATATCCACAAGTAGAACCTTCTTCCCAAAAGAAGCTATGCATGCTGCGAGGTTTACAGCAGAGGTTGTTTTTCCTACACCGCCTTTTTGATTCGCAATAGCAATTATCTTTGCCATTTTACCACTCCCGCAAAGTTTTTCCGTATACTCCTTTGATTATTTCTAAATCAAATTCACTTTATTTAATCATTTCTTTTCTCCGTCGCTTTTTCCTTCTTTCTGGTATAAAAAAATGGTTCATCACCTCTTAGGGATCTGAACCACCACTTCTATGTAGTCACCTCTGTCATATTCCTTATATTCTGCCTTATATCCGGTCTCTTTTATATTGCTCACCAGCTTTTTAACAGAGTTAATAAAAATCCTTATATCCTTTATGGCTATTTTCAACGCTCGCTTTCGCCGTGAAATCTCATTTTTTGCTTCAAGTTTTTGTAACGTTTTCTCAACCAATTCTTCGGTCTGTCTTACGTTCAATCTTTTTTCAACCACTCTTTTAAGCACTTCTCTCTGTAAATTTTCGTCCGGCAGCTTCAGCAAAGCTCGTGCGTGCCTTTCGGTTAAATTTTCCTGGGAAATAATTTTTAATATATCTTCAGGCATCTTCAAAATCCTGATTTTATTTGCTATGGTTGACTGGCTTTTCCCCAATCTTTCCGCAAGCTGTTCCTGCGTAAGTCCGTGCTCGTCCATCAATTGCCTGTAACCTTCCGCCTCTTCTATAAAATTCAAATTTTCCCTCTGCAGGTTTTCAATCAGAGCCATTATCGCCGATTCTGTTTCCCTGACATCCCGTACTATGGCCGGTATCTCTTTTAAACCCGCCCTCTGGCAGGCCCTCCACCTTCTTTCCCCTGCAATCAATTCGTACTCGTTTTTTCCCATTCGCCTTACAACAATTGGTTGCAACACTCCGTATGTCTTTATCGAATCTGTGAGTTCCTTTAAAGATTCGTCGTCAAAATTTTTTCTCGGCTGATATGGATTCGGCTTTATGGCATCTAGCGGGATGTTTATAATTTCGTTTTTCTTTCCCCCCCACACAGGTAACCACCGCCTCATGTTTTTTAGTGTAATATTCTATACAACTTTTTCAATCTCCTTCTTTTTTTGGAAATTTTTTCAATAAAATAGGTCTTTTTTCCGGCATTCCTTCTCTTCTCGGATATGTTTCGGGAGTCTTTATAACTTTTTCCACAATTACCATGCTCCTTTGAATTCCTCCCGGCAATTCGTAATACAATGCATCATTTATCCTTCCCCCCAAAGTTTTTATCGCATCTTCAGCTTCTTCGATTTCTTCTTCCGGGTCCTTTCCCTTTAATGCCACGAAAAATCCACCCATTTTTACTAAAGGCAGGCAAAACTCCGAAAGCACATTTAAAGCTGAAACAGCTCTTGCAACTGCAAAATCAAAACTTTCCCGATATTTTGGGTTTCTCCCGATGGTCTCTGCCCGTGCACATAGAACATTTGTTTCTTTTAATCCCAGCTTTTTTATCGTGCTTTCCAGAAAATCCGTCTTTTTTCTGTTTGAATCCAGTAAATATACACTCAGGTCCTTTCTTTCTATTTTTAACGGAATGCCGGGGAATCCTGCACCCGTCCCGACGTCAATAATTCTTGTTCCACACGGAATATCCATTTTTTTTAATAACATCAATGAATCCAAAACGTGCTTTACTATAAACTCCTCTTCTTCTTTTATAGAAGTCAGGTTAACCTTTTCGTTCCATTTTTCAATTTCTTTTTTAAAAATACCGTGTAAAATGGCATTATCTTCTTTAATTTCAATACCGGCTTCCTTTGCCATTTTCATCAATTTTTGTTCAAAGTTATTTTTCATCTTTCCGCCTCTTTCGTTCTGTTTCCAGATATATAAGTAATATTGTTATATCCGCAGGATTTACCCCCGAAATTCTCGATGCCTGTCCAATAGAAGCAGGTCTTATCCTTTTAAGTTTTTCCTTTGCTTCGGTTCTAAGTCCATAAATTTTATCGTAATCTATGTCATCGGGAATTCGCTTGTTTTCCATCTTTTTAAAGCTCTCTACCTGCTTTAATTGCCTTTTTATATAACCATCATAGGCTACCATTATCTCAACCTGTTCTATCACTTCATCGGGAAGTTCAGGTCTTTCTCTGTCTAGCACCTTCAGCAGCTCATAATTTATCTCTGGCCGCTTTAATAAGTCTTCCAGCGTCGCAGGTGTTGTCAGTGGCGATGAACCTATTTCTTCTAATGCCTTATTTACTTCAAAAGTCGGGGTTACTTTCGTGGACCTCAGCCTTTCAATCTCCTCTTCAATCATCCTCTTTTTCCTTATGAATTTTTGATACCTTTCCTCGCTTATCAATCCTACCCGGTAGCCTATATCCGTTAGTCGCATATCGGCGTTATCATGCCTTAACAAAAGCCTATACTCGGCCCGCGAAGTTAACATCCTGTAGGGTTCATCGGTCCCCTTAGTCACTAGGTCGTCTATCATCACGCCAATGTACGCATCTGACCTTTTCAAGATAAGGGGTTCCATTTCTTTTATCTTTAATGCAGCATTGATACCTGCTACCAACCCCTGGGCAGCCGCTTCTTCGTAACCGGAAGTTCCGTTTATCTGACCTGCCATGTATAGTCCTTCAATCTCCTTTGTCTCTAAAGTGAGTTTCAGCTGGGTCGGCACCACGTAATCGTATTCAATAGCGTACCCAGGACGCATCATTTTAACGTTTTCGAGTCCTTTTATGGTCCTCAAAAGTTCATGCTGAACATCCTCAGGAAGGCTGGTGGAAACTCCCTGAAGATACATCTCACAAGTGTTTAGACCCTCCGGTTCCACGAAAACCTGATGCGATTCCTTTTCTGGGAAATTTACTATTTTCACTTCGATGCTTGGACAATAACGGGGCCCCACTCCGGTTATCTGTCCCGTATAAAGCGGTGCTCTGTGTAAGTTCTTTCGGATTATCTCGTGCGTTCTTTCGTTGGTATAAGTGAGCCAGCAAGAAACCTGAGGCCTTTCTATTTTCTCCGTTTCGTAGGAAAAAGGTATTATAACTTCATCTCCCGGCTGTTCTATCATTTTTGTGAAGTCAATAGAATCCCTGTGAACCCTTGGCGGAGTACCCGTCTTAAACCTTCCCAATTCGAAACCGAGGCTCTCCAAACACTTCGAAAGCTCGTTGGCCGGGAAAAGCCCGTTTGGTCCACCGCTGTAGCTCACATCTCCAATGACAATCCTTCCCCTCAAATACACGCCTGTGGTCAAAATAACAGCCTTTGCATAAAATACACCGCCTGTCTTCGTAACCACGCCCTTTACCTTATTTCCTTCGACTAATATTTTTACTACTTCTGCCTGAACTATATCGAGGTTTTTTTGTCTTTCTAAAGTGTGCTTCATGGAAAACTGATAAGCCTTCTTATCTGCCTGTGCCCTTAAAGCCCTTACTGCCGGACCCTTTTTTGTGTTTAACAGCCTCATCTGAATAAGCGTTTTGTCGATGTTCTTCGCCATCTCTCCGCCTAGAGCATCTATTTCTCTTACCAGATGTCCTTTGGCAGGTCCCCCTATAGAAGGGTTGCAAGGCATCATGGCGATACTGTCTAAGTTTATCGAAAATACTACAGTCTTTAATCCCAATCTGGCTGCCGCCAGCGCCGCTTCACATCCGGCGTGGCCAGCTCCAACAACAGCAACATCGTAATACCCCGCAGTATATTCCATGCTCACCACCCTCATTTGCCTATGCAGAAATTTTCAAATATGGCCCTTATCACATCTTCTTCCACGGTATCTCCAGTTATTTCACCCAAAAATTCCAGCGCTTCCCTAACTTCCACGGCTACCACTTCCATCGGAATCGATTTTACTAAAGCCTCTTCAGCTCTTTTCAGAGCATCAACAGCTTTTTTTATTGCCTGGCTGTGCCTTGCCCTTGTAACCATGACCCCTTCGTCTAAAGAACCTATCTTGTTTGTAACCGCCCGGAATATGGCTTCTTTTAATTCATCAATTCCTTCTTCCTTAAGGGCAGATATTTTTACTATATTCCTTCCCGGAATCGCCTCTTCCAATGTCTTCTGGTCCAGCTTTTCCGGCAGGTCAACCTTGTTTATCACTACGATGACAAATTTATCTTTGACAAGTTCGATTATATCCAGGTCCTCTTTTTTTAACTCTTCCGATGCATCGAACATCAAGAGCACCAATTCAGCTTTTTCAAGGGATTCCAGAGCTCTCTTTACCCCTATTTTTTCGACCTCATCCAGGGTCTGCCTTATCCCGGCGGTATCTACAATTTTTACCGGTATTCCTTTTATGTTTATATATTCTTCTATAATGTCTCTCGTCGTGCCGGGAATATCCGTAACTATCGCCCTCTTTTCCCGTAAAAGAGAATTCAAAAGCGAAGATTTCCCAACATTGGGCCTTCCCAAAATTACCACTGAAAGCCCTTCCCTTACAATCTTCCCGGCTTTTGATTTTTTTAAAATTTCTTCCAATCTTTCTCTTAGAACCTTTACTTCCGCTAAAATCGCTGCTGAGTCCAAACCCGGTATATCATCTTCGGGAAAATCTATATTAGCCTCTATATGGGCAAGTACTTTTATTAAATCCTTCCTCAATTCACCTATCAAATTTGACAAACCGCCTCTTAATTGTTCCATCGCCACCTTTAAAGCTCTTTCGGTTTTAGCTCGTATAACGTCTATTACTGCTTCAGCCTGTGAAAGGTCTATCCTGCCGTTTAAAAAAGCCCTCTTTGTAAATTCACCGGGCTCAGCCATTCTAGCCCCGCAAGACAAAACGACTTCCAGGATTCTGTTTTGTACGGTAAAACCGCCGTGGCTGTTTATTTCCACCATATCTTCTCTTGTGTAAGTATACGGAGCTTTATATTTTACCGCAAGTACTTCATCTATCATTTGTCCGGTTTCCGGGTCTATAATGTCGCCCAGGTACACAGTCCTGGGCTTCATCTCGCCGGGCTTTATTTTTTTGGGGACGAATATTTTGTCTGCTATGCGGAATGCATCGTCCCCGCTTATTCTTATTATCCCTATACCGCCTTCTCCCAAAGGCGTGGAAATAGCGGCGATGGTATCCCTTTCGTAATCCATTATTATCTCCCCCGACTACAATATATCCTCCTGTCATCTGACAGGAGGATACTTAAGCGAAACTATAACTCTCCTATAAGGCTCTTCTCCTTCACTGTGGGTCTTTACCCGACTGTCGGCCTGCAGGGTGCTGTGTATAATTTTTCTTTCCGAGGGAGGCATCGGTTCAAGGGCAATACTCTTTTTCGTTTCCTTAACCTTTTTCGCTACTTTCAAAGCCAACTCTCTTAATGCCTTCTCCCTCTTTTTCCTATAACCTTCAACATCCAGGACTATCCTTGCGTAACTTTTGCTTTCTTTATTTGCCACCAGCGATGTCAAAAACTGAAGGGCGTTTAAAGTGGCGCCTCGCTTTCCTATGATAATTCCCAAGTCTTTTCCTTTCATCTCTATTTTGATCAGGCCTTCCTCTTCGTATACCAGATTAATATCCGGCGTAATTTTTAAAATATTAAAAAGTCCTTTTAAAAATTCCAAAGCCTTTTCCTCCGGCTTTTGCTTCAGCGTTACCCTTACTTTTGCCATCCTCGAAAGTAAGCCGAATAACCCCCGGCTTCCTTCGTCCAGCACTTCTACTTCCACTTCTTCTCTTTTCGCTTTCAGTTCCTTTAACGCCAGCTCTACAGCTTCTTCCACCGTCTTACCCATCTTTTCAACGGTTTTCATATCATTTTGCCTCCTCCTTGACAGAGGCTGGGGAGCGCATTATCAAAACTTGCTGCAATATCTGCAAAAGGTTGCTTACAACCCAGTATAGCGCAAGTCCCGACGGAAATTTCGTGGCCATCCACCCGATGAAGGCAGCCATCACTATATTCATCGTGCTTTGCTGGCTGTCAGCGCCCTGAGGCATCCCTATTCTCGAAGAAACGTATGTTGTAAAGGCCGCCAGCACCGGCAGTATAAATGTGGCATCTGGCGCACCCAAGTCTTTTATCCAGAGGAAACCGGCATTTCCGAAATTGTAGTTCTGTAACAACTGAAAAAGTGCAATTATAAACGGAAACTGTATAAGAAGAGGCAGGCATCCGCCCATGGGATTTACTTTGTGTTCCTGATAAAGTTTCATTAACTCTCTATTCAGTTTTTCTTTATCGTTTTTATATTTTTCCTGAATTTTCCTTTGTAAAGGTGCTATTTCCTGCATTTTTTTAATTGAGCTAAACTGCTGAAAACTGAAGGGCAGTAGTATTAACTTTATTAAAGCCGTAAGCACTATTATTGCAATGCCGTAACTTTTCGTATATATGAATATAAAATCCAGCAACTGTTTCATTATGTTCTGCAAAAAAGCCATTTACGCGCTCCCCCTTTTAAATATATGCTTAATTCCTTTTAGTTAAACAGGATCGTAACCGCCGGGATGGAAGGGGTGGCATTTAATTATCCGTTTCAAAGCCTTAAGGCCTCCCACCAGTACTCCGTATTTTTCAATAGAAAGTTTCGCGTATTCAGAACAAGTAGGATAAAATCTGCAACTTTTTGGCTTTAAAGGCGATATCGCTTTTTGATAAAAAACAATCAAAGAAATGATAATTTTTTTAATCACTTTCGTTCCCAGCCCAGAGGTTTAATTTTTTTAATAAATTAACCATCTGTCTTTTTATTTCGTGGTAATCTGCGTTTTTAACTTCTTCCTTTACTGATACAACCACATCGTAACCTTTTTTCAATTCATCGTAATTCGTCCTGAATGCCTCTTTTATCCTTCGCTTCACCTTATTTCTCACTACGCTCTTTCCAATCTTCTTGCTTACCGAAACCCCTAATCTTGAGTACCCCAAATTATTTTCCTTCGCGTACATGGTAAAAAGAGGACACCCTGCACGCCTTCCCTTCTTGTATACCGATATAAATTCGAAATTTTTTGTTAATCTGAAGCGCTTTTTCAAGTTAACTTTTCCTCCGAAAATCTGGAATAAGGCCGCTTTTTCTTCTTTGCGGCCCTTAAGCTGTTAACCTCTTCCTTCCCTTTAACCTTCTTCTTCTGATTACGTTTCTTCCACTCTTCGTGCTCATTCTCTTTCTAAAACCGTGAACCTTTTTTCTGTGCCTCTTATTCGGCTGGTATGTCTGTTTCATCGCTTCACCCCCTCAGGCTGAAAACTAAGTAGATTATAGCCGATAATATTAATAATTGTCAAGAAAATATGTTTCTTATTGAATGTAATGTCGTATTTTGTTATCATTTTATTAGCTTCTAGTTCTTTTTTCTTTTGAGGAGGTTTTTTTATGACCCACAACCTTCCCGACCTTTGGCAGCAGGTACTCAAGGTTTTGAGCAGCGAACTTAACAACGATATCTCCTTTAACACCTTTTTGAAACCCACTAAGCTCTTGTGCATAGAAGACGACATCGCCATCGTGGAGGTCCCGAACGACTTTTTAAAGGAAGTTCTGGAGAAAAGATACTCAAACCTCCTGAAGGATATCTTGAGTTCTATATTGAACCGTAATGTCAGTATTTTCTTTAAAATTGATAGTTCTACCAGTTCCGAGCAAGCATCCACTATAGATGCGATAGAAAAGGACTCTAAGAATTACAACGAAGAAATACATTGTAACCTGAATTCCAAATACACCTTCGACACCTTCGTTGTTGGAAACAGCAACCGTTTTGCCCACGCCGCTTCTTTGGCCGTAGCCCAAGCACCAGCCAAAGCATACAATCCGCTTTTTATATACGGAGGGGTGGGGCTCGGAAAGACCCACTTGATGCACGCCATCGGCCATTATATACTGGAGCACAACCCTTCAAGCAAAGTGATGTACGTTTCTTCAGAAAAATTTACTAATGAACTTATAAACTCCATCCGCGACGACAAAAATGTGGAATTCAGAAATAAATACAGGAATATCGACGTGCTTTTAATAGACGATATTCAATTTATAGCCGGCAAAGAAAGGACTCAAGAGGAATTTTTCCACACATTTAACGCCCTTTACGAGGCAAACAAGCAGATAATAATATCAAGCGACCGTCCACCAAAAGAGATTCCCACCTTGGAAGAACGCCTGAGGTCCCGTTTCGAGTGGGGGCTCATAACCGACATCCAACCTCCGGATTTCGAAACAAGAATCGCAATTCTTAGGAAAAAAGCGATGATGGAAAAGCTCACCGTTCCCGACGAAGTAATCAATTTTATCGCCACCAAAATCGAAACCAACATCCGTGAATTGGAAGGCGCATTGATTCGCATAGTTGCCTTTTCTTCCCTCACCAATAAACCTATTGACCTTACCCTGGCCGAACAAGTATTAAAAGACATACTACCTAATAGCAAGCCTAAAACGGTGTCGGTAATGGATATACTTCAGGTTGTTGGCAATCACTTTTCCGTTAAAATTGACGACTTTAAGTCAAAAAAGAGGACTAAGGAAATCGCCTACGCAAGACAGGTCGCTATGTATTTGTGCCGGGAATTGACCGATTTTTCGCTCCCCAAGATAGGAGAAGAGTTCGGCGGACGCGACCACACCACGGTAATACACGCTTGCGAAAAAATATCGAAGGACATACAGAAAGACCCACAGTTTGCCTCGCTCATCGAAAACCTCAAAAAGAAAATCTTAAATAGCTAGTGTAGAAAAACTTATTGATATTCTATTGATAACATGTGGAAATGTGTGGACAAAAATGTTAGCACAATTTTATTATGTGCACTAAGTGGACAAAATAACCTTCCTTCCCCACAGGTTATTCACATTTAAAAAACCATAAGTTGAATTATTCACATAATTTATCCACATATCCACAGGCGGTACTACTACTACTCCTAGTTTAAAATATCAAGTCCTGTTAGATTAATTTACATGGAGGTTTTACCATGGAATTCGTTATCGAAAAAGACGAATTGCTTTCGGGTATTTCTTTAGCGGAAAGATTTATAGCCGGAAAGACTACCATGCCAATTCTTTCCGGCGTTAAATTTTCGGCTTACGGCAGAACGCTTGAACTTTCAGCAACGGACCTGGAAATGGGTATAGAATACAGAGTGCCTGCGCAAATTATGGAAGAGGGCGATATAGTAATATCTACCAAGGCTCTTTCCGAAATATTGAGGAAATTGCCTAAAGGCCAGGTTACGTTTAAAAGCGATGGGGGACGGGTATCCGTTGATTCAGGGGATTTTCATCTAACCA
The DNA here is from genome assembly GCA_030446005.1 of Tepidanaerobacteraceae bacterium. Classification (GTDB taxonomy): domain Bacteria; phylum Bacillota; class Thermosediminibacteria; order Thermosediminibacterales; family Thermosediminibacteraceae; genus Fervidicola. Next base: position 5,729 of record JASUSP010000033.1, on the reverse strand, counting down.
TGCCGGCATTGGAAAGCGATGATTTTCCCGAAGCAGTTCCCCAGCAGACCAGCCCTTTGATTAAGCTTCCTAAAGAAGTTTTCAAAAATATGGTGAAGCAAACTATTTTCGCAAGAGCGGAGGACTCTATAGCAAGGCCGGTACTCACCGGTGAGCTCTTAGAGCTAAAAGACGGAAGGTTCAATGTGGTGGCGCTTGACGGTTTCAGGATAGCCTGGCGTTGGGAAGAATTACAGGGGCCCGACTTTAGCATAGTTGTTCCGGGAAAAGCACTTTTAGAGCTGACAAGGGCAATTTCGGATGGGGAAGATAATTATTTCGAGATACATACCGGAGGCAACAGAGTTGTATTCTGCACGGAAAATATGACTATCTCCAGCCGGTTGCTGGAAGGAAAATTTATCGAATATGAACAGGTGGTTGACATAGAGCCAAAGGTCACGGCAGTGGCAAACACCGATTTGCTTCTTTCGAGTATAGAACGCGCGTTCGTTGTTGCGAGGGAAGGCAGCAAAAATAATCTGATAAAATTTAATATAGAAAGCGATTGCATAAAGATAAGCACAGAATCAGACATAGGCAGCGTTTACGAAAAGGTGGATTGCGATATATCCGGCGGGGAACTTATTGTCGCCTTTAACGCCCGTTTCTTTATTGAGGCTCTAAGGTCCGTTGAAAAACCTGAGGTAGAGATAAAATTTGCCGGAGAAGTGGGACCCTGCGTTATAAGGCCCCTTGGGGTGGAAAACCACGTAAATTTCATCCTGCCTGTCAGGTTGAGGAGTGAGGAGTAGTGAAGGAAGTCTTTATAAGGACCGAGAACATAAACCTGGACCAGTTTTTAAAATGGTCGGGTGTAGTTTTGACAGGTGGGCAAGCTAAGTTGATGATAAAGCAAGGCCTTGTGAAAGTAAACGGACAGGTGGAGACAAAAAGGTCTAGAAAGCTTTTTCCGGGGGATGTGGTGGAATTTCAAGGGCAGACCTTTGTCGTAAAGGGCGGGAGTGAATGATTTGCACCTTGAAAAAATACGGCTTGTCAATTTTCGAAATTTTAAAGAGCTCGAAGCCGACTTTTCGAAAGGTCTCAATGTGTTTTTCGGAGATAATGCTCAGGGGAAGACCAACCTTTTGGAAGCTATATATTTTCTTTGTAATTTAAGGCCGGTGAGGACCAACAAAGAACAGCATCTGGTTGCCTTTGACGACACAAAAGCCTACATAAAGGGAATTTTCTCCACTTCCTCTGGTCCAATGGACAGGGAAGTACTGTTAAACATCGGGGAGAGGAAAAAAGTTCGCGAATGCGGCGTTGAAAAAAAGCGGTTTTCGGAACTCTTTTGGCAGATCCATGCTGTGTTTTTTTCTCCCGACGACCTCAGCCTGGTCAAGGGAAAGCCTTCCGAAAGAAGAAGGTTTCTCGACCTTGTAATAAGCCGTTTAAAACCCCAGTACGGGCGGTACCTTGCGGAATATAACCGCGCACTTTTCCAGAGAAATATCCTATTAAGGCAGTTGAGGCACGATAGGGCGCTCATTTCGGCCTTGGAGGTCTGGGACGAGCAGCTTTCCGAACTGGGCGCTGCGATACTGAAGGCAAGAATGGCTTTTTTAGAAAAACTCTTTCCGCTGGTTAAAAAATATTATCTTTATTTTTCCCGGGATGAAAGACAGCTCGAGGTAAAATACGAAAACAGTTCTTTTTCGGCGGATGTGCCGCCTGATTCCTTCCGCGAAGCATTTTCCTCGGCTTTGAGAAAATCGTTACCCGGGGACTTGAAAAGCGGTTTTACCCAGGTCGGGCCCCACAGGGATGATTTTCAGTTTTTACTGGGCGGAAGAGATTTGAGATATTTTGGCTCTCAGGGAGAACAGAGGACGCTGTGTCTTAGTATAAAATTTGCAGAAAGGCGAATGTTTTTCGAGGTCACCGGCATATCCCCCATACTTCTTCTGGACGATGCGCTTTCGGAACTGGACGTAAACCGAAGAAAGTGGATTTTGGAAGGTGAAGAAGTTTGGCAGGTGTTCGTCACCACTTCCGACCTTTCCGCGATTCCGGAAGATGTTTTAAAAAAGGCAACGGTTTTCAGAATTAAGGCGGGCGTTTTGGGATGGTGGTCTTAGCGTGGAAAAAATAAAAAACGTCCTGTGGAACGTTTTAAAAAAGGGCCACATGGAGCGCAAACTGAAAGAAGCCACGATATTCGTACGGTATGACGAGATAGTGGGCGAAAGGATAGCGAGGGTTTCAAAGCCGATTTTTTTTCGGGGTGACACCCTCTTTATAGGCGTTAAGAATTCAGTATGGGCCCATCAGCTTTTATTTTTTAAAACCGAAATTATGGAAAGGATAAATTCTTTTTTAGCAACTCCTTTGGTAAGGGATATAAGATTTCAGATAATCAATATCGATGAAAGAAAGATTAAGAGCGAGAGTAAAAAAAATCCTGATGAGGACGTTAAAATTGAAATTCCTGACAAAAAAAAGCAAATGGTTTATAATATTGCAGCGGGCATTGAGGATGAGAAGCTGAGGAGTAAATTTATAGAACTTTGCATAAAAGACCTCGAGTTTAAAATGAAAAGAGGTGAAGCTCGTGTTCATTCACATAGGCAAGAATACCGTGGTGAGAACCAGGGACATCATTATGATTCTTGACAAGGAATGTACCCATTCTCGGGATACCCGGGATTTTCTGCAGATAGCAAAGGAAGAAGGGTTCGTGGTGCCCGGCGAAGAAGAGGGGAAATCGTTGGTGGTTACGGACAAGAAAATATATTTCTCGCCGATTTCTTCTACCACTCTTTTTAAAAGGTCCTATTTTTTGAAAAATATAAGCGAAGAAAGCATCTAGGTTGGAGGTAGTGAGATTGGAGAAGAACACAGTTTACGATGAGACAAAAATAGAGGTGCTGGAAGGATTAGAGCACGTAAGGTTAAGGCCCGGAATGTACATCGGTTCCACCGACAGCCGGGGTCTTCACCACCTGGTCTACGAGGTGGTGGACAACAGTATCGATGAGGCCCTTGCCGGATTTTGTAAGAACATACTGGTAACGATAAATAAAGACGGCTCGGTGACGGTGGAAGACGACGGCCGCGGTATTCCCGTCAAAATCCATCCTAAAGTGGGAAAACCCGCCCTAGAAGTAGCTCTGACAATGCTTCACGCCGGAGGTAAATTCGGAACGGGAGGATATAAAGTCTCCGGGGGTCTTCACGGGGTGGGCGTTTCTGTTGTAAACGCCCTTTCAAAATGGCTCGAGGTGGAGGTGAAAAGGGACGGCTTTAGATACTACCAGCGATACGAACGGGGAAAACCGGTAACGAATGTTGAGGTCGTGGGAAAAGCCGAGGATACGGGAACGAAAGTCACCTTCATGCCGGATGACGAAATATTCGAGGATACTTCTTTTAACTACGATGTCTTGGCCCAGAGATTACGGGAACAGGCCTTTTTAAATAAAGGGTTGAAAATAGAGCTGAAGGACCTGAGGACCGGAAAGCATCAGGTTTTCCACTACGAAGGCGGTATAGTTTCTTTCGTAAAATATCTAAACAGAAATAAGGACGTGCTCCACGATGAACCCATTTACATCGAAGCTTCGAAAAAAGACGAGTGGCAGGTAGAGGTTGCACTGCAGTACAACGATTCTTACGTGGAAAACGTGCTGAGCTTCGCCAACAACATTAACACCCAGGAAGGCGGAACTCACCTCATAGGTTTTAAGTCGGCGCTGACCAAGGCCATTAACGATTACGCGCGCAAGATGAATCTCTTAAAAGAACAGGATGCCAACCTCTCAGGAGAAGATGTGAGGGAAGGTCTGACAGCGGTTATCAGCGTTAAGCTGGTCAACCCTCAATTCGAAGGGCAGACGAAGACGAAGCTCGGAAACAGCGAAATGCGCGGTATAGTGGAGTCGGTGGTAGGGGAGGCGATGGACCGCTTCCTGGAGGAAAATCCGGTCATAGCGCGAAGTATCGTTGAAAAAGCAATCAGCGCCGCAAGGGCCAGAGAAGCGGCCAGGAAGGCCCGGGAACTGGTGAGGAGAAAAAATGCGCTGGATAAGAATTCCCTTCCCGGGAAACTCGCAGACTGCAGGGAAAAAGACCCCAGACTTTGCGAACTTTACCTGGTAGAAGGGGATTCGGCGGGAGGTTCGGCCAAGCAAGGCAGGGACCCCAGGTTTCAGGCAATCCTTCCCCTGCGCGGTAAGATATTGAACGTGGAAAAAGCAAGACTCGACAAGATATTGAGCAACGAAGAGATAAGAGCCATGATAACCGCCCTGGGCACCGGAATCGGCGATGACTTCGATATCGAAAAGCTGAGGTATCACAAGGTAATTCTAATGGCCGATGCCGACGTGGATGGTGCGCACATTAGGACCTTACTGCTTACTTTCTTGTACCGCTACATGAGACCTTTGATAGAGGCCGGGATGGTATATATAGCTCAGCCTCCCCTTTACCAGGTGAAAAAAGGGAAAGAGGTTTATTACGCTTACAGCGATGAAGAGTTAAAAGCTGTATTAGAAAAATTAGGCAAAGACAGGGAAAAGGCCGATGTCAAGAGATTCAAGGGTCTTGGAGAGATGAATCCCGACCAGCTTTGGGAAACCACAATGAATCCCAAGACCAGGACAATTTTGAAGGTAACTTTAGAGGATGCCATAGAGGCCGATGAAATCTTTACGATACTCATGGGAGAAAAGGTAGAACCCAGGAGACAATTTATCTTTGAACACGCAGCGGAAGTAAGAAATCTCGATATTTAACGGAGGTTAGAAGCAGCTTCAAGAAACTATACTGTAATTAACTGAACTTGACTATTTTGATACCAGCGAAATGTAGAACTCTTATCCATTAGGGAAGTAGCAAAGAGATTGGGTTACACCCGAATAGGCTGCAGGTATGGGGAATAGGGTCTGTTCAGACCCGTGCGGCTGCCCAGCGGCAAGCTAGAATGCCCGGTTTTCGGGAGCTGATAATAGATGTCGAAGAAACAGAAAAAGGACAAATTTAGCATGACAGTTTGCGGGGAGTTATTTCCGGAAGTTTACCCGGCCTTCCGGTCGGGAAAGTGGGGCCGCGGAGATGAAGATCCTCTTGTGACGGAGATGCGCCTTTTTTCTGCCTGCATGCGTTGGGCCTTCAACCGGCTACTAGAGGGTGCATCCCGAGATGAAATTAAGAAATTGGGGCAAGAACTCTTCGGAATCAACTCCCGCTACGTGGACGATGCCAGGCTTAAGGCCCAGGCCGTCCTGGACTCCCAAAAAGAGCTGCTGGAGTTGGAAATTGAGGAAACGGAAAACAAGCTACGACGGGCGAGGAAGAAGCTCAGCCTTGCTATGAGGAAGCTGGCGAGGGCAGGTAAGAAAGGCGATGCCCCGGACATTGTTGAAAAACTCCGCCTGGCAGTCAAGGGGCGGAACAACCGGGTAGCATCTCTAGAGAAGAAGCTGGCTGAGCTTGAGGCCCATCGGGAGAATGGCACGATACCAAAGGTAGTCTTTGGCGGCAGAAAGCTCTGGAAAAGGATTTGCAAAGGCCAAGCCAAGCGGGAGGAGTGGCGAGCATCCCGCAAAAACCGCCTCTACTCCCGGGAAGACGAGACCAAGGGCGGTAACCCTAACATTAAGGTATCCTTTGACGGGCAAGAGTTCCACTTGGCTGTCTCCATATCCCACCTTTCCGAACAGACAGGCACGGATAAACTT